>NZ_JAELTI010000388.1 GCF_016428755.1 Allobosea sp. ASV33
AGGCGCATGATCACGGCCGTCGCGAGCGCCCAGAAGCCACCGATGCAGATCCCGAGCAGGGCGCGACCGAGCATCAGCACCGCGAAGTTCGGGGCGGCCGCGACCAGGACCAGCGAGACCAGCATGAAGGCCGTCATCGCGACCAAGACCCATTTCCGGTTCAGCGTCCCGGCAGCCGTGGTGATGGCCATGCTCGCTATGACCGCGAAGAGGCCGCTGATCGAGATCGCCTGTCCGGTCTGGCCCTCGGTCGCGCGCAACCCCTCGGCCATCGGCGTC
>NZ_JAELTI010000389.1 GCF_016428755.1 Allobosea sp. ASV33
CGCAAAGCGCCATCGAGAGGACGGCGCCCCAGGCGGCGATCGGCTTGGTTCCTTCCTCCGATACGGCGGTAACCGCCATGTTGGGTCGCTCCTGCATCTGTTGATGCGGTGCAAAATAGCGGTTCAGCCGCGGACTGATTACCCACCGAAATTGGAATGCACTGATCGATGTGATCGATTAATCTCGGGGGGCAGATGCCGAGGGTTCTCATGGACAAGACCGATCTCAACCAGCTCCGGTGGTTTCAGATCGTGGCCGAGGAGCACAGCTT
>NZ_JAELTI010000390.1 GCF_016428755.1 Allobosea sp. ASV33
TGAGCTTGGCCACCTCGCGCCGCAGCTGCTCGATCTCAAGCTGCTCCGGCTTCATCTGGCCATGGCCGGGAAAGGCCTGCGCAGGGTCGGCCGAAAAGAGCTTCACCCATTTGCGAAGCTGGTTCTCCTGGACATCCAGATCCAGAGACGCCTGCGCCACACTCACTCCGCGGTCCTTGATCAGGCGGACCGCCTCGATCTTGAACTCACGCCCAAATTGCCTTCGTCGCATACCCCACATCCGGTTTCATGAAACACCCAATCTCGATGT
>NZ_JAELTI010000391.1 GCF_016428755.1 Allobosea sp. ASV33
ATGCGGCATCGGAGGGCTTGAGCGTTCTGGTGCTCGATCAGCGCGCCTTTGGGGGCCAAGCTGGCGCCTCGGCACGGATCGAGAACTACCTAGGCTTTCCGACCGGCATATCAGGCCAGGCCCTTGCCGGACGTGCCTATAATCAAGCTCAGAAATTTGGCGCCGAGATCGCTATTCCCCTGGCCGTAACCGAACTCGATTGCCACGACAGCAGGATCAAACGACTGTCCCTCTCGAACGGCATTGGCATCCAGG
>NZ_JAELTI010000392.1 GCF_016428755.1 Allobosea sp. ASV33
CGAACGGCATTGGCATCCAGGCTAGGACAGTTGTGATAGCTGCGGGCGCGAGGTACCGCCGGCCGGATATCGCAAACCTCGACGCGTTCGAAGGAAATGGCGTCTCCTACTGGGCCTCGCCTGTCGAGGCGCGCCTTTGCGAAGGTGAAGAGGTTGCGTTGGTCGGCGGGGGGAACTCTGCCGGGCAGGCGGTGGTATACTTGGCCCCCAAGGTGAAACGCCTTCACCTGGTGATCCGCCGTCGCGATCTCGAAG
>NZ_JAELTI010000055.1 GCF_016428755.1 Allobosea sp. ASV33
GCGCATAGGCGGCCCATTCGTGCCAGGTGCGGATCGGGCGTGTGATGGCGCGCGGCTCCGCCGCCTGGAGTGGCGGCAAGGCGAACAGGCCGAAATCCAGGCCTTGTCCGCGCCTGACCGCATAGACCAGCCCGAGGACGGGCACGATCAGCATGGCGAGGTAGAGCGCGGCATGGCCTGCCCGTGCCGCGAGAGCGAGAATCGCCGGACCTTCCTCCGGAGGCGGCGCCCGGTGCGTCAGGCGCCATCCGAAGCGAGCGAACAGCAGGAGCAGGATCGCCGTCCCGATGACCTTGTGGGTCTCAACAAGCGCATGATCCCAGCTCTTTGGAAAGAGATCGACGGTGAGGCCGAGAGCGAAGGCAACCACGATGAGCGCGGCCATGCTCCAGTGCAGCGATCGGGAGACCGCGTCATAGGCGGCGGGAACGATCGGGCGGATGGGAGATGCGGTCATTGGGGCGTCCAAAGATTAGATTTATTCTAATCTAGGGGGCGCGGGCGCCGTGCGAAAGTTAAATCTCCGTCATGATTGATCCCTGCGGTACATTGCCAGTTGCGAGGAGGAGCTGATCCGCGCCACCAGGGGAGCTCGCGCTGATCGCCCCCGCACCGTGATAATTTCGACATCATCGGGCGCTTTGGCATCGTTACGGCCGTTCGGCCGCGGAATTTTCAGGAGTCACGATGTCTAACCTCTTCGTCCCCGCCTTGGCCGGAACCGCTCTGATCGCTGCCGCGATGTTGCCGGTTACGTCCGCCACGGCTCAGGAGGATGCCGGCCGGCGTCCCAGCCCGCGCATCAGCGTGATCGGGGAGGGCGAGGTGAATGTCGCGCCGGACATGGCGATCCTCAATCTCAGCGTCCTGCGCGAGGCGGATACGGCGCGCGCGGCGCTCACCGCCAATAACGAGGCGATGAAGCAGGTGCTGGCCGCCCTGAGGGAGGCCGGCATCGCCGAGCGCGATCTCCAGACCGCGGGCCTCAATATCCAGCCGCGCTACGCCCAGCCGGGCAAGGACCGCGCCGGCGAGCCCAAGATCGCGGGCTATAGCGTCAGCAATGCGCTGACCGTCCGGGTCCGCAATCTCGCTGACGCCGGCGGCATCCTCGACAAGGTCGTGGGGCTCGGCGTCAACCAGGGCGGCGGCATCGCCTTCGTCAAGGACGACATGAAGCCGACGCTGACCGAGGCGCGCAAGCGCGCCGTCGCCGATGCCGTGGCGCGGGCGAAGACCCTGGCCGAGGCTGCCGAGGTCAAGCTCGGCAAGATTCTTTCGATCGAGGAGCAGTCCAGCATGCCGCGCCCGATGCCTTACGGCGGCGCGCTGCGCATGGCGGCCAAGGACGCTTCCGTCCCCCTCGAGAGCGGCGAGAACACCTACCGGACGCAGGTCAACGTGATCTTCGAGATCGCGCCCTGATCGGCAGCATCAAGCGCGCCCGGCCTGCTCCGGGCGCAGCTTCGCAGCCACTGACACCGGCAGGCTGGTGATGACGACGCCGCAGAGCACCCAGAGCCCCGGCAGAAGAAGTTCCGCCGGTGGCAGTTCCGCCAGCAGAAGATAGGCCGCGAAGGTGATCAGCGGGACGCGCAGGGTGTCGGCGCTGCAAAGCTGCAGCGGCGAAGCATGGCGCGAGGCATTGGCGAGCGCGGCCTGCGAGACGAAGCCGCCGACGATGAGCGCGAGCACGGCGCCGCCGATCACGGCAAGCTCGGGCAGCGCGAAGGCCAGCCGGTAGGGCTGTGGTGGCGGCGACCACTGTTCCGGCACGAAGAGCCAGAGCAGCAGGTAGAGCGGCAGCTGGATCGCGTGCATCAGCAGCACGATCGAGAGCGTGCTGCGCTGCGCCGCGAGCCGCGCCAGCATGAGATTGGTGGTGGTCAGCATCGCGACGGCGCCGATGGCGATGGCGATGTCGCGATTGGGGACCGCGTCCAGCCGGAAGACCAGGAGACCGATCCCGGTCGCGAGCAGGGCGAGGCCGATCGCCGGCCCGAGGCCGGGCCGGCGGCGCAGGACCAGCAGGAGCAGCACGGCTGCGAAGAGCGGGCCTGAGAACTCGATGGTGGTAACGAGCGCGAGCGGCAGATGCGCCAGGCTCCAGATCAGCGCGAGCGAGCCGGCGAGATGCAGGACGCTGCGGACGACATCCTCGCGCAGTTTGGGCGGCAGCACATCGCGTCGCTGCTCGGCCCCGCCCGCCCAGACCGCGGAGGCTGCGATGGCAAGGCTGCCGACCGAGCGCAAGAGCCCGATCTCGATGACGGTGAGATAGCCGGACAGCAGGCGGATGGAGACGGCGATCGCGAGATAGGACGCGAGATAGGCGCTCATCCACCCGAGGAAGGCCGGAAAGCCTCTGCCTGCCCCGTCCAAGGTATCCCCAGCAGCATGCGCTCCAGGATGGCCATTCGCATCGGCACGGACAGCTGGACCTGGCGGAAATAGCCTGCGTTCGGGAGGCTGTCGCATGAGGTGTCGAGCTCCGAGAAGCGCGGAAGAGGGTTGAGGATCAGCGTGTCGGAACGGGCATCCAGGACCTTGCGGGCGGTCAGGGTGAAGGGTTCGCTTTCTTTTTCCTTGTCCACCGCCTCGTTGCCAAGGGAGGCGTGGGCGAATTTGCTCATGTCCTGCATCTGGATGCTGAGCACGTCATGGTCGAGCGTATGGCGGATCTCGTGCACGAGGCCGACCTGCGTGCCGAGATCGGCGAGCACGGTCATCGCCTCCCGCATCGCCGGGTTGATCGGGGTGTCGGGCAGGCAGCACAGCGTGAAGCGCTTCGGCGGCGAGAGGCGCAGCATCTTCACGAAGGAGATGGCGAAGCGCGCCCGCGAATCGCTCGACAGGGCGATGCTGAGCGTCTCGATCGGGCCGCGCATCTGTCGGATCGCGAAGATGTCGATCAGCGCCTGGGTCGGGTGCTCGTCGGCGCCATTGCCGGCATTGATCACCGGCAGATAGCTCAGGCGCCCGACACGATAGGGCATGTCCTCCAGATGCGAGCGCACGATCAGCAGATCGCTGTAGAGCTCGACCGTGTGGATATGGTCCTCGATCGATTCGCCCGTGGCCGTGCCCATCCGGCTGCGATCGGTGTCATAGGCGTCGATCGACTGGTGGCCGAGCCGCGCGGCCGCGGACTGGAAGCCGAGGCGTGTGCGCGTGCTGCGCTGGTCGAACAGCGTGGCGATCACCTTCGGCCGGCGGCGCGGGGCCGGCGGCTGCTCGGGCAGGGGCAGGCCGGCCTTTTCGAGCTCTTCCTCGTGCAGATGCCGTTCGGCGCGCGCGATGATGTCGTCGAGGTCGAAGCGCGAAACGGCATCGGCGCTCAGCAGATCCTTCCCGCTCGGATAGTTCGGGCGCTGCATCAAGGCCTCCGGCTCGCGCGATCGTATGCGTCCGGGGCGTCAGGCAACCTGGCTGTAGCGCCCCGGCTTGCGCGAGCCGGAGCGCGAGCGCGCCGACCCCATCCGCCCCGTCGCGACACGATTGCCGATCATGGGCAGTAAATCGCCCGCTGTCATCGGCCGGGCGAAGATGTAGCCCTGAATGCCGTGGACGGCGTGCTTCTCGATGATGGTAAGCTGCTCCTGCGTCTCGACGCCCTCGATGATCAGGCGCAGCTTCAGGTCATGGGCGAGCTGGGCGATCGCGTTCATCAGCGAATCCGCCTTGCGCGAGGTGCCGATCTCCTGGGTGAAGGCCTGGTCGATCTTGATCGTGTCGATCGGCAGATGTGCGAGATAGCTGAGCGACGAATAGCCCGTGCCGAAATCGTCGAGCGCGATCCGCACGCCGAGGGCGCGCAGCGCCACGAGACGGGAGACGACATGGTCGGGGTCGTCGATCAGCGAGCTCTCGGTGATCTCGATCGTCAGCCGTTGCGGCTCGATGCCGCTCATCCGCAGCAGCGCTTCGACGACGCCGACGATGTCATGGCCATGGTCGAACTGGCGGGCCGAGACGTTGACGCTGACGCCGACGCTGCGCGGCCAGGACAACGCGGTGCGGATCGCCTCGCCGAGCACCCAGGAGCCGAGCACGGTGATGAGCCCGGTGCGCTCGGCCAGCGGGATGAAGATATCGGGGCTGACCATGCCGCGCCGCGGATGGCGCCAGCGCAGCAGCGCCTCTGCCATCGTCGCCGTGCCGGAGCGGGGATTGTAGATCGGCTGGAAATACAGCTCGAACTCGCCGCGGCGGATGGCGTCGCGCAGTTCCGTTTCGAGCGCCACGCCGTCTTCATGCTCGTTGCGGATGGCATCGGTGTACATGACGAAACGGTTCCTCCCGTCGAGCTTGGCCCGGTAGAGGGCGATGTCGACGCATTTCAGGGCCTCGTCGATCGAGGCGGCGCAGCCGGCGGGCGCGATGCCCATGCTGGCCGTGGCGGTGACATGGCGCCCACCGATGACGCGCTGGCTGGCGAGCATCATGACCAGGCGGGCGGCAAGCGCGCTCGACCCTTCGGCGTCGCGCGAGGTCGCGACCATGAACTCGTCGCCGCCGGTGCGTGCGGCGATGTCGCCGACGCCGAGCTCGGCGATCAGCGTCTCGCTGAAGCCCTGCAGCAGCGCATCGCCGATATCGTGGCCGAGGCTGTCGTTGATGCTCTTGAAACGGTCGATGTCGATCGAGATCAGCGTCACCGGGAGGCCCGACGCGGCCATCTGCCGGATTTCCCGCATGAAGCCGCGGCGGTTGTAGAGGCTGGTGATCGTGTCGTTGACCGCCAGATGCTCCAGCTCGCGCATCGTGCGCAGCCTTGCGAGGAAAATCTCGTGAATCACCTGGGCGCTGGAGAAGGTCAGGACGGTGGTGAGCAGGACCGAGAGCCCGATCACCAGATAAGCCGGATCCCGCGTCCAGAGCAGGGCGAAGGTGAACGGCATCGCGGCCGCCAGCACCTGCACGCGGGTGATCACCGGCCGCGAGCTGTTGCGCCCGGAAATCCCGGCGAGATAGCCGATCGTCTGGGCGATCGCGAGCGCGGCGACAGGCTCATAGGTATAGCGCAGGACGGCGTAGCAGCCGAAGCCCGAGATCAGGGCGGCCGTCGACCAGGCGCCGGCCATGGCGAGATTTTCAAGCGTACCGATCTGGCTTTCGCTGGCAGAGCCGAGATGAACGCCCTTGTAGTAACGGTGAGACAGGTAGCGGAACAGGCCGATCGCGACCATGGCCGCGGCCATGGCGTGGAACGCCAGGTCGCCCGTCAGCAGGGCGCTCGCGGCCATCACCGCTGCCACCGTGACGGTGCCGATGAAGATCGTTCCGGGCGTGGCATAAAGCGCCGCCACAAGCTCCGATTTCATCGCGCTGTCGTTCTCATGAACGTCGACGATCATCAGGCGTCCCGTCACTGTCTATGTCTGTTTGTCGCCCGGCCTAGCGGCTATCCTCGCTAAAAATCTATTAAAGAACTGTATGTCGCTTCGGAGGTTTCGCCGACAAATTATAACTTGCCGTCGATGCCGCACAGTCAGCCGCGCAGCCGGTACTTGGCGAAACCTTCGGGGTCGTCTCCCGCAGGCTCCGCCTTCAGGCCCGGGGGCAGCTTGCCGGCTGCTGCCGGAGAGGTCAGGAAGGTCACGTCGACGCGGGGCGGCAGCGGCGCGAGCGACCAGTTGCCGTCGGCTTTCGGGTCGATCGTCTTCTTGCCGAGGATATGGCGCACGACCACGTCGCGGTTGAGGTCGGGCGCCTCCAGCACAACCGTGGTCTTCGTGCCCGGGAAGTTGCCGCCGCCTCCGGCACGGTAATTATTTGTAACGATGAGGAATTCCGCCTTCTCGTCGATCGGCTGGCCGGCGAAGGCGAGGTCGCGGATCCGGTGCGCTTCGGCTGCGACGAGCTTGCCGTCGTTGTCGTAGCGCGAGGCTTGCGTGACATCGATCCGATAGGTCACGCCGTCGATCACGTCGAAATTGAAGGCGGGGAAGGCCGGGTTGATCAACGGCTGCTCTTCGCTCTTTGCCAAGTCGATGCGGTTGAAGACGCCGGCGGAGCGCTCCAGCCATTCCCTTACGTCCGCGCCGCTGACTTTCACGATCTGCACCGTATTCGGGTAGAGATAGATGTCGGCGATGTTCTTCAGCGCCAGCGGGCCGGCGGGAATATCGGTGTAGAAGGAGGGACCGGAACGCCCGCCGGACTTGAACGGCGCCGCCGCCGACAAGATCGGCAGGTTCTTCCAGCGCGTCTGCGCCATCAGCGGCCTAGCATAGGCGATCTGCGCCTCCGCGACGATCTGGATCGACGGATCGTCCGCCACCAGCGCGAAATAGGAATTGATCGGTGCCGCCGTGCTGCCGACCGGCTCGCGCATATAGGCCAGCGTCGCCTCGTGGTCGGTCTTGACCGCCGCCAGGATCGCCGGCTCGGCGGTGGCCTTGGGAACGATCCTGCGATCGGGCATCCGCTCGTAGATGGGCTTCGCCTCGACCTTGAAATCGGCGATGGTCCAGCGCTCGCCGCGCTTTTCCAGGTCGAGATCGACGATACCGAGATGCGAGCCCCAGAAACCGGGCTGGCAGGCCGGCTTGCCGTTGAGCGAGCCTTTGACGTTGTCGACGCCGGCAATGCCGTCGAAGGACTTGCCGCCGGGAAAGACCAGATGCTGGTGGCCGGTCAGGATGACGTCGATGCCGTCGATCTTCGAGAGATGCAGCGCGGCGTTCTCCTCCATGCCGCGCCGCGTGCCTCCGGCGATGCCGGAATGGCAAAGGGCGATCACGAGGTCGGGCTGGGCGTCGAGCAGGTCCGGCATATGCTTTTCGGCGGCGTCGACGATGTCGGTCGCGACGATCTTGCCGTCGAGATTGCCCTTGTCCCATTGCATGATCTGCGGCGGCACGAAGCCGATCACGCCGATCTGAAGGACATGCCTATTGCCGGCCTCGTCCTCGAAGCTCTGCTCGAACAGGCGCCAGGCATCGACCAGCGGGCCGCCGCCGGCGCGCTCGACATTGGCGCAGACCATCGGGAATTCCGCCTTGGCGAGCCCGTGGTCGAGGAAGTCCAGCCCGTAGTTGAACTCATGGTTGCCGAGCGTGCCGCAGAGATAGGGCAGGGCATTCATCGCGGCGAGCATCGGATGGGTCTCGCCGGCTTTCAGCCCCTTCTTGTAGGCGATGTAGTCGCCGAGCGAGGAGCCCTGCAGGAAATCGCCGTTGTCGAAGAGCAGGCTGTTCTTCACGTCGCTCTGGGCCGCCTTGATCAGGCTCGCGGTCTTGGCGAGGCCGACGGTGTCGTCCGGGCCGTCGCGGAAATAGTCGTAAGGCACGACATTGACGTGGAGATCGGTGGTCTCGAGCACGCGAAGCTTCAGCTTTGCCGGCGCCTGCGCGGCGGCCGCCCCGGGCAGGGCGGCGCAGGCGGCGATCGCGGCCCCGGCCTTGAGCGTCTCGCGACGGTTGAGACGACGATCCTGTGCCATGCCCGGCTCCCACTGCCCTTGCCGGGACAGGACGTTAGCATTGCGGCGCGGCCGTGACACAGGGAAGATGCCGGGCCCGCCCGACATTCGAAAGATGGTGAACGGAGAGGGCAAGAACCCGGATCGACGGGCCTGCACGAAGCGTTCACGCCGGGCGGTGGACGCCCTCCATGCGCACGCGCCCGTCCACGCCCTCGGTCCAGCCCCTGACGCTGCCATCGGCCTGCCGCTTCGCCTTCACCCGGAAGATGTCGCCGGCGATCAGCGGATTGAGGCCGCGATAGTCGAGCCGGACCGGCGCGCCCTCCGTCAGCGTCGCGATGATATTGGCGATCAGCGTCGCCTGGATCGGTCCATGCACGACGAGCCCGGCATAGCCTTCCATCCCCGTCACATAGGGGAAATCGTAGTGGATGCGATGGCCGTTGAAGGTCAGTGCAGAGTAGCGGAACAGCAGCAGCGGGCTGCCTTCGACCTCCCAGGTGAGATCGGCGGGCTCGCCATCGGCGACCGGGCCGGGCGCTCCGGCAGGAGAGGCGCCGGGCTGCGCCGCCTCGCGATAGACGATGTCGTGTCGCTCGCGCAGTGCGATGCCGCGCTCGGTCGCATAGTCATGATGGACCGCGACGAAGCAGAGCGGGCCGCTGCGCCCCTCCTTGTAGGCGATGTCGCCGATGCGGGAATGCCGGGTGACGCGATCGCCCTCGCGCAATGGTGCCAGCGTCTCGATCCGTCCGCCGGCCCACATCCGCCGCGGCAGCGGCACCGGCGGCAGGAACTCTCCTTTGGCGGCGTGGCCGTCGGGGCCGGACGCTTCTATGTCCGAGATCGGTGGTGCCAGGCACCAGTGCAACGCGAGCGGCACTTCGCCTGCTCCGTGAGGCGCGAGATGGCGACCGAAGGTGGCGGCGAAGCTCCGCACCAGGCGTGGCGTGACGATGTCCTGCGCTTCCTCGGTTTTGCCGGTCCAGCCGACGAGGTGGGCGATGTCGATGCTCATGGAAACCTTTCCTCGATCCGGCGCGACCGTTCCGCTCAAGCGGATTTCGCTTCTATCTTTCGGATGAATTCGGCACGCAACGCCGCGTCGTGCTGGCCGAGCGCCGGCACCGGCCGCATCGCGACGCGCTGTCCATCGACGACCGCCGACGGCGCCAACACCTCGACCGGGCCGTTCGGTGTCGGGACGGGCAGGGCGGTCGCAGCCGGATGGTCGATCAGCCCGCCGACGCTGGAGGCGGTCCCATAGGCGATCGCGTGGCGATCGAGCGCGGCAGCGACATCCGCGAAGCGCCGCCGGCCGAGCCTCGCCTGCACCTCTTCGTCGAGCGCTTTACGGTCTTTCACCCGCAGCACATTCGAGGCGAAGCGCGGATCGGCGGCCAGCTCCGGACTTTCCAGCACGTCGCGGGCGAAGACCTGCCATTCCCGCTCGCTCTGGATCGAGACCAGCACCTCGCCATCGAGCAGCGAGAACACGCCGTAAGGCGCGATCGAGGGATGGGCGAGCCCGACGCGTGCCGGCTCGATGCCGCCATAGCGGCGCGTGAGATAGGGCACGTTCATCAATTCGGCGAGCGTGTCGAACAGCGAGAGCGCGATCGCGGAGCCCGCGCCGGTGCGTGCCCGCTTCAGGAGCGCTTCGAGGATCGCGGCATAGGCGGCCTGTCCGGTCGCGATATCGGCGATCGAGACGCCGATGCGCGAAGGGCCGGATTCGGCCGTGCCGGTGATGGCTGAGAGGCCCGATTCCGCCTGGATCAGCAGGTCATAGGCCTTGCGCCGCTCATGTGGCGTGCCCGGCGCATAGCCGGAGATGTCGCAGGTGATGAGGCGCGGATGGCGCTGCCGGAGTGTGGCGCTGCCGAGCCCGAGCCGCTCAGTGGCGCCGGGCGCCAGGTTCTGGATGAAGATATCGGCCGAGGCGATCATGGCTTCGACCAGCGCGAGATCCTCCGGCTGCCGCAGGTCGACCCGGCAGGATTCCTTGCCCCGGTTGATCCAGACGAAATAGGAGGACTGCCCCTTGGCGAAACCGTCATAGCCACGGGCGAAATCGCCCTCCGGCCGCTCCAGCTTGATGACGCGCGCACCGGCATCGGCGAGCTTGCAGCTCGCGACAGGCGCGGCGACCGCCTGCTCCAGCGCGACCACGACGATACCTTCCAGCGCATTCGACATCGGTATTCCCTCAGTAGTCGGGAGAGGAAGAGCGCCGCGCCGCGGCCAAGTCAAACGCGGGCGGCGGGTTGGCGCGGGAGGTGCTCTCTCGACAGCTTGGCATACGGCATCGCGAAGCGACGCGCGGCTTGAATCAACATCTCATGAGCGGGCGTCATGTCTTTGGCGTAGCAAGGAAACGGCCGCTTGTTTCAGGCTTGCTGCGAGCCGCCTCACATTCTGACGATGTGCCGGATCGTGCGGCCTTCGTTGAGCGCGTCGAAACCTTCGTTGATCTCGTCGAGACTGCCCGAACTGGTCCAGAGCTTGTCCACGGCCAGCCGCCCGCGCTGATAGAGCTCGATGAAGCGCGGGATGTCGCGCGAGGGCACGCAGGAGCCGACATAGGAGCCCTTCAGCGTTCGCTCCTCCGCGACCAGCCTCACTGGCGAGAGCGAGAGCGTATGGGCGGGGTTGGCGAGGCCAGCCGTCGTCGTCGTGCCGCCGCGCCTTGTGATCTGGTAGGCGAGATCGAGTGCCTTGACCGAGCCGGCCATTTCCAGCCCGTGATCGACACCACCCTTGGTCGCCTGCCGGATCGCTTCGACCGCATCGGGCGTGTCGGCCTTGAATGCATCGGTCGCGCCAAGCGCCAGCGCCAGATCGAGCTTGTCCTGCGCGAGATCGACGGCGACGACGCGCGAGGCGCCGCAGGCGATGGCGCCGAGCAGGGCCGAGAGCCCGACGCCGCCGAGCCCGACCACCGCGACCGTCTCGCCGGCCTTGATCCGCGCCGTGTTCACGGCGGCGCCGACGCCGGTCAGCACGGCGCAGCCGAACAGGGCGGCGATCTCATGCGGGATATCGGCCTCAATCTTGACCAGCGAACGGCGCGAGATCACCGCATGCTCGGCGAAGGCGGAGACGCCGATATGGTGATGCACCGGCTGGCCGGCGACCGAGAGCCTGCGTCCGCCGCCCAGCATCTCGCCGCGCCCGTTGGCGGCATTGCCGGGTTCGCAGAGGGCAGGGCGGCCCTCGGCGCAGGGCGCGCAATGCCCGCAGGATGGCACGAACACCATCACGACGCGGTCGCCGGGCTTCAGATCGTCGACGCCTTCGCCGGTCTCGACCACCTCGCCGGCAGCCTCGTGGCCGAGCACCATCGGCACCGGGCGCAGACGGTTGCCGTCGATCACCGAGAGATCGGAATGGCAGAGGCCCGCGGCACGGATACGGACCAGAACTTCGTCGCGGCCGGGCGGGGCGAGGTCGAGCTCCTCGATCCGCAGCGGGCGGCTTTGCGCATAGGGCGCCGCAACCGGGCTTGCGTTCAGGACGGCGGCGCGAATCTTCATGGGGCGTGTGGCTCCGGTCTCGGTATTCGTCGCTATCCCGTCAGGAGAGGGCGCCGCTGTCAAAGCGGAATGGCGCGACTGTTCCCGTCATTCCGGGCGCAGCGAAGCGGAGACCCGGAATCCATCATAAAACGCGGCGTTCTTCGCTGGATTCCGGATCGGCGCCGCTGACGCGGCTTGTCCGGAATGACGGCGAGGAAATTCAGGCCGCGTCGGTCAGTGTGCCGCCGAGGAAAAGCTGGCCGATACGCGGATCGGCGAGGATCTCCGCCGCCGGGCCCTGCATGCGCGTGCGGCCGAGTTCGAGCACCAGCCCCTCGTCGGAGATTTCCAGAGCCGAGCGGGCGTTCTGCTCGACCATCAGGATCGAGACGCCCTTTGCGCGCAGGTCTTTCAGGATGCCGAAGGTCTCCTGCACCATCAGCGGCGAGAGGCCGATCGAGGGCTCGTCGATCAGCACGAGCTTGGGATCGAGCAGCAGCCCGCGCACGATTTCGAGCTGCTTCTGCTCGCCCCCCGACAAGGTCGAGGCCTGCTGTTCGGCCTTGGCGCGAAGCGCCGGGAAGCGGTCGAGCGCCGCCTCCAGCCGCTGCGGCATGTCGCTGATCCCCGAGCCGGCGGCGACCGTGCCCAGCTCGATATTGTGGCGCACCGAGAGCTCCGGGAAGATGTTGCGCCCCTGCGGCACATAGCAGATGCCGGCTTCGAGCAGCTTGCGCTGGTTCCACCCGCTGATGTCCCGCCCATCGAAGCGTATGCGGCCCTCGCGCAGCTTGAGCAGGCCGAAGATCGCCTTGAACACCGTCGACTTGCCGGCGCCGTTCGGGCCGATCACGGTCGTGATCGCGCCGCTCTTCACCGCGAACGATGTGCCGTTCAGGATGGTCATGGCGCCATAACCGCCGACCACGCCGTCGAGTTCGAGGATGGGGGGGCTCATCACCGTGCTCCTCAGTGACCCAGATAGGCTTCGATCACGGCCGGGTTGGCGCGGACCTCGGCCGGCGTGCCCTCGGCCAGAACCTTGCCCTCCGCCAGCACGATCACGCGCGTGCAGAGCGACATCACGAAATCCATGTTGTGCTCGATGACGACGAAGGTCGCGCCCTGCTCGGCATTGATGGCGCGCAGCCGCTCCTTGAGATCGCCCAGCATGGTCAGGTTCACGCCGCCGGCCGGCTCGTCGAGCAGCGCGAGGCGCGGCCCGGCCATGAAGGCCATCGCCGCATCGAGCAGCTTCTGCTGGCCGTAGGACAAGCCGCCGGCCTTGGCATCCGCGAGATGGCCGAGCTTGAAGAAGCCGATCATCTGCTTGGCCTTGTCGGAGAGCCCGGCGTCGCGCGCGCCGAACAGGCGCCCGAGCATCGAGCCCTGATGCTCCTGCCCGGCGAGGATCAGGTTCTCGCGCACCGAGAGTTCGGGGAACACCTGCAGGAGCTGGAAGGTGCGGCTGACGCCGAGGCGGTTGAGCGCCGACGGGCGCATGTTGGTGACGTTCTGGCCGTCGAGCTTTACCGCGCCTTGCGTGGGTTCGAGCTGGCCGAGAATGCAGTTGAACAGGGTCGACTTGCCGCAGCCATTCGGCCCGATGATGCCGAGAATCTCGCCCTCGTTCACCGAGAACGAGACGCCGTTCACGGCCTTGATGCCGCCGAAGGCCTTGTGCAGGTCGTGGACTTCGAGGACCGGGCTCATCGCGCGCCTCCGGTCTTGCTGCGGAGCGCATGCCAGCCGCGTTCGAACAGGCCGCAGACGCCTTGCGGACAGATGACGAGCAAGGCGAGAACGATCGCTGCGAAGATGATCAGGTAGAGCGAGCCGGCGAAGCGCAGCCATTCCGGCAGCACGACGCCGAGCAGCGCGCCGACGAAGGGTCCGAAGAGATAGCCGGAGCCGCCCGCGACCACCATCAGCAGCAGGAACAGGCTCTGCGACAGCGAGAAGGGCGAGGGGTCGATGAACTCGACCAGCGGCGCATAGAGCGAGCCGGCAAAGCCGCCATAAGCCGAGCCGATGGCGAAGGCGAGCAGCGTGTAAGTGCGGGTGTCGATGCCGAGGCTCGCGGCGCGGACGGGGTTCTCACGCAGTGCCGTGAAAGCGCGGCCCCAGGGCGAGCGGACCAGCCACCACAGCTTCAGCGACAGGATCAGCGTCACGACCACGACGAAGCGGTGGAATTCCAGCGCGCCGAACAGCTTGATCCCGACGAAGTCCGGCCGGTTGATGTTGGAGATGCCGTAGACGCCCCCGGTGAGCCATTGCTCGTTGCGGATGACGAGCCAGATCAGGGTCGAGAAGGCGAGCGTGACGAAGGCGAGGTAATGGGTCCGCACCCTCAGCGCCGGGAAGCCGAGCAGCAGCCCGACCGCGAAGGTCAGCAGGCCCGATAGCGCGAAGGCGGCATACCAGTTCACCCCGTATTTCGTGGTCAGGATCGCGGTGGCATAGGCGCCGAGCCCCATGAAGGCGGCCTGCGCCAGCGAGCTCTGCCCGGCATAGCCCAGCGTCAGGTTCAGCCCCATCACGCCGATGCTCATGACGAGCCAGAGCGAAAGCACATAGGTGCCGTAGCGCCCCATCCCGACCGGTGCGAACCAGAGGATGACGGCGCCGAGCACGAGCCCGATTAGAGCGGCATCGAGCCGGCGGGCCGAGCGGCGCGGGGGCGCGGGATTCTGCAGGGCAGGAGCGCTCATACGCGGCGCTCCTCCTTGCGACCCATCAATCCCTCCGGCTTCACCAGGATGATGGCGACGAGCAGCACCAGCGGCACGGCCAGCCGATACTGCGTCGAGATATAGGCTGCTGCGAGCGAATCCGCGACGCCGATCAGGATGCCGCCGACAAGCGCCCCGCGCACCTGGTTGAAGCCGCCGACGATGGCCGCGATGAAGGCGAAGAGGCCGATGGTCTCGCCGTTCGAGAACTTCGCCAGATAGATCGGCGAGATCAACAGCGAGGCCACGACCGCGAGCGCGGCATTGAGCAGGAAGGTGAGCAGCACCATCCGCTCGACGGGAATGCCAAGAATGCGCGCGACGGTAGGGTTCTGCGCCGTCGCCTGCATCTGCCGGCCGAGCCGCGTGCCGCCGACGAACCATTGCAGCAGGCCGATCGCGGCGAAGGCGACGACGATGATCGCGAGATGCTGGAGCGAGATCGATGCGCCGAGCAGGTTGATCATGTCGGTCGGCACCAGCGAGGGGAAGCTCTGCGCCTCCGCTGAGAAACCGTCCTTGGCGCCTTCCTTCATGATGATCGAGAGCGCCATGGTGGCGATGGCGAGCGGGAGCACGCCGTGCTTGATCATCGGGTCGACGACGACGAGCTTGAAGCCCGCGCCGAAGATCAGCAGGAACACCGCGATGCCGATGAGGCCGCCGGCCCAGAGCGGCAGGCCGAAGAGCTTGACCGCGAGCAGGATCAGAACGGCCGGCAGCATGACGAACTCGCCCTGCGCGAAATTGATCGTCTGCGAGGTCTGCCAGACCAGCGTGAAGCCGATCGCGGCGAGCGCGTAGATCGAGCCCGTGGCGATGCCGGCGATGAGATAGGCGATGAATTCGGCCATGCGGTGTGCGCTCGGTTGGAGAGCGTTTCGTATTCAATCAGTGCGCGTCATCCCGGACGCAGCGAAGCGGAGTTCCGGGATCCATGCAGCCGCGACGCCCTTCGATGGATCCCGGGTCGAGCGCTGCTCGCCCGGGATGACGTCGGGGGTATGCTGCCTGCTTACGGCTTGATCCGCGGCAGGGTGGTGTTGATCACCTGCTTGCCGTTGACGATTTCGGCGAGGAAGCTGTCGCGGTCGAGATCGCCGTTCTGCTCGATCACCGTATCCATCAGGATGCCCGGCTCCTCGCTCGCCTTGATGGTCGCGCCGCGCAGCGTGTCGGCGACGCCCTTCTTGTCGAGCTTCTTCTGCTTCTCGGTCGCCCATTTCACCATGAAGACGGCCATATAGCCCTTCACGCCGTTATGGTCGGAGGAGAAGCCGTATTTCTCGCGATAGCGCTTGCCGAAATCCTGCAGGGCCGGGATCGGCGCGTCGGTCGAGAGGCCGACATGGCCCTTGACGCCATTGGCGGCGTCGCCCGCGAGCTCCAGCACCTTGGCGCCGAGCAGGGTGGTCTCGCCGATCATCGGCTTGGTGATGCCCTGCTGCTTGGCGGCGCGCAGGAAGCGGGCGCTCTCCTCCTCGTTCAGGTAGACGAAGACGGCGTCGGCATTGGCATTCTTCACCTTGATGGCGTCGGCGGTGAAGTCGGCCTGGCCCTGCTCGGTCGAGACGTCGACGGCGACCTTGATGCCGGCCTTCTCGAGCTCGGGCAGGATGGTGTCGCGCCCGCCCTTGCCGAAGTCGTTATTGACCCAGACCACGGCGATCGAGCCCGCCTTCAGCGTCTCTTTCATGTATTTGGCGATCTTCGGCATCGCAGCCGCCTGGCTGATCGAGGTGCGGAAGATGTAGGGGTTGCCCTGGCGGGTGAAGCCGGCCGCCTCGCCGCCGACGATCTGGGCGATCTCGGCACGCTGCGAGATCTGCATGGAGGCGCCGATCGGGCCCGAGAAGATGGGGCCGAGGATGGCATAGGCGTTCTCGTCGATGGCGCGCTGCACGGCGGCGCGGGTGTTCCCCGGATTGGTCTGCGTGTCGTAATGGACGATCTCGACCGGCTTGCCGAGGATGCCGCCCTTGGCGTTGATGTCGGCGGCGGCCATGTCGGCGCCGTTCTTCCAGTTGGTGCCGGCGGCGGCGCCCGCGCCCGACAACTCAATGACGTCGACCAGCTTGACCTTGTCCTGCGCCTGCGCCGGCAGGCTGAGCGAGACGCCGAGCGCGGCGGCCATGACCCAAAGCGATTTCATATCCTGTCTCCTCCGGGACGTTTCTCACGCGCGATCTTGAAGCCGCGGCGTCCGCCCGCTTCTTGCCGGGCTTTGGGGCGGGATGTCCAGAGGCGGCAGGGCATGACGGGGCCGGGGTTGCCGCTTTGCCGGGGATGGCGGCGGGCGGCCGCTGACGCCGGCTGTCAGCATGCGGCCGGGCCGGCCTGTCGTCCGCGAGCGATGATGCTAAATGGGAAGGGCGTTGCCGGAGGAGCCCCCCGATGAAACAGGACCCGTTATTCGAGCGCCTCTGGGATGGCTCCGCCGCGATGGAGGAATGGACCGCTGCGGTCTCGCATGGCGCGATCACCCAGGTGGACGACAACATCATCACCGTCCACACCACCTACTTCTGCGGCAGCGTCACGGCGATCCGCACGGGCGAAGGCCTCGTCCTGATCGATACGGCCAAGCCCGACACCGCCCGGCAGACGCTCGACGTCATCCGCTCCTGGGACGATGGCCCGATCCACACGGTGATCTTCACCCACGGCCATATCGACCATACCAGCGGCATCAAGCTGATCGACGAGGAGGCGGATGCGCGCGGCTGGCCGCGCCCGCGCATCGTCGCCCATCGCAATGTCGCGCGGCGCATGCAGCGCTATGTCGACTCGCACGGCTTCAACAGCCTGGTGCAGGGCCAGCAGTTCAACATGCCTGGCTATGTCTATCCGATCGGCCAGCGCCGCCCCGACGAGGTCTATGACGACACCCTGTCGCTCGTGATCGGCGGGGAGCGGCTCGAACTCTTCCACGGCCGCGGCGAGACCGATGACGCGACCTTCGTCTGGCTGCCGGAGCGGCGCGTGCTGGCGAGCGGCGATTTCGTGATTTGGGTGTTCCCCAATGCGGGCAATCCGCGCAAGGTCCAGCGCTATGCCGCTGAATGGGCGCAGGCCTTGCGGCGGATGGAGGCGCTCAAGCCGGACATCCTCATCCCCGGCCACGGCCCGGTCGTCTTCGGAGCGGAGCGTGTCGCGCGGATGCTGAGCGACGGCGCCGAGGCGCTGGAGCATCTCGTCCACGAGACGCTGGCGCTGATGAATGCGGGCGCGACGCTCGAAGACGTCCTGAGCAAGGTGAAGATCCCGGCGAGCTATCTCGCCAAGCCCTATCTGCTGCCGAAATACGACGATCCTGAGTTCCTGGTCCGCGGCATCTATCATTTCTACGCGGGCTGGTTCGACGGCAACGCGGCCCATCTCAAACCGGCCCGCACGGCAGAGCTGGCCGCCGAACTGGCGGAGCTTGCCGGAGGCGCCCGCAAGTTGGCCGAGCGCGCCGAAGTCTTGGCAGGCCAGGGGCAGAACCGCCTCGCTGTGGCCTTGGCGGAGCTTGCCGCATCGGCCCTGCCGAATGATCCCGCGCTCCAGGCCATCCGCGCGACCACCCTCCGCAAGCTGATCGACGGCGAGACATCGCTGATGGGCAAGGCCTTCCTGGCTGTCTACGAGCGCGAGGCGGAAGGGCGGTCGAAGGGTTGAGGCGACCTAAGGCCCAACCGGCAGCTCCCGCGCCTTGCGATCGAGCTCGCGGAACACCGGCAGCGACTGCGCGGCGAAGCTTTTCAGTTCGGGGTCGTCGCCCTCGTTGGCATAGCGCTCCATCAGCACGGCGACCTCGTGATGCGCGCTGCGCTGGGCTTCGACATAGGCGTTGTCGAAGGCCGCGCCCTGTTTGTCGGTGAGATCGCGCAGCAGGTCGAGATGGCGCCTGTCCGGCCGGTCGGGGAGGGCGATGTCGGAGCGCTTCGCCACGATGCGGCGCAGGCCGCTGGTCACCGCGCCCTGTTGGCTGGCGAGATCATGCGCGAAATCCTTGATCGCGGGCGAATTGCTCTTGTGCAGCGCCAATGTCGCCGTCTCCATGCCGAACATCTGTGCGATGGCGGTCTGGCGCACGAATTCACCTGCCGGAACGGCGGACTGTGCTCCGGCCGCGGAGCCGAACAGGACGAGACCGGCGAACCCCTGCAGCAGCCTTCGCCGGGTGCGATGAGTGATCTGTGCCATGATCTGGGAACCGCTAAGCTACGGCGAGGTTCCATGGTGCCTGCGCCGGCCTCCGCTGCGCCGGCTTGCCTTGTCGCATCCCGCCGGCTGCGATAGCAGGGCTGGTACGCTTGCCGTCCGGATGCAGAGGAAATCCCATGCCGACCACCGTCGAGACCGTGCGCGATGCGCTGGTGAAGGCCCGCCGCGAGCGCTCGCTGGTGGAGATCGCGAGCCTGCCGGTCCCGGCGACCCTGTCAGAAGGGCTTATCGCGCAGGCGGCGGTGGGCAAGGCGCTCGGCCTTCCCGAAGCCGGCTGGAAGGTCGGCATCGCCGAGGACGGCACGGCGGTTGCCGGTCTGATGCCCGGGCCCTATCTGGCCCCTGGCGATGTCTATGAGGGCGCGATCGGCGCCGAATTGCGGATCGAGATCGAGATCGCGCTTCGGCTCGCCCGCGATGTGCCGTTCCGTCCTGCTCAGGCCTATTCGCGCGCCGAACTGCTGGGCTATTGCGACAAGGCCTATCTCGGCATCGAGATCGTCGAGAGCCGCCTCGCCAACTGGTCCGGCAATGTCGCATTCCCGCTCTGGCTCGCCGACGCGATGGGCCATGGCGGCTACGTGATCGGCCCCGAGCTCGACATCGCCACGCTGGATGATCCCACCGGCTTCGGTTGCTTCATCTCGCTGAACGGCGTGACGATCTACGACCAGCCGGCTGTCCACGGAAACGGCGATCCGATGACGCCTTTCCTTGCCTGGGCGAACCGCAAGAGCGACGATCTCGGCGGCCTCAAGGCCGGTCAGATCGTGACCACCGGCAGCCTCTGCGGCGGCGTGCTCTCGCCCGGGAAAGGCGAGATCGTGACCAGGCTTTCGCCGCTCGCGACGGTGACCTTAACCCTTCGTTAGCAGGAACGTTCGAGTCCTTGAGCATTGCACATGCCTGTCCGCTCCCTATGATGGCGGCGGGCATGGGCACGGTTTGAGTGTGGGGGTTGCTTGGAGGGCGGATGCGGTTTTGGCGTAGGGCAGGGCATGCGGTCGCGCTGAGCGGCGGTTGTGCGTTTGCCACACTGCTGAGCCTGCAGGCGGAACCGGCCCGGGCTTTCGATCTCTCGTCGCTGGACGTGTTTGGTCTCTTCACCAAGAAGGACGAGCCACCGGCCCCGAGCCCGTCCGCCTTGCCTTACAAGCTCGATTTCGATCTCGGCGAGGCCGACGACGCCAAGGCTCTGACGCGCTCGCTGCAGGACGCCTCGCTGCTCTATCGCCTGCGCCAGGATGCCCCGCCCGACGGCGAATCCCTGTCGCGCCGGATGGCGACAGACCTGAACCCGATGCTCGATGCGCTCTGGTCGCAGGGTTATTTCAACGCCGATGTCACGCTGATCGTCGACGGTGTCTCGCTCAAGATCGGGGCCGAGCCCGATGCGACGCTGGTGCGGACGCTCGAAGCTCATCGCAACCGCGACGCCGTGCCGATCACGGTCAGGGCAAGGCCCGGCAAGGTCTTCGGCCTGCGCAGGATCGATGTCGTCGAGCGCGACGAAGCCGGCCCGCCGGCCATCGCCGACCCCGTCAAGGTCTCCCGGCTGAAAGCGGGGGAGCCGGCAACCTCGGCCGCCTTGAAGGCCGCCCAGGCGGCCCTGGTCGATTACATGCGGGCGCAGTCGCGCCCGCTGGCCAAGGTCGTCGAGCTGCGGCCGGTCGTCGACCATGCCGCCGGCATCATGGACGTGACCTATGTCATCGCGCCGGGGCCGCTCGCCGGCTTCGGCGACATCACGGTTGGCCAGACCGACGAGATCCCGCCCGCGGTCGTGCGCTCCTTCATCTATCTGGAGCCCGGCGATCCCTATTCGCCGAAGGCGCTGGCCGATACCCGCCGCTCGATCGCGACGATTCCCGCCGTCGGCTCCGTCCGCATCCGCGAGGGCGACAAGCTCGACGGCGCCGGCAACCTGCCGATCTTCGTCGAGGTGACCGAGCGGCCCAAGCGCCTGCTCGGCTTCTCGGCCCGCTATTCGACCATCGATGGCCCGGCGGTGAAGACCTATTGGGAGCACCGCAATCTGTTCGGCGGCGCCGAGCGCCTGCGGCTGGAGGCCAGCGTCTTCTTCGCCCCGCGCATCGACGGCACCAAGATCCAGCGCTTCGGCGATTTCAAGGAATCCGATCTCGGCGGCCGCTTCGCCTTCAGCTTCATGAAGCCGGCGCTGAACGGCAGCCGCAACGATCTGCTGATCGACGGTGTCGCGACGCGCGAGCGTGTCGGCCTAAACCGCTATGGCGGCTACACCGCGCGCTATGCCAACGTCACCACCGCGATCCGCCATCGCTTCAGCGACACCTTCTCGGTCCAGGCCGGTATCGAGGTCGAGCGTGGCCAGACCAGCGACGTGCTCGGGCAGGTGGACTACACCCTGGTCGGCATACCTCTCTCGGTGAAATACGATTCCACCGACAACCTGCTCGACCCGACGCGCGGCTTCCGGGCGACGGCCTCCTTCACGCCCTATCCGACCTTCCTCGGCTCGACGGTCGGCATCTACCAGACCAAGGCGGCCGTCTCCGCCTACTACGCGCTGGACGAGGATGCCCGCTATATCCTGGCCGGCCGCGTCGGCTTCGGCTCGATCTCCGGCGCCAGCCTCGAGGACATCCCGGCGACGCGGCGCTTCTATGCCGGCGGCGGCGGCTCGGTGCGCGGCTATGCCTATCGCAGCCTGTCCCCGCTCGGTCCGTTCGGGCAGATCATCGGCGGCCGCAGCCTGCTGGAAGCCTCGGTCGAGGCTCGCATCAAGATCACCGACACGATCGGCATCGTGCCCTTCTTCGATGCCGGCACCGCCTTCGAATCCAGCCTCCCGGACGGCAAGCAGAAACTGCAGATGGCCGCAGGCCTGGGCTTCCGCTACTATACTGGCATCGGGCCGATCCGCGTCGACATCGCCGCGCCGCTCAACCCGCGCAAGGGCGACAAGCCGGTCGCGCTCTATGTCAGCATCGGACAGGCCTTCTGATGCGCCGGCTCCTCACCATTCCCCGTCTCGCGCTATTAGCCCTGTTGCTGACGGCGGGCTTCCTGTTCTCGGCCCATTTCGGCGGCTTCGCCCAGAACGCGCAGACCGATCGCGGCGTCGTCGCCGACCTGATCTCCAAGGCATTGTCGAGCAGCACGAGCCAGGTCTCGATCGGCGAAGTCAACGGCGCGCTCTCCTCCGATGTCGAGATCCGCGACATCGTGCTCTCGGATCGCGACGGCGCGTGGCTCAGGCTCGATCGCGTCCGACTGATCTGGACCCGCAGCGCCCTGCTGCTGCGAAGGCTCGATGTCGACCGGCTGGAGATCGGCAAGCTCGAAATCCTGCGCAAGCCTGCGCCGCAGCGGGCTGGAACCGCGCCCCCGAGCAACGAGCCGATCCTGCCCGAGCTGCCGCTCAAGGTGATTATCCGCGCCCTCCAGCTCAACGAACTGGCGCTTGGTCAGCCCGTGCTCGGCGTCGCCGCCCGCCTCAGCGCCAATGGCGCGGCGCGCCTCGGGCCGCCCAACGAGGGGCTGGACCTCAAATTTCAGGCGAAGCGGCTCGACATGGGCGGGCTCTTCGACGTCACGCTGTCCTTCGTGCCGGAGAGCACGCGCCTGCAACTGGCCGCCAAGCTCGACGAGCCGGCGGGAGGCCTGATCTCGAAGGTTGCGGGTCTGCCGGGCGAGCCGCCGGTGAAGCTCGATCTCACCGGCGATGGCCCGCTCGATTCCTTCCGCTCCAGCCTCGTCTTCACGGCGGGCCCGACGATCGGTGCCAATGGTTCGGCAACGCTGACCCGCGCCGGTGCCGAGCGCTCGCTCGCATTGGCGCTCGATGCCCGTATCGAGGGCCTGATGCCGGCCCCGGTGGCGCCGGTCTTCGCCGGCTCGACCAAGCTCGACGGCGCGATCGGCCTGCGTGACGACAGCGGCGTCGATATCCGCAATCTGGCGCTCGTCTCGGCGCTGGCGCGCCTCGACGTGCTTGGCCGCTATAATCCCGACAAGACGCTCGATCTGCGCGTGTCTGCGGCTTCGCGCCCCAACGAGGGTGGCCGCACGGTCGCCTCCGGCACCGAGATCGGCAAGCTCGCTTTCGACGCGACGATCCGTGGCCCGGTCGCCGGGCCGACCGTCGTCGCAAAGCTCGACGCCAACGACGCCAAGCTGCCGGCCGGGCAGTTCGGCAAGGTCGCGCTCACCTTCAACGCGACGCCGACCGGCACCATCGGCGAGCCCGGTACCCGCATCGCCTTGACCTCCGATGGCGAAGCCAGCGGGATCGTCCTGGCCGACAAGGCGCTGATGCGCGCGGTCGGCGACAGGGTCAGCTTCACCTTGCGCGGCACCGGCAACGACGACGGCACCGCCGATTTCGAGACGCTGAAGCTCGCGCTTTCCGGCGTCGAGCTGGACTACAAAGGCAAGCTCGGCCAGGCGCGCATGCTCGGCCAGCTCAAGGCCGTGCTGCCCGATCTCGCCCGCTTGAGCGGTCTTGCGGGTCGCCCGCTCGGCGGCCGGGCTGATATCACCGCCGATCTCGACGCGACGCCGCGCCTGAACAACTACACCGCGACGCTCGCGGGCAAGGCCGAGCGCCTTGCCACCGGCGAAGCCGCGCTCGACCGCCTGCTCGCCGGCAACCTGACCCTTGCCGGCCGCGTCAATGCGCTCGCCGGCGACTATACGGTGAGCGGCCTGCGCGTGGCGGGCCAGCATGCTGCCTTCACCGCCGACGGCTCGCTCGGACAGCAGCAATCCGACCTGAAGCTCGCGCTGAACCTGCCCGATCTCAAGCGCGCCGATCCGCGCCTCTCCGGCCGGGGCGACGTCACCGCTCAGATCACCGGCCCGCAGAACAAGCTCGACGCCACCGCCCGCATCGCCGTCGCCAATGCGACCGCGCTCGCCCGGCCGATCCCGCGCCTGACGATCGATGCGGTGGCGAAGGACCTGCAGGGCGCGCTCGACGCCAGCGTGACCCTGTCCGGCGAAGTCGATTCCAAGCCGGCGACCGGCTCGCTGCGCCTCGCGCGCCAGCCCGATGACGGCTGGAATCTCTCGACGCTCGATTTCGCGCTCGGCTCTGTCCGCCTGAACGGCGGCCTGACGCTCGATCCGGCGAGCCGCGCGGCCGGGCGCCTGACGCTCGCGGCTCGCAATCTCGACGATCTCTCGGCGCTCGCGCTGACCAAGCTCGGCGGCCAGCTCGATGCCGACATCGTTCTCGCGGCGCCGGAAGGCCGGCAGGATCTCGATCTGACCGCCCGCGGTTCGCGGCTTGCCGGTCCCTCGCTGACCATCGACAAGCTCGATGCCCGCGCCAATGCCAAGGATATCTATGGCCGTCCGATGCTCGATGCCGCGGTCGCGATCGACCGAGCCGTCGCGGCTGGCGAGGCGATCAGCGGAATCCGCTTCGATTCGAAGGGCGCGCCCGATGCCAGCGCCTTCACGCTGAGCGCCAATGCCCGCGGCTTCGTCCTGAAGGGCGCCGGCCGTCTCGTGCCGGGCGAACCGCTGAAGCTGGAACTCGCCTCTTTCGACGCGCGCCGCGACGGTCGCGCGATCACGCTGGCCAACGCCGCTTCGTTCAGCTTCCCGGCCTCCGGCGTCGAGATCGCCAATCTCGCTGTGATGATCGACAAGGGGCGGGTGACGCTCGACGGCCGCGCCGGCGAGACGCTCGATCTGCGCTTCGCTGCCCGCGACGTTCCGCTTTCCGCCGCCAGCATCGCCGTGCCCAGCCTCAAGCTCGGCGGCACGCTGAACGCTGAGGCTCAGGTCATGGGCAAGCCCGGCGATCTCTCGGGGCCCTGGAAGCTCAGGATTGCCCAGCTCGTCACGCCCGAAACCCGACAGGCCGGGCTGCCTCCGATCGAGATCCAGGGCGAGGGCGCGCTCAAGGGCGATGCCGCGGGTATCTCCGCCACCGTGAATGCCGGCAAGGGCGCCAGCCTGACCCTGCGCGGCACCGCGCCGCTCAATGCCACCGGCCCGCTCGATCTCACGGCCCAGGGCCGCGTCGATGCGGCGCTCGCCAACACGATCCTGGGGGCGAGCGGCCAGCGCGTCACCGGTGCGGTCGCGCTCGACATGCGTGCCGGCGGAACCGCTTCCGCCCCACGCCTCAGCGGCAACGCGACCTTGACCGGCGGCAGCTTCATCGACGCCCTGCAAGGCATCCGACTCAACGCGATCGAGGCCCGCATCGCCGCCAACGGCGACAACCTGACGATCGAGCGCGCCTCCGCCCAGACGCCGAACGGCGGTACGATTTCCGCGAGCGGCCAGGTCAAGGTCGATCCCGCAGCGGGATTCCCCGGCAATATCCGCATTCGCGGCGACCGGGCCCAGCTCGTCTCCAGCGGACTGGTGACGGCCGTCGCCGGGTTGAACCTCGAAGTCACCGGGCCGCTGGCCCAGCGCCCGCGCCTCGGCGGCCGGATCGACATCGCCTCGCTCGACGTCTCCGTGCCCGACCGTCTGCCGGCGACGCTGCGCCCGGTCGACGGAATCAAGCATGTGAACGCAAAAGGCGCGGCCGCCGCACGCCTCGCCGCGGCCCGCAAGGCGCGGCAGGCCAAGGGCCGCGGGGGCCGCGCCGCACCGGCCTTCGATGCGACCCTCGCGCTGACCGTCTCCGCTCCCAGCAAGGTCTTCATCCGCGGCCGCGGCATCGACGCCGAGCTCGGCGGCGAGATTCGCGTCGGCGGCACCTCTTCGGCGCCCGCGCTGGACGGTGGGTTCGAACTGCGCCGCGGCAGGCTCAGCGTCCTGACCCAGCGCCTCGATTTCAGCCGCGGCCGGCTGACCTTTGCCGGCGGGCTGATTCCCGATCTCGACTTCATCGCCCAGACCAGCGCCGGCGACGTGACCGCCAGGATCATCATCAGCGGCCCGGCCGACCAGCCGGCCTTCACCTTCACCTCGCAGCCCGAATTGCCGCCCGACGAGGTGCTGTCGCGGCTGCTCTTCGCCCGCGCCTCGGGCTCGCTCTCGCCCTTCCAGGCCCTGCAGCTCGCGCAGGCGGCGGCGCAGTTCGCGGGCGGTGGCGGCGACGACACCTTCGAGCGGCTGCGCAAATCGCTGGGCGTCGACAATCTCGACATCCAGATGGGAGCGGGCGGGCCGACCGTCGGGGCCTCGCGCTATATCAGCGACAACATCTCGGTCGGGGTGAAGGTCGGCTCCAAGCCGGAGGACAGCGGCGTCTCGGTCGGCATCGACGTGACCAAGCGCCTAAAGCTCCAGGCCGAGACCGGGGCGGATGGCAGCGCTGCGGTGGGAATCGGCGCCGAGTGGGAATACTGAATCGGCCTCGCTGTCCGGAAACCCGGCCGCGAGGAGATTCGGCCCGAATCCCGTTTTTCAAGGTGCGATTCTGGGCGGCGGCAAGCCGAAAACCTCTTGTGCGGTGCCGTCGGGGTTAATGCTTGGTGAATTTCGCCGGTCAAAGCGTGGCTCCCCTGCAACACCGGTTTCCAAAGCACCCCATTCACAGGCTCGGGCGGCGGATCGTGGTTGATCGGCAGGGCGGCTTTCGTATGGTGGGAATGCGTCGGGACGTTCCCGGTCGCTGTTTTTCGCCTTCGCCTCCGAAATAGGTCGGTGACGCAGGCGAAAGACCGGGAATAGGCAGGTTCTGCGATCAGGCTAGAAAGCTTGGGGCGGGGGGCAGGCTGAAGCCCGAGGGTCTCGAAACTCTTTTGGAGGTTACCAAATGAAGCTCGTCAAGAGCCTCCTCCTCGGTTCCGCCGCCGGCATCGCCGCGGTCGCCGGGGCTCAGGCCGCCGACCTTCCCTCGCGGAAGGCCGCTCCGGTCGAATACGTTCGTGTCTGCTCCGCTTTCGGCGCCGGCTTCTTCTACATCCCGGGCACCGACACCTGCCTCCGCGTTGGTGGTCGTGTCCGCGCTGAGTACATCGTCCAGCAGAAGTTCAACGGCGTTGGTCTCGACACGCAGGACCAGTACGGCATGCGCGCTCGCGGTCGTATCTACATCGACGCTCGTAACCAGACTGCCTATGGCACGCTGCGCACGTTCGTCCGCCTCGACACGACCGTCTCGACCGGCTCGTACAACCAGGGCACCAACGGTAGCGCTCCGGCCTTCAGCGGCCAGGGTGGCATCACCAACGCGGGCATCCCCGGCGCCAGCGGCACCTCCTCGAACCTCGATCGCGCCTTCGTTCAGTTCGGCCCCCTCACGGCCGGTCGTTCGCAGTCGTTCTTCGACTTCTATGCTGACGCTCTGAACTACGGCCCGATCCGTGGCTCGGACAACGTCGTCAACCTGCTCGCCTACACCGCGACCTTCGGCAGCGGCTTCTCGGCGACCCTTGCTCTCGAAGATTCGAACGAGCATCGCGTCGGCAACGTCGTCGTCTCCCCCGGCTCGGCCAGCAACGGTCAGCCGAACGTCGGCAACTTCATCCAGGGCGGTTCGGACTATCCGGATCTCGTTGGTTCGTTGAACGTTGCTCAGGGCTGGGGCTCCGCTCAGCTGTCGGGCGCCGTGTTCCAGCGCAAGACCATCGCGAGCACCGGCTTCGGCTCGGGTGACAAGACCGGCTTCGCTCTGCAGGCTGGCGTCAAGATCAACCTGCCCATGCTCGCCGCTGGCGACGAGCTTTGGCTGCAGGCTGCTTACGCCGAAGGCGGCATCTCCTATCTCGGCTACGGCGGTAACTCGCAGGGCTCGACCTGGAGCGGCAACACCAACGTCGGCCGTCTGCTGATCGCGAACTCGGACGCTAACATCGACGTCTTTGGTTCGATGAAGCTGACCAAGGGCTATGCCCTGACCGCCGGCTTCCTGCACTACTGGACCCCCACGATCCGTCAGGCCGTGTATGGTTCGTACTCGAAGCTCGACTACTCGAACAACATCGGCGCTCTGGGCAATGTCGGCCTGGATCCGGAAGAGTGGCGCGTCGGTTCGAACCTGATCTGGTCGCCGGTTGCCGGTCTCGACATCGGCGTCGAGGTCCTCTACGCCAACGCCCGCGTGAAGAGCTTCGTCCAGGCGGCTGGCCGTCCGGTCGGCGTCCTGACCAAGTCGGACGACTCCTTCCAGGGCCGTCTGCGCGTTCAGCGCGACTTCTGATCGGTCTCCGATCTCTAGTCAGGAAGCCCCGGGGCAACCCGGGGCTTCTTTTTTATGTGGGTTGCTTCGGCTTCCCTGTTGACGGGGACCCTGCGCCCGGCCTGATCTGGCAAGGGCGTTCCGGCTGCGATCCCGCCAGGGAAGGGCGCCGAGCGTTCGTTGAAACGATATCTGCGGATCGCTCAACAAGCCTTTGAAAAACGAGGGCGCTTCCGATCATGAGGTACCGCGCCGGGCCTTCGGGCAGGTGCGGGCAGGGGGCGGTGCATGTCTCAACCGGCGCGTTGGCTCTGGGGGCTGATCCCACTGGGCTTGTTGTGGGGAGCCGGCAATCTGGCGCTCGACGCGGCCATCGAGCGTGATGTCGGCCTGCGCGCGGAGCAGGCCGTAGCGGCCGCCGCCGGCACGACGCCGGGTGCCCGCCCGGTCGTGGCCCAGGTCGATGGGCGCGACGTCACCATCGGCGGCGAGGTCTTGTCCTCCGATGGCGCGAACAAGGCGATGGCCCGGCTGCATGGCGAATTCGGCGTGCGCCGGACGCTCGGCGGCTTGTCGCAGGTCGTTGCCCAGAAACCCTATTCCTGGTTCGCCAGCCGCCAGCCGGACAGCGTCACGCTGGGTGGCTTCGTACCGGATCTCGACACGGCCGCGGCCAATGCGGCGGTCGCTTCGGCGGCCTTGCCCGGGCTGCGGATCGACGATCGGCAGACCGTCGCCTTCGGCGCGCCGGAGGGCTTCGCCGCGATGGCCGTGGCGATGCTGGCCGAATTGCCGAAACTGGCCGTGGGACGGGTCACCCTCGACGATGGCCGGTTCTGCATCGAGGGCAAGGCAGCGACCCCGGATTCGTTCCTCGCCCTCGAAGCGGCGATGGCACGGGCGCAGCGGCCGGGCTTCCGCGCCGTCGGCTGTGATCTCGAACCGCCGACACAGACGCCCTATCGCTGGAGCATGGAACATGATCCCGCCGCGGGCCTGACGATGCGCGGCTTCTATCCCGACCAGGAAACGCGCGGCCAGATCCTGGCTGCGGCGCGGCAGGCTTTCGGGGCAGGCGCTGCATCCCTTCGCGACGAGATGAAGCCGGCGCTCGGCGCGCCTTCCGCCTTCCTCGCGAAGGTGACGCGCGCCATCGGCGATCTCGCACGGCTGCGCCAGGGCAAGGCCGAGATCGACGGCGAGAATTACGCCCTGGCGGGCAAGGGGCCCGAGACTTACGAGGCCTGCCAGGCCTTGCGCCTGCAGATCGCCCAGCTCGATGGCCCGGATTCGGTGGCCCAGGCCACGATCGAATGCCCACCGGCGCCCCCGCCGCCGGTGCCGGTCGTCGTCCCCTTGCCGGAAATGCCGGGCTTGATCTTGCATGACGTGCTGCCCGCTGCGCCGAAGCCGGAAGGCTCACCACCCTCTTCGGCCGCGGGCTCGGCAACGCCGCAAGGTCCCGGCTCCGCTGCGCCGGCGGGTGCCCCCGTGGCGGCGGCGCGCACGGTCGCGCCTGTGCCGCTGGAATGGAGCGCTACGCGGACCGAAAGCGACCTGCGCTTGAGCGGCAAGCTGCCGGATGAGGCGGCCCGCGCGGGCATTATTGCGGCAGCGCGCGGGCTCTTCGGCGAAACGGCCCTGGACGATCGCATGATCGTCGAGCCGGCGTTGCGTTCGGATCTCGACTTGCGGGCCTCGGCCGCCTTTGCACTCGAAGCCCTGTCCAAGCTCAAGACCGGCTCCGTGGGCATCCGCGACAAGGCTTTCACCATCGCCGGAGAGATTGCCGATGCGGCAAGCCAGTCGGCGTTGCGCGAGCTTCTCGCTCGCAATGCCCCCACCGGCCTTGCGCTGGCAAGCCTGCCGGAGAGCGTAGTCGTGCGGCCTTACGGCCTGTCGCTATCTGCCGACCGAACCGGCCTGCGTCTCTCCGGCTACCTGCCCGACCAGGCGGCGCAAGGAGCGTTGCGTACGCTCGTGGCGGATTCGCCGCTGAAGGACCGCTTCGAGGATGCGACGACGCTCGTCCCGGGAGCTCCGGCGGGCTTCGCCGATGCGGCCCGCGCCGTGCTCACCGACCTGCTGCGCCTCGATCTCGGTTCGGCAGCGATCGTGGACGACCGCGTGACATTGCGTGGCCTGACCTGCCGCGACCTGATCAAGAGCGAGATCGAGACCAGCGCCGCCACGGGCCTGCCGCAGGGATTCAAGGCCGATGCGGTGGTGGAGTTGCGCCAGACCGGCTGCGTGGTCGACCCGCCGGCGAGCTGCCAGAACGATCTCGACGGACTGACCAAGCGCAACACCGTCCTGTTCGGTCAGGGAACCTCGGTCGTCGAGCTGGACGCCACGACCGACCGCGTCATCGGCGAAGCTGCTGCGATCCTGAAGAAGTGCCCGGGCTCGCCGGTCGTGATCGAGGGACATGCCAATCGCGATGGCGAGCGCCGCGGCTTCGACAATATGGGTTTGTCGCTGCGCCGGGCCTTGCGCGTGCGCGACGAGCTGGCGCGGCGCGGCATCGATCCCGGCAAGCTGGCCGTCAAGGGCTATGGCAGCACCCGTCCGCTCGTCCCGCACGAAGCGGCTGAGGCCCGGGCGATGAACCGCCGTGTCCAATTCACCGTGGCGAAATAGGAGGCTGACATGCTCTATCTCGCCAGCCAGTTCGTCTGGTTCCTCCTCGCCGCCTTCGGCCTCGGCTTTGCCATGGGCTGGATCAGCCAGGATGGCGGCAAACCCCGCCTCTGGAGCGGGGCCTGGAGTGTGCTCGCGATGTTCTGGGTCGCGGGCGCCGCCGTGACTTGGTTCCAGCTTCTGAACGGCATGCCGGCGACCTGGGTCGAGACAGCCCTGCTGTTCATCGCGGCTTATTGGGCCGGCTGCGTCTGCGCGGGCCTCCTGCGCAGGCCGGCCGCACGGGAGGTCGCGCAGGCCGGTGCGGCTGCCGCGGCCGAGCCTGTGCCGGCTGCCGCCAAGGCATCTTCTCCGGCTGTGCCGCCGGTGAAACCGCAACCGCAGCTTCCGCCCGTCGAGAACGAGGCGGAGCTGCCCGGCCAGCGCCCACCCGGGTTGGTCGCAGCCCGCGACGACAAGGCCGACGACCTGAAGCTGATCAAGGGCATCGGTCGACAGAACGAAGGCCGGCTGCACGGCCTCGGCATCTGGCATTTCGAGCAGATCGCCGGCTGGACGGTCGAAAACGTCGAATGGGTCGGCGGCTATCTCGCCTTTCCCGGCCGGATCGAGCGCGAGGACTGGGTCGGTCAGGCCAAGCTTCTGGCGGCTGGGACAGAGACAGAGTTCGCCAGGCGGGCCAAGGCCGGCGAGGTCGAGACTTCGCGCGACGACGGCACGGCGGGGCAGAGGAACGTCGCGGAGATCGCAGCGGGCACGGCCGAAGCCAAGCGCCCGAAATCCTGACTAGATCCTGCTGATTTTACGCGGAACCACGTCGTCATCCCGGGCCTGCCCCGGGGTCCATCGGAGGACTCCGGAGCGCTACGATGGATCCCGGATCGACGCGGCTTCGCCGCTTGTCCGGGATGACGCCGTGCTGCCGTGAAAACGAAGCACGCTCTAGGATCAGGCTGCGCGGCGTTCCGACCGGGCGATCAGCTTGGCAATGCGCCGGAACATGTCCTTGCTGCCGAGCAGTGGGGCATGGCCCTGGCCGGGCGCGGTGTAGATATCGCAATCGGGATGGCGCTGCGCCATCTCCTCCAGGGTCTTCTCCGCCAGGAGGTCGGAATTGGCGCCGCGGATCGCCAGCATTGGCACGGTCTTGAGCGCGTCGAAATAGACCCATAGGACCGGCAGCGGCGCCTCGAGATCGAGCTCCTCCAGCCCCTTCATCAGCTTGACGTCGTAATCGGGCCGGAGTGCGCCGTCGCGGTCGGTCCAGGTGCGGCGCGCCATCATCTCCCATTCCGCCTCGCCCAGCGCCGGGAACTGCTGGTCGGAAAGCCGCTTCAGGATCTCGGCTCCCTCCTGGAAGCTGCGCGGTACCGGCAGCTTGCCGACATAGCCGCGGATCCGCAGCAGGCCGCGCGCATCGATCACCGGGCCGACATCGTTGAAGACGACGCCGCGGATCAGGGCGGGCCGCGCCGCCGCCAGCGCCATGGTGAGGAGGCCACCGCGCGAGGTGCCGACGAAGACGGCCTGCTCGATTCCGGCCGCGACCAGCACCTGGGCGAGGTCGTCGAGCTCGATGCGGATATCGTAGTTCTTCCAGTTGCTGTCGTATTCGGACAGGCCCCGGCCGCGATAATCGAGCGCCAGCACGCGGCGCGGCTTGGCTTCGTCCTGCGACAGGGCAAGTGCCAGCTCGTGGAAATCGGCGGCGGTGCGGGCGAGGCCCGGCAGGCAGATGACGGGCAGTGCGGTCGCCGCGAGCGGCCCGTAGTCGCGGAAATGCAGCTTGAGCCCGTCGCTGGCGCTGACGAAGCGGGAGATGAAACCGGTTTCGGGCGTCATGAGGGACTCAAAAAGGCTGCGCAGGCGGCGGGAGCGCACCTAACCATGGCAACGCAGCCCGCGAAAGCCGGCTTGCAGTTCAGGAGGCGCCCCAGCGCCGCAGCTTGTCGATGCAGCGGTTGAACTGGGCGAGCTCCTCCGGCGTCAGCACGGAAAGGAAATCGCGCTCCATCTCCTCGCCCAGCCGGTCCGCGGCCTCGCGGATCGCGTCGCCATCTGCGGTCAGGTGCAGCGCGACGCGCCGTGCGTCGGCGCTTTCCAGCGCCCGCTGGACGAGGCCCGTATCGACCAGCTTGCGCAAGTGCTTCGAGACCAGCGTCTGCTCGATGAAGGTCGCTTCCGACAGGGTTCGCGAGGACAGCCCCGGTTGGTCGCCGATGGCGCGCAAGACCCTGAGCTCGCGGATGTTGAGGCCGAGCTGCTCCTTGTAGACCTGCGAGGCCTTCGCCATCGCGGTCTGGCTCAACTGGTCGAGCCGGAAGGTCAGGAAGGAGTCGCGGGCCATCGGGCTCCCTTGCTTGGCTTTGCAGGTTTTGGCTTTGCGAGTCAGCCCTGCGGGCGCGTCCGGCTCGCCAGCCCGAGCGCGAGCAGCGAAACGGCCGTGCAGGCGAGCAGGTAATAGGACGGCATCATGTCGGAGCCGGTCTTCGCCACGAGCCAGGTCAGCGTGAAGGGCGCAAGCCCGCCGAACAGCAGCACCACGACATTGTAGGCGATCGACATGCCGGTCGAGCGAACCTGCGTCGGGAACATGCCGGCGAGCAGGCCCGGCGTTGGTGCCCAGATCGCGGCGATCGAGAGCGCGCAGACCGCCTGCGCGGTCAGCAGCCGCTCGAAGCTCGGCTGCGCCACGACATAGGCGAGCAGCGGGTAGGAGAGCAGCGCGAAGCTCAGCATGCCCAGGAGCCAGACCCGGAAGGCGTTCCAGCGATCGGCGAGATGGCCCATGATCGGCACGAAGATGAAGAGCAGGATGCCGCCGATCAGCGAGCTCAGCATGGCGCTGGTGAAGGGCAGCTTGAGCTGGCGGATCACATAGCCCGGCAGGAAGATGAACCAGACATAGTTCGAGGCCGTGCCGGGGATCATGATGCCGAAGCAGCGCAGCAGCGCGTTGCGATGCTCGGCGAGCACGGCGCGGAAGGGCGTATGGCCTTCGCTCTGCCCGCTATCCTTCTCGTATTCCGGCGATTCGTCGACGAAGCGGCGGATGTAGAAGCCGAGCGGCGTGATCAGCGAGCCCAGCAGGAAGGGAATGCGCCAGCCCCAGTCTTGCAGGTCCTGAGGCGTCAGCAGCGTCGCCAGCGCATAGCCGGAGAAGGCAGCGAGCGCGAGCGCCAGCGCCTGCGAGCACATCTGGAAGCTGCCGAACATCATCTTGCGGCCGGGCGGGGCGTATTCGACCAGCATGGCGGTGGCCGAGGCGAATTCGGCGCCGACCGAGATGCCCTGCAGGATGCGGGCGAGGATGACGAGAATCGGCGCGAGGATGCCAATCGTCGCATAGCCCGGCGTCAGGCCGATCAGCACGGTCGAGAATCCCATGATCAGGATCATCACCGTCAGGATCGGCTTGCGGCCGAAGCGGTCGGCATAGGTCGAGAGCAGCACGCCGCCGACCGGCCGCACGAGGAAGGAGATCGCGAAGGTCGCTGCCGTCAAGAGAGTCGAGACCAGCGGATCGGAGGTCGGGAAGAAGACCTGGGCGATGATCGTGGCGAAGAAGCCGTAGACCAGGAAGTCGTACCATTCGAGGCCATTGCCGATCACCGAGGAGATCACGGCGCGGCGGATCATGGCGGAGGAGCGCGGCTGGGCAGCTGGAATCGCGGCGGCGGTCATGCGTTGGCTCCGGTCTGGCGCTCGACGAGGCGGCACAGGATGCTGGCGCCGACCGGCAGCAGGCGGTCGTCGAAATCAAATGTCGGATGGTGGCACATCGCGCCGGGCTGGCCGAGGAAGATATACGCACCCGGCCATTGCCGCAGCATCAGCGCGAAATCGTCGGAGAAGGGCAGGGGCGTCAGATCGGTCTGCACATTGGCCTCGCCGAGAACCTGCCCTGCCGCAGCGGCCGCAGCGGCGGCGGCGCGGGGATCGTTGAGGCAGGGCGGGCAGCTCGCCTTTTTGGTGCAGGTAATCGTGCAGCCGGACATCAGCGCCAGACCCCGGCAGGCCGCATCGAGCTTGTCGATGATGCGGGCCTCCGTCTCGGGGTTGTAGGTGCGGATCGTGCCGCTGAGCTCGGCCGAGTCCGGGATGATGTTCGAGGCCGTTCCGGCGACGAGCTTCCCGAGGCTGATGACGGCTGGCTGCATCGGATCGACATGGCGACCGACGATCGAGGAGATCTCGATCGCGAGCCGCGCCGCGACCTGCAGCGGATCGTCAGTCGTATGGGGCGCCGCGCCGTGGCCGCCCTTGCCCTTGATCGTGATCTCGAACACGGTCGTGCCGCTCAGCGTCGGGCCCGGCCGGACCGCGGCAGTGCCTTCCTCATAGAGCGGGATGGTGTGGAGCGCGTAGACCTCGGAGCAGGGGAAGCGCTCGAACAGCCCGTCCTCGATCATCTTCTGCGCGCCCTGGCCGATCTCCTCGGCCGGCTGGAAGATCAGGTGGACCCTGCCGCGCTTCGGCGGATTGGCGGCGAGATGGCGCGCCGCGGCCAGCAGCATCACCGTATGGCCGTCATGGCCGCAGCCGTGGAACTGGCTCTTCGTGGTCGAGCGGTAGTCGAGCCCGGTATCCTCTTCCATCGGCAGCGCGTCCATGTCGGCGCGCAGTCCGATGGTCGGCCCCTCGGCCGCACCCTTGATGACGCCGACGAGGCCGGTTCCGCCGAGCCCGCGATGCACCTCGATGCCGAAGGAGGCGAGCGTCTTTGCGACGAAATCCGAGGTTCGGAATTCCTGGAAGGCAATTTCGGGATGGGCGTGAAGGTCGCGGCGCCAAGCCTCAAGGGTGGGCGCGAAATCGGCAATGTCCTGCAGCATCGAAATTCCTCCGCTGCCGGCAGAAAATAATTGAAAATTTCAAATATTGCAATCGGCAGGGAAGATCGTTGCGATGCGGGCGCAAAGGGCTGGCTCTCACCTTGAAGCGCGTCATTCTGGACAAGCCGCGAAGCGGCGCCGATCCGGAATCCATCGGAGGGCCGATCCTTGTCACGAACTTGGCTCTACGATGGATTCCGGGTCTCCGCTTCGCTGCGCCCGGAATGACAGCGGGAGGCGGCAGGGGCAGCGTTCAATCCCGCTTGCCGCCGCGCTTCAGGTCGTAGTCGATCAGGTAGGCCGTGCGCTGGTTCAGCCGCTCGCGATAGACCTGCAGGTTCTCCATCACGCGCTGGACATAGTTGCGCGTCTCCGAGAACGGGATGCGCTCGACCCAGTCGACGGCGTCGACCTCCGGGTCGCGCGGGTCGCCATAGGCGGCGATCCATTTCTTCACATTGGGCGAGCCGGCATTATAGGCGGCGAAAGTCAGGATATAGGAGCCGCGCCATTCCCTGAGCAGGTCGTTGAGATGGGCCGCGCCCATCCGCACCGCATAGAGCGGGTCCTGCCCCAGCTTCTCCCAGTCGAAGGGAAGGCCGGCGCGGCGCGCCGTCTCGCGGGCGGTCGCCGGCATCATCTGCATCAGGCCGCGCGCGCCGGCACCCGACATCGCCGTCGGATCGAAGGCGCTCTCCTGCCGGGCGATGGCATGGACGATGGCGCGTTCCATCGGGTCGCCGAGCACGTCGAAATCCGGGATGCCGCTGACCGGGTAGGCCGTCATGTCGAGCGGGAAGCCGCGTTGCAGCGCAGCCTTGCCGATGCCGACCTGCGCGCGCGCATCGGTCTCGCGCCGGGCGATGGCCGCGATCGCCTCCAGCGCCTCCGTCGTGTGCAGGCGCTGCGCCAGATCGTTCAGCATCAGCGTGGCGAGGTCGCGCTCGCCGATGCGGTAGAGCAGGCGCACGGCGCGATGGCCCGGCAGCGTGTCGAGCCCCGCCGCCACCGTGCGCCGCAAGGGCAGGCCGGCCAGGCCGAGCTTCGCCCGCGCCAATTGTCCGTAATAGGCGACCGGCTGCTCCGCGGCCTTGCCGAAGGCGGCTTTGGCCTCTTCGGCCTTGCCGAGGTCCTCATAGGCGCGGCCCTGCCAATAAGCGGCGCGCGCGATCGAGATCGGCGTCTCGGCGATGCCTGCCGCCGCATCGAAATGCTTCAGCGCGACATCCGGCTTCTTCAGGAAGCGCAGAGCGATGAAGCCCGCATGCCATTCGGCTTCGATCCGCTCGGCCGCATCCTCGGCGCCATGACCGGAGGAGACCTCATAGGCTTTCTGCGCTTGGCCTGCATCGAGCAGCTTGCGCGCGATGATGCGCCGCTCTTCCCACCAGCCATCGCCGTCGCCGAGCAAAGACGGATCGCGCGGGATCGCGGTCAGCGCCTTCACGGCATCGTCGAGCCTGTCGCCGCGGCGTGCCTGCTGCGCCTGGAGGAAGGCGAAGGAGACGTCGCCGCGCAGCGAGGCCGGCACGGCCGCGATCAGCTTGTCGGAGATCGGCCGGCGTGCCTTGGCGCTGGCCAGCCGCGCCTTGGCCAGCACGACATAATCGGCCGAGACGCGGGCGGCGTTGCGCAGCGCCGCCTCGCCATTCTCCCGGAACAGGAAGCGCTCGGTGCGCAGGCGATGGTCGTCCTTGCTC
>NZ_JAELTI010000393.1 GCF_016428755.1 Allobosea sp. ASV33
CTCGTCGAGGTCACGCCGAAGTCGATCCGCCTGCGCAAGGGCATCCTCGACCCGAACGAGCGCAAGCGCTCGCAGAAGCAGAAGGCCGAAGTGGCCTGAGATCAAATGCCCGGGCGCGAGCCCGGGCCTGTCTCTTATACACATCTCCGAGCCCACGAGACTCTAGGCGCGATCTCGTATGCCGTCTTCTGCGTGAAAAGGGGGGGGGGGGGGGGGGGGGGGGGGGGGGGGGGGGGGGGGGGGGGGGGGGGGGG
>NZ_JAELTI010000394.1 GCF_016428755.1 Allobosea sp. ASV33
CGGCCAGGGCCGTGCCGGAGAGAAGCAGGGTCGTCGCGCGGCCGGACACGGGCGTCGCAGGGCTCCAGAAGGCGGGGCGCGCGGATGGCGCGCATGGTTAATGGAGTTAGAACGAACAGGGTTAAGGCTGTCTCTTATACACATCTCCGAGCCCACGAGACTCTAGGCGCGATCGCGTATGCCGTCTTCTGCTTGAAAAAGGGGGGGGGGGGGGGGGGGGGGGGGGGGGGGGGGGGGGGGGGGGGGGGGGGGGG
>NZ_JAELTI010000056.1 GCF_016428755.1 Allobosea sp. ASV33
GCTCTTGCGGCGGATCATCATGCCGCAGGCGATGCGTGTGATCGTGCCGCCGATCGGCAACGAGTTCATCGGCATGGTGAAGCTTACCTCGCTGGCGAGCGTCATCCAGTTCGCCGAGATCCTGCACAGCGCGCAGAACATTTACTACGCCAATTCGCGGGTCATCGAGCTGCTGATAGTGGCGGCGATCTGGTACCTTGTGGTCGTCACCGTGCTCAGCCTGATCCAGGGCCGGATCGAGGCCTATTATGCCCGCGGCGTCGCCGCGCCGGCGCAGCGCTGAGGAGCGGGCCATGACCGATATCCTCCCCAACATCCGGCCGATCGACCCTGACCATATCGCCGGCGCCCCGCTCGTCCTCGCCCAGAGGGTCGAGAAGCAGTTCGGACAGCTCAAGGTGCTGAAGGGCATCGACATCGCCGTCCCCAAGGGCGAGGTGCTCTGCATCATAGGCCCCTCCGGCTCGGGCAAGAGCACCTTCCTGCGCTGCATCAACCAGCTCGAACGGATCGACGGCGGCGCGCTCTGGGTTTCCGGCGAGCGCGTCGGCTATCACCGCGAGGGCAACAAGCTCTACGAGCTCGACGACAAGGCGATCGCCCGCCAGCGCCGCTCGATCGGTATGGTGTTCCAGCGCTTCAACCTGTTCCCGCATCTCACCGCCCTGCAGAATATCATCGAAGGGCCGGTGCAGGTGCTCGGCGAGCCCAAGGCGGACGCGACGAAGCGGGCGCTTGCCCTACTGGAGCGCGTCGGCCTCGCCGACAAGCGCGACGCCTATCCCTCGCAGCTTTCCGGTGGCCAGCAGCAGCGCGTCGCGATTGCCCGCTCGCTCGCCATGCGTCCGGAACTGCTGCTCTTCGACGAGCCGACCTCGGCGCTCGATCCCGAGCTGGTCTCCGAAGTGCTCAAGGTGATGCGCGACCTCGCCGAGAGCGGCATGACCATGATCTGCGTCACCCATGAGCTCGGCTTCGCCCGGGATGTCGGCCACCGCGTCGCCTTCATGGACCAGGGCCAGATCGTCGAGCTCGGCGACCCGCGCACCCTGCTGACCGATCCCAGGGAGGCGCGCACCCGCGCTTTCATCAACGCCGTCCGTCATTGATCACAAAAAGGGGATTACCATGTCGAAGACCTCCATCCTGCTCGGCTTGTCCGTCATCGCGCTCTGCACGGCTGCCGGCTTCGCCCAGGCCCAGAGCCTGCCGGCTCGCATCCTGGAGAGGAAGACGCTCTCCGTCGCGAATGTGCCGAACTATCCGCCGCTCGAATTCAAGGATCCCAAGACCGGCACGCTGACCGGCCTCGACATCGATCTCGGCAACGCCATCGCGCAGAAGCTCGGCATCACCATCAAATGGGAGGAGATCGGCTTCGAGGCGATGATCCCGGCGCTGACCACCGGCCGCGTCGACATGATCCTGTCGGGCATGAGCGACCTGCCGACGCGGCGCGAAACCCTCGATTTCGTCGACTATCTCGCCTCGGGCGCGCAGTTCTACACCAATGCCGACCGCAAGGACGAGTTCAAGGACCTCGCCGCGCTCTGCGGCAAGAAGGTCGGCGCCAGCCGCCGCACCTCCTTCCCGAAGGAGATGGAGACCTGGAGCAAGGAGAACTGCGAGGCCAAGGGCAAGCCGGCCATGCAGATCGTCGGCACCGAAGGCTCGGCCGATGCCCGCACGCAGCTGCGCCAGAAGCGCCTCGACGCCGCCGTGCAGGGCAGCGAAACCTTGCCCTATCTGATGGGCCAGGAGCCCGGCAACTACGCCATCCTCGGCACGCCCTTCACCACCGTCTACCAGGGCCTGGCCTTCGCCAAGAAGGACACCGAACTGCGCGACGCCGTCGCCAAGGCCTTCGCGACCATGCTGGCCGACGGCACCTATGCCGCCGTGCTGAAGAAATGGGAGCTCGGCGAGGCCAAGGTCGACAAGCTCATGATCAACGGCGAAGCCAAGAACTGATCACGCCATAACCGCATCCATGCCCCTGCCGCCCGGCGGGGGCACTCCCACCCGAAAGACGCCTGCCATGCTCACCGACTTCCCCCACCGCGTCGCCAATCTCGCCGATCCCGCGCCGGACTATCCCTGGCCGGAGGGCTATCGCAGCGCCGTCTTCCCGGCCTTCGACGTCGATGCCGAGACGGCCTGGCTGAACTACGACGCGAAGAACACCGACCGGCTGGTTACGCTCTCCCATGGCGGCTATGAGCAGCGCGTCGGCGTGCCGAAGATCCTCGAGCAGCTTCGTCTCATGGAGATCAAGGCGACCTTCTTCATTCCCGGCTGGGTCGTCGAGGTGCATCCGGCGATGTGCGAAGCCATCGCGAGGGACGGGCACGAGATCGGCCATCACGGCTACTCGCACAAGCGGCCGGAGCCCGGTGACTTCGCCGTCGACAAGGAGGAGATCGACAAGACGCTCGAGATCTTCAAGCGCATCCTCGGCGTCACGCCGGTCGGCTACCGCGCGCCTTCAGGCGAGAACTACGACGAACTGCTCGGCTATCTCCGCGACAAGGGCATCCTCTACTCCTCCTCCTTCCGCGACGACATCCGGCCCTATCGCCACAAGCTGCGCGACGGCTCGAAAGGCCCGATCGAGCTGCCGGTGGATATGTATTTCGACGATTGGCTCTACGGCCTGTCGCAGCGCTTCTCCCCGCGCCCGATGTTCCCGAAGGAGCATGTGCTCTCGATCTGGAACGACGAGCTCGACCAGCTCCGCGAATGGGGCGGCCTCGTCTCGATGGTGATGCACCCCCAGGTTTCGGGGCGTCCGATGCGGATCGGCATCATGCGCGAATTCCTGGCGCGGGCCCGCGGCTTCGGCGACGTCTGGATCGCGACCGGCCAGCAGATCGCCGAGCATTTCATCGCGCAGGAAAAGAAGGCGGGTTGAGTCCGTCATTCCGGGGCGCCCCACAGGGGCGAGCCCGGAACCCAGAAACGATGCCGCGTTCGAAAGAGCTGCATCGCTCTGACACAGCATCCCGAAACCCGGCATCGGCTCTGGGTTCCGGGCTCAGCGCTCCGCGCTGCCCCGGAATGACGAGAGAATCGACGGGCGCCGGCAACGATCGAGGCCCCATGACCACCCGCATCCGCAACGCCGACATCGTCATCGCCTATGACGCGGCCGCCGACGACCATGTCTATCGCCGCGATCTCGATGTCGTCTTCGACGCGAGCGGCATCCTGCATCTCGGCGACGGCTTCACCGGCGAGGTCACGCGCGAGATCGACGGCAAGGGCTTCATGGTCATGCCCGGCCTCGTCGACATCCACTCCCACCCGTCGAGCGAGCCCGGCAACAAGGGCATGACCGACGAGGTCGGCACGCCCAAACTCTACAATTCCTCGCTCTACGAGTTCCTCTGGCTGTTCCGCGCCGATGCCGAGGGCATCCCGCATCTGAACCACGTCGCCTGGTCCGAGCTGCTGATGTCGGGCACGACCACGCTGGTCGACCTCTCCTTCCCGAGCGAGGGCTGGCTCGACCGCGCCGCCGCGAGCGGCCTGCGCATGGTAATGGCGCCAATGTACCGCAACGGCCGCTGGTTCACCCGCAACGGCTATCAGGTCGAATACGAGCTCGACGATGCCGCCGGCCGGAAGGCGATGGAAGACGCCTTCAAGGTGATCGACGCTGCGCTCGCCCATGAATCCGGGCGGCTCTCCGGCCTCGCCTGCCCGGCCCAGATCGACACCTGCACGGAGGAGCTGTTCCGCGCCTCGATCGCGGCTGCCGCCGAGCGCAAGATTCCGATCCAGACCCATGCCGGCCAGTCGATCAGCGAATTCCACGAGATGGTCCGCCGCAGCGGGCTCTCGCCGATCCAGTGGCTGGACAGCGTCGGCTTCCTCGCGCCCAACGCCTCGATCGCCCATGCGATCTTCCTCGACGACCACCCATGGGTGCGCTGGCCGACCCGCACCGACCTCGCCCGGCTCGCCGAGACCGGCACCTCCGTCGCGCATTGCCCGACCGTCTTCGGCCGGCGCGGCTTCACGCTGCGCGATCTCGGCCGCTACCTGAAGGCCGGTGTCAATATCGGCATCGGCACCGACACCTTCCCGCACAACATGCTCGAAGAGCTGCGCCATGCCGGCGTCTATGCCCGCATCACCGGCGAGAGCCATGCCGTGGTGACGACCGGACAGGTCTTCCGCGCCGCGACTTTGGGCGGCGCCAGGCTGCTCGGCCGCGACGATATCGGCCGCCTGGCGAAGGGCGCCCAGGCCGACCTCGTCATGGTCGACCTGACCCATCCGATGATGCGCCCGACGCGTGATCCGCTGAAGAGCCTGATCAACGCGGCCGCCGACCGCGCCGTCTCCCATGTCTTCGTGCAGGGCAAGCAGGTCGTCGCCGACGGCAAGGTGCTGACCATGGACTATCAGGCCGCCTCCGACGGGCTGGAGCAGGCGCAGCGCCGGGCGCTCGCTAAGGCCTCCTCGCTCGACTGGGCCGGGCGCTCGGTCGATGACCTCTCGCCGCCGAGCTTGCGCTGGGCGTAAAGCCGAGAGGCTGGTATATGATTTGCTGACCAAATAGAGTGCCATCACTCTATTCGGATCGATCATATGAACCTTCGCCAGATCGAGCTTCTGCGCGCCGTCGTCCGCTGCGAGACGACGGTTCGCGCCGCGCAGGAACTGGGCCTGTCGCAGCCGGCCGTCAGCAATGCGATCAAGCATCTCGAAAGCCAGGTCGGTTTCCCGCTGTTCGAGCGCGTCAACAACCGCCTGTTCCCGACAGCCGAGGCCCGCTCGCTCTACGAGGATTCCGAGCCGATCTTCGCCCTGCATGCAGCCCTGGAGGCGAGGGTGCAGGACATCAAGGAGAACCGCGCCGGCCATATCCGCATCATCGCGACGCCGCCGCTGGGCTACGGCGTCCTGCCTGCGGCGCTGCGCAATTTCCTGGTCAAGCGGCCGAAGGTCCGGGTCTCCTTCGATGTCCGGCGCTTCGAGCATGTGCTGGAGAGCGTCGAGAACGGAACGGCCGAGCTGGGCTTCGTCATGGGCATGGACGACGATCGCGGGCTCGATGCCGAGACCTTCTTCACCGGCGACATGGTTTGCGTCATGCGGCCCGAGCATCCGCTTGCAGCGAAAGCGACGATCACGCCGGAGGATTTGCGCGACGCGCCCTATATCGCCCTCGAACAAGGCACGCGCATGGGCACGATCGTCCGGCGCGCCTTCGCCCAGGCCGATGTGCCCCACCGCTTCTCCGTGGAGGTCCGCTATTGCAACACGGCCTGCGTGCTGGCGGAAAGCGGCGTCGGCGTCGCGGTGGTCGATCCGCTTTCGCCGGTTTTCAGCGGTCATTACGACCTGGCCATCCGCCCCTTCGCGCCGGCTTCGGAGGTCCGAGCCTCGGCCGTGCGCTCGCGCAAGCGCCCGATCTCGCGTGCTGCCGACGCCTTCCTGCGCGAGGTCCGGCTGGTGGCTGCGGAAACCGCGGCCAAGCTCGGATCCGGCTGAGCGGGCTCGCGCTATTCAGCCTGCGAATGCCGCCCCCGAAATCCGCATAGACGCCGCCATTGTCCGGCCGCACGGGCTGGCCCAAAGTTTCCCGGCCGCCTCCCGGCGGCGAGGCTTACAAGACAGCGCATGCCCGGTTGCCGCCCTATCGCCGGGCGCGCAGCCGGGCCGCAACCGATACCCGACCGGACCGATATGACCGCCACCGCCAGGACGCCGTACACCGACACGACGATCGCCACGGCCGTCGCGGCCCAGCGCGGCTGGGTCGAGACGCTTTTCGATCGCCTGGCGGCCGGCAGCCGCGACGTCCCCGGCATCACGCGCGACACCTATGGCGCGGGTGAGGATTTCGGCCATCGCCTGCTGGCTGAGCATGGCAAGGAGCGCGGGCTTGCGGTCTCGCGGGACTTTGCCGCCAACACCTATGTCACCCTGCAAGGCCGCGAGGCGAACGCTCCGCGCATCCTGATGGGGTCGCATCTCGACAGCGTGCCGCATGGCGGCAATTTCGACGGCGCAGCCGGCGTCGCCGGCGGGCTCGTGGTCATCGAGACGCTGCGGGCGCTCGGCATCGCGCCGCGCTGCGACGTCACCGCGATGGGTGTACGCGCCGAGGAAAGCGTCTGGTTCCAGGTTTCCTATATCGGCAGCCGCTCGGCGCTCGGCACCTTGCCGGACGGGGCGCTGGAGGCGAAGCGTATCGACGACGGCCGCGTCCTCGCCGCCAGCATCGATGCCAGCGGCGGCGATTCCGCCGCGATCCGCCGGCGCGAGCGCCATCTCGACCCCGCCGCGATTCGGGCCTTTCTCGAAGTCCATATCGAGCAGGCGCCGAGCCTGGTCGAATCCGGCCTGCCGGTCGCGATCTGCACCGGCGTGCCCGGCAATTTCCGCTATCCCGACGCGCGCATCGTCGGCCGGCACGACCATGTCGGCACGCCCCGCCGCTTCCGCCGCGATGCCGCCATGGCCGGCGCCGAATTCGCGGTGATGCTGGACCGGCTCTGGCAGGAAGAGGAAGAGGCCGGCTTCCCGATGGCGGTGACGCTCGGGCGCTTCCACACCGACCCAGCCGTCCATGGCCTGACCACGGTGCCCGGCAGCTTCGCCTTCAGCCTCGACGTGCGCGCCTATGATCCGGCCGTATTGGAGCGCGTCGAGGCGAAGATGCTGGCTGGCATCGGCGAGATCGAGGCGCGCCGGCGCGTCAGCTTCGAGCTCGGCACGCGGGCCAGCGCTGCGGTCGGCCCGGTCGATCCCGGCATCGTCGCCGGGCTGGAGGCGGCAGCGAACCGGCAGGGCATTCCGACGATGCCGCTCGGCAGCCCCGCTTCCCACGACTCCGCCGCCTTCGCCGCCGCCGGCGTGCCGATCGCCATGCTGTTCGTGCGCAACGAGCATGGCAGCCATAACCCGCTGGAGGCGATGGAGATCGACGATTTCCTTGCGGCCTGCACCATCCTGGCGGATTGGGTGGTGCGAGAGGTCGCCTGAGCCGGCCAGCAATGCCATGCTGAACCCTAGACCCGCCAGATCGGACCCTTCGCGATGAGCCGCCGCCCCCGCATCCTCGTCATCAACCCCAACTCCAACGAGATGGTCACCGAGGGCTTGCGGCAGGCGCTGGTGCCGCTCGCCTTTGCCGAGGGGCCGGAGATCCTCTGCGAGAGCTTGCGCGAAGGGCCGATCGGCATCGAGACGCAGGAGCATGTCGAAAGCGTCACCCTGCCGCTGCGCCGCCGGGTCGAGGCCGCCAACGACGTCGATGCCTTCGTCATCGCCTGCTATTCGGACCCTGGCCTGCACATCGCCCGCGAGGGCACGGCGAGTCCCGTGTTCGGCATCGCCGAATGCGGCGTGCTCACGGCGCTCACGCGAGCGGACCGCTTCGGCGTCATCGCGATCAAATCGCGCTCGATCCCGCGCCACATCCGCTATCTCCGCCAGATGGGACTGATGGATCGGCTCGCCGGCGAGCGCCCGCTGGAGATGTCGGTGGCCGAGAGCGCGTCCGGCGAAGGCACGCTCCAGCGCATGATCGCGATCGGCACCGAGCTCAAGGAACTGGACGGCGCCGGCGCCATCGTGATGGGCTGTGCCGGCATGGCGCGGCATCGTCGGCCGCTGGAGGATGCGCTGGGCATCCCCGTGATCGATCCGACGCAAGCCGCAGTCGCCATGGCGATCGGTGCGTTGATGGTGCGTTGAAGGGACGAGGGCAGATGACGGCGAACTATGATCTGGTCATTCGCGGCGGCACGGTCGGCTCCGCCACCGGCAGCTTCCGCGCCGATGTCGCGGTCAAGGACGGCAAGGTCGCCGCGCTGGGCCTCGGGCTTGCAAATGGCGCCCGCGAGATCGACGCGACGGGCAAGCTCGTCCTGCCCGGCGGCATCGACACCCATGCCCATGTCGAGCAGGTCTCGGCCGGTGGTTTGCTCAATGCCGACACCTTCGAGAGCGCCACGACCTCGGCCGCCTTCGGCGGCAACACCACGCTGATCTCGTTCGCTGCGCAGCATCGGGGCCTCGATCTCCGGAAAGTCGTCGATGATTATTCGGCCCTCGCCCGGCGCGGCGCCCTGATCGACTACGCTTTCCACCTCATCGTCGCCAATCCCGACGCCAAGACGATCCAGCAGGATCTGCCGGCGCTGATCGGCGAAGGCCATGCCTCGATCAAGGTCTTCATGACCTATGATCTGATCAAGGTCGACGACGAGCCATTGCTCGATCTGCTCCTGACGGCACGCCAGAACCGGGCCCTCATCTGCGTACACGCCGAGAACCACGGCATGATCTCCTGGATGGGCAAGAAGCTGGTCGAGAAGGGCTATGTCGCGCCGAAATACCACGCGATCAGCCATCCGCGCGGCTCGGAGGCCGAGGCCTTTAACCGCCTGATCACAGCGGCCGAACTGCTCGATCAGCCGATCATGATCTTCCATGTCTCGACGGCCGAAGGCGCGCAGGTGATCCGCGATGCGCGGGGTCGCGGCCTCAAGGTCTTCTCAGAGACCTGCCCGCAATATCTTTTCCTGACCCGGCACGATCTCGACAAGCCCGGCCTGGAAGGCGCGAAATGGATGTGCTCGCCGCCGCCGCGTGAGCAGGCGGATCAGGATGCGCTCTGGCAGGCGCTGGCGCTCGGCGACATCCAGACGGTCTCCTCCGACCACGCGCCCTATCGCTTCGACGAGACCGGCAAGCTCTCGGCCGGCCCGAACCCGAATTTCAAGCAGATTGCCAACGGCCTGCCCGGGCTTGAGACGCGCTTGCCGCTGCTCTTCGACGCACTGGTTTCGCAGGGCCGGCCCGAATTCGCCGGGCGCGGGCTCGAAGCCTTCGTCGACCTGACGGCGACGGCGCCGGCCAAGATCTACAACCTCCCCGGCAAGGGCGCGCTGCTCCCCGGCTACGACGCCGATATCGCGATCTGGGACCCCGCCAAGCAGGTGACCATCACCGACGCGGCGATGCATGACCTGACCGGCTTCACGCCCTTCGCCGGCCGCAGCGTCACCGGCTGGCCCGAGCACGTCCTGGTTCGCGGGCAGGATGTCGTGAGCGGCGACACGCTGCACGCCGCTCCCGGCTCGGGCCGCTGGCTTGCACGCACCGGCGGCAGCGCCGCGGCGCCGACCGGCCGCCTCGTCGCCGATATGGATCCGCCGCGGAATTTCGGCGCGACCTTGCTCGACTGACCGGACTTCACCGCGGCGGAACGATCGGCCGCGCGCGCTACTCGAAAAGATCGGGATGATTGGACTCGGTCTTCGGCAGGGCGCGCAGGATCTCGGTGAGATGGTGGCGCATGGCGACTTCCGCCCGCGCCGCATCCTGCGCGTCGATCGCGGCCATGATCGCGCGGTGCTGCTGCACCAACGGCAACATCACGTCCACACCGGGCAGGGTCAGCTGGCAGACCCGGTCCATATGCGCCTTGATGTCCCGGATCGCCTCCCAGGCGAGCGGCATGCCGACGCCCTCGGCCAACTCGACATGGAAGAGCTCGTCATAGCGCTGGAAGGAGGCATGATCGTCGCGCTGCGCCGCCTTCTCCTGGACTTCGAGGAGATCGGCGATCCTCTGCCGGCTCTGGGGTGAGAAAGCCGTGCAGGCCTCACGCACGATCGCGACCTCGACCGCTTCACGGATGAAGCGCGCCTCCATCATCTTGCGGACGGAGAACTTCACCACGACCGTGCCGCGCTGCGGCTGGATATCGACGAGTCGCGTCTTGGCGAGCGCGATCAGCGCCTCGCGAACCGGCTGGCGCGAGACGCCGTATTTCAGCGCGATCTCCTGCTCCGACAGGCGCGTGCCCGGCGGCAATTCGAGCGCGATGATCGCTCGCCGCAACTCGGCTTCGACGCGACCGGCCGCCGAAGTGCCCTGAAGCGTGGCGGATGAGGCCAACGAAAGGCTCACGTCGAAAACCTCCTGGGCCTGTTGCGTACCATACTGCAACATACTACCATACAATCACTGCCGCAACCGGATGCCGGGGCGGGCAGCAAGCTTACGTTCGAGGCGCCAGCGAACAAGCCGGCAAACGGCAGGGTGCTCGAACTCACGGGAGAACGCACCATGACCGCACGCCGCAGTTTCCTCGCCTATACCGCCGCGCTGGCCCTTTCGGCCGCGGCAGCGACCAGCGCCCTCGCCCAGAGCGTGACGCTGCGCTCCGCCGACATCCACCCGACCGACTACCCGACCGTCGAGGCCGTCCGCTACATGGGCAAATTGCTCGAGGAGCGCACCCAGGGCCGCGTCAAGATCAACGTCTTCCACTCTGCCCAGCTCGGCCAGGAGAAGGACACGATCGACCAGACCCGGTTCGGCGTCATCGACATCAACCGCATCAACATGGCGCCGTTCAACAACCTGATCCCGGCGACCAATATCCCCTCCCTGCCTTTCATCTTCCGCTCGGTCGACCATATGCGGAAGGCGATGGACGGGCCGATCGGCGACAACCTGCTGAAGGATTTCGAGAAGCACGACCTGATCGGGCTCGCCCTCTACGATTCCGGCTCGCGCTCGTTCTACAACTCCAAGCGCCCGATCAACACGCCCGCCGACATGAAGGGCCTGAAGATCCGCGTCCAGCAATCCGACATGTTCGTCGCGCTGGTCTCGGCGCTCGGCGCCAATGCCACGCCGATGCCCTTCGGCGAAGTTTATTCTGCGCTCCAGACCGGCGTGATCGACGGCGCCGAGAATAACTGGCCCTCCTATGAATCGACCCGGCATTTCGAGGTCTCGAAGTTCTATTCGGTGACCGAGCATTCGCTCTCGCCGGAAGCGCTGGTGATGTCGAAGCGGAGCTTCGACAAGTTCAACGCCGCCGACCAGGCGATCATCAAGACCGCCGCCAAGGAGTCGGTTCTGAAGATGCGCGAGCTCTGGGATGCGCGCGAGAAGGCATCCGAGGCCAAGGTCAAGGCCGGCGGGGCCCAGATCAACCAGGTCGACAAGAAGCCCTTCATCGACGCGATGAAGCCGGTCTACGACAAGTTCGTCACCGACCCGAAGCTCAAGGACATGGTCGCCGCGATCCAGGCGGTGAACTGAGCCTCGCTCAGGCGAGGCGGCTCTCCGGCCGCCTCGCCCGACGTCGTCATCCCGGACAAGCGGCGAAGCCGCGCCGATCCGAGCTCCATGCCGGAATCGTTCAGGCATGGAGCCCGGGTCTCCGCTTCGCTCCGCCCGGGATGACCGGTCCTTATCGACAAAGCCGGGACATTCCATGCGCGCTTTCACCGCTTTCCTGACACGCCTCGACGCCAAGCTCAGCCTGTACGCGCTGATCGCCGCCGGGGCCGGCCTTGTCCTGATGACCGTGATGGTCGCCTGGGGCGTGTTCGGCCGCTACGTGCTCAACGACACGCCGATCTGGGTCGAGGCCGGCTCGCTCTTCCTGATGTCCTGGTTCATCCTGCTCGGCGCCGCCGTCGGCGTGCGCGAGAGCGACCATCTCGGCTTCGAGGTCGGGCTGGTGATGTCGCCGCCGCCCTTGCGGGCGGCACTGATCGTCATCGGCGAGGCCCTGGTCTGCGCCTTCGGCCTCGCCATGCTCGGCTATGGCTGGCAGCTCGCGGCGGGCACCTGGGCCGATCGCATGCCGATCATCGGCATCTCCCGCGGCTGGGACTATGTGCCGATCGCAGCGGGCGGCGCGCTGATCGCCCTGTTCGCGCTGGAAAAGCTCCTGCTCTTCGTCACCGGCGAGCAGCAGGCGCCGCTCGGCTTTGTCCATTTCGGCGAAAGCCAGGAGGCCTGAGCCATGGAACTCTGGATCCTCTTCGGCGTCTTCTCGCTCCTGCTGCTGATCGGCGTGCCCGTCGCCTTCTGCCTCGGCATCGCCTCGGTCGCGACCGTCGCCTATATGGGCCTGCCGCCGGTCGTCGTCTTCCAGCAGATGAATTCCGGCATGAACGCTTTCGCCATGATGGCGATCCCGTTCTTTATCTATGCCGGCGACCTGATGATCCGCGGCGGCATCGCCGAGCGGCTGATCCAGATGGCGGCGAGCCTCGTCGGCCATCTGCGCGGCGGGCTCGGCCAAGTGAACGTGGTCACCTGCACGCTGTTCGGCGGCATCTCCGGCTCGGCCGTGGCCGATGCTTCCGCCGTCGGCGGCCTCATGATCCCGCAGATGAAGAAGCGCGGCTATGACGCCGACTACGCCGTCAACGTCACCGCCAACGCGGCGATCATTGCCCTGCTGATCCCGCCCTCGCACAACATGATCATCTATTCGCTCTCGGCGGGCGGCAATCTCTCGATCGCGGACCTGTTCACGGCCGGCGTCGTGCCGGGCCTGCTGCTCTGCGCCGCGCTGATGGTCGCCGCCTGGGCGGTCGCGGTGAAGCGCGGCTATCCGCGCGAGCCCTTCCCCGGCTTCGCGACGGTCGGGCGCTATGTCGTGCTGGCGCTGCCCGGCATCCTGCTGATCGGCATCATCTTCGGCGGCGTCCGTTCCGGCGTCTTCACCGCGACGGAATCCTCCTGCGTCGCGGTGGTCTACGCGATCCTCGTCACCATCTTCGTCTATCGCCAGCTCACCTGGACCGCCTTCGTCGAGGCGACCTTGGGCGCCGTGCGCACCACGGCGATGGTGCTGCTGGTGATCGGGACGGCCGGCGCCTTCGGCTGGCTGATGGCCTTCTTGGAGGTGCCGCAAGCGACGATCGCGGCGATGAAGGCCGTCTCCGACAACCCGATCACCATCCTGCTGATGATCAACCTGATCCTGCTGGTGCTCGGCACCTTCATGGACATGGCGCCGATGATTATCATCTGCACGCCGATCTTCCTGCCGGTGGTGAAGGCCTTCGGCGTCGATCCCGTGCATTTCGGGGTGATCCTGATCCTCAACGCCGGCATCGGCCTCAACACGCCGCCGGTCGGCTCGGTGCAGTTCGTCGCCTGCGCCATTGGCCGCATCTCCATCGGCGAGTCGATGCGCACGATCTGGCCGTTCTACGGCGCCAGCATCGCCGTGCTCCTGCTCGTCACCTATGTGCCCGGCCTGTCGCTCTGGCTGCCGCGCCTGTTCCACTGAAGGACCGGACATGACCATCGACATCCGCCAGGTTTCGCATCCCGAGGCCGTGAAGGGCTTCGACACGGCGGAGCTGCGCCGCCATTTCCTGATCGAGACGCTGTTCGTCTCCGGCGAGGTCAAGCTGACCTACAGCCATCTCGACCGCGTCATCGTCGGCGGCGCCATGCCGGCCGGCAAGGCGATCGTGCTGCCGACACCGAAGGCCGTCGGCACCGACGCCTTCCTCAGGCGACGCGAACTCGGCATCGTCAATGTCGGAGGCCCCGGCAAAGTATCGGTCGGCGGCAACGACTATCCGCTCGCCAAGCGAGACGCGCTCTATGTCGGCAAGGAAGCAGGCGAGGTTTCCTTCGCCAGCGACGATGCGTCGAACCCGGCCAAGTTCTACCTGCTCTCGACCCCGGCCCATGCGGCGCACCCGACCAGGGTGATCCGCGAGTCCGATGCCAGGACGCTGCATCTCGGTGAGCAGGCCACCGCCAACAAGCGGACGATCCGCCAGTACATCATCCCGGGCGTCTGCGAGACCTGCCAGCTCGTCATGGGCGTGACCACGCTGGACGAGGGCAGCATCTGGAACACGATGCCCTCGCATACCCATGACCGGCGCTGCGAGATCTATCTCTATTTCGACGTTCCCGCGGACGCCCGCGTCTTCCACCTGATGGGCGAGCCGCAGGAGACCCGCCATCTCGTCGTCGCCAACGAGCAGGCGATCCTCTCGCCGGGCTGGTCGATCCATTCCGGCGTCGGGACGAAGGCCTATTCCTTCATCTGGGGCATGGGCGGCGACAATGTCGACTATACCGACATGGACATGGTCGCGACCGGGGATCTGCGCTGAGGGAGATCGACATGGACCGCAAGAACGAGCCCTTCGCCCATGATGCCGACCTCGCCTGGGAGCCGGCCGGCATCGGCGTGACGCGCAAGATTCTGACCTATCGCGACGAGGTGATGATGGTGCGCGTGCGCTTCGAGGCCGGCGCGATCGGCCCGCCGCACAGCCATCCGCATATCCAGTGCTCGCTCGTCGAATGCGGCACCTTCGACATCACCATATCGGGGCGGACCGAGCGCCTGGTTGCCGGCGACAGCTTCACCGTGCCGCCCGATGCCGTGCACGGCGCCGTCAATATCGAGGCCGGCGTCCTGCTCGACGTGTTCACGCCGATGCGCCGGGATTTCGTGTTGCCCGGGACCTAGGAGCGGTCGACTAACAGCTCCCCGGCATGCCCTTCCGCGGCTCGGCCTCGACCAGGTATTCGATGTGGCGGCGCCCTGATGCGCCCGGGCGGATCGAGACCGCAACACCGAAGATGCGCTGGATCGCCTCTGCCGTCAGGACCTCCTCCGGCGCGCCGGCCGCCTGCAGGCGCCCGTCATGCAGCAGCGCGATCTCGTCGCAGAACATGGCGGCGAGGTTGAGATCGTGCAGCGCCATGATGCAGGTGATGCCGAGGCGACGGACCAGGCTGAGGATCGAGAGCTGGTGCTGGATGTCGAGATGATTGGTCGGCTCGTCCAGGATCAGCTCGCTCGGCTCCTGCGCGAGCGCCCGCGCAATATGGACGCGCTGACGCTCTCCGCCTGAGAGCGTATGCCAGAACTGGTCGTGGCGCTCGGTGAGCCCGACCCGCGCCAGCGCCTCGTTGACGGCCGCCTCGTCGGCATCGTTCCAGGAGGCGAGCGCGGCACGATGCGGCGTGCGACCGAGGCGCACCACGTCGCAGACGGAGAGCTGGATCTCGGTCGTCGCCTGCTGCTCGACGAAAGCGAGACGACGGGCGAGATCGCGACGCGGCACGCCGGCGATGTCGTTCCCGTCGAGCATGACGACGCCGCTCGCGACATTGCGCAAGCGGCAGAGCAACCGGAGCAGGCTCGATTTGCCGGAGCCGTTCGGGCCGATCAGGCCGAGCACGCGACCGGGCGCCGCTGCCAGCGTAACGCCATCGACGATCATCCGGCCGCCGACACCCCAGCGGACCTCACGGGTCGCGAGCGTCATGCCGGCCTCCTCATTGCGGTCTCCTGGCTCTGTAGAGGATCAGCGCGAAGACGGGGGCACCGAAGAGCGCGGTGACCACGCCGATCGGCAGGATCTGTTGGGGTATCAGGACGCGGGAGAGGATATCCGCGAGGATCATGAAGATCGCGCCGATGACGAGGCAGGCCGGCAGCAAGCGGGCATGGCCCGAGCCGACGAGGAAGCGCGCGGCATGGGGAATGATTAGCCCGACGAAGCCGACCGTGCCGACGATCGAGACCATCACGGCCGTCATCACCGCAGTCGTCGCGAAGAGCACGACCTTGACCCGCGTCACGGCGACGCCAAGGGAAGCGGCCGCATCGACGCCGAAGGCAAAGGCATCCAGCACCTTGGCGTGCAGCATGCAGATGCCGAAACCGATGAAGGCAACCGGCGCCGCCATCCAGATGTCAGGCCAGCGCACGCCGCCGAAATTGCCGAGCAGCCAGAACATGACGCCCCGCGCCTGCTCGGCGCTGGCGAGCGTCGTGACGATCGTCGCCGTCGCGGCATTGAAGAGCTGCGAGGTGGCGACGCCGGCGAGAATAACGCGGTCACTCGCGCCCCCTGCCCCCGCCGCCAAAAGCGCGACGACGACGAGCGCGGCGCAGGAGCCGATGAAGGCACCGGCGGAGACCGAGAGCACCGCGCCGCCGATGCTGATGCCGAGGATCAACACCGCCACGGCGCCGGTCGAGGCACCCGCCGAGATGCCGAGGATATAGGGCTCGGCCAGCGGATTGCGCAGCAGCGCCTGCAGGATCGCGCCCGACAGCGCGAGCGCGCCGCCGCATAAGCCCGCCATCAGCGCCCGGCTGAGGCGATAATCGAAGATCACGCCCTGCTGGATCGCGCTGACAGGGAAGTCGAGGTCGAACAGCCCGTTGCCGAGCGCCTTCAGGGCCGTGTCCAGCGGGATACGCATCTCGCCGATCGTCACCGCCAGCGCGACCGACAAGGTCAGCGCCAGCAACGAGGCCAGCGCGATGCCGATCCGCGCCGGCCAGTTCGGCCCGTGGGCGGCGTGGCTCAACGTGAGAGCCCGAAGCCGGCGATCGCTTTGGCGAGGGTCTCGATACCGTCGACCGTGTCGAGCCCGGCGCGGGTCGCGCCGACATCCAGGATGACGATGCGGCCATTCTTCACGGCGTCGAGCTTGCTGGCGACCGGATCGGTCTTCAGGAAGTCCAGCTTCTTCTCGATATCGTCGGCCGGGAAGCGGCGGCGATCCATCTTCACGGTGACGATCACGGCCGGATTTGCAGCGGCGATGCTCTCCCAGCCGACCAGCGGCCATTCCTCGTTGGTCGTGATGATGTTGCGGGCGCCGAGCTTCGACAGGATATAGGCGGGCACGCCGTTCCTGCCGGCCATGAAGCCGTCGCCCTTGATGTCTTTGCTGGAGAACCAGACGACGACCGGCACGTCCTGCGCCTTCAGCTTCGCGACCTGCTCGACAGCCTTGTCCTCGCGCGCCTTGAGCTCGGCGACGAGCTTCTCGGCGCGGTCGGCGACATCGAAGATTTCGCCGAATTCGCGGATGTTGCGATAGACCAGCTCCATCGTGAACATCTGCGTGCGCACGCCGTCGCCGGCTCCGGAATTGTCCTTGCCGACGCAATCGGTCGGCGAGACGTAAGTCGGCACCTTCACCTTGGCGAACTGGTCGCGCTTGCCGACGATGCCGTTGGGCCCGACATGCCATTCGAACATCGCGGTGACGAGATCGGGCTCCTGCGCCAGCACGGCCTCGAAGCTCGGATCGTTGTCGGCGAGGCGTTTCACCTTGGCGTTGACCGCCTCATAGGGTTTGGCCACCGGTGAGAACCAGACCGCCGTGCCGACGACACGGTCGCCGAGGCCGAGCGCATAGAGGATTTCCGTCTGGGTCTGGCCGATCGCGACGACGCGCTTGGGCGCGGCGTTGAAGGTGATCGTCTCGCGGCAATTCTCGAGGGTCAGCGGGTATTTGGTCGGCGCTGCGACGGCCGTGCTTGCGGCGAGAGCGCCGAACAGCGCGGCGGCCGACAGGCGAAGCAGGGGATTGAACGGGCGCGCAGCCGGCATCGAGGCCATCCGAAATGTAACAATATTGCATTTCTGATAGAGCGCGCTGCAGGCAGCCGTCAAGCCGCCTTGAGCGGCTTGGGTGGTGGTCTTCGTGAACATGGGTTTCATCGCTCCCCGAGATGACGGCCGGGGCAGCTTCGGGCATGTGGGGCGGGAGGCCGGCCGCAAGGGCCACCATCGACACACAGGCTTCGGAACACCCCGTCCGAAAGACGTCTTCGACGACCGGGGCAGGTCTCCTGGCTCGCGGGTCGATGCCTGTTCCGCCCGGCCTTCCCGGCGCGTCAGGCGCCAGTGGACGATGGGTGGAGAGCTCGCCGCTTACAGTTGCGGGGGCAGCCTCGGCATTTGCGCGTGGCGCGCAGCACCGAATTCCCTCTTAGCTCCGGGAGCAACCCGGAGAACCTCGATCGGCGCCCACCCTATAAGGGTGCGGCGCTGCGTCAAGCAGGCATGGCTTCAAAGGCCTGGCGTGCTGTAGAGCCGCTTGCCGCCGACGGATATCTCGACCTCCTGCAGATAGCCGCGCAGCGCGGCCGTCGCGACCTCGATGCCGAGGCCGGGCGCATCGGGAGCCGCGACCTGCCCATTGGCATCGCGCTCCAGATGGTTGGCGGAGATCACTGTGGCCAGCGGCTTCGGCATGGCCGGATACTCGCAGATCTCGTGATCGGCCAAGCCCGCATAGGGCTGGAGCGAGGCCGAGAGCGCGAGATGCGAGGTGAAGGTGTGGTTGACGAAGGTCACTCCCTTCGCGACCGCATAATCCGCCACGGCCTTAGACGGACCGATGCCACCGATCCGGCCGCAATCGATCTGGACATAGCCGATGCCACCATAGTCGATGAGCTGCCGCGCCATCGACTCGTTATGGGCGCCCTCCCCGCCGGCCAAACGGACCTTGGGGCTGCGCCTGGCAAGAGCGCCATAGGCTTCGAGCGCGCTGGCGTGGAAGGGCTCCTCGAACCAGAGCACGTTGGCCTTTTCCATCGCCGGCAAGCGGGCGGCGGCGCGCGCGACATCCTCGATGAAGATCTGTCCGGTATCGACGAGCAGGATGCCGTCCTGACCCAGCCCCTCGCGAGCGGCGACGAAATGCTCCGCATCGGCCTCGACGCTGCCGCGCCCGATCGGCCCCCAGCCGAACTTGGCGGCACGGAAGCTGCGGCTGCGGGCATCGCGGGCGCGTTCGAGCGTTTCCTGCGCCGTGTCGCCGAAAAGGACGGAGGCATAGGGCGTCTTGGGATGGCTTTTCGCGTATCCGAGCAGACGCCAGACCGGCTCGGAGCGCATCTTGCCGAGGATGTCCCATAAGGCCATCTCGACGCCCGAGAAGGTATGCGGCGCCTGCAGCAGGTCCATCGAGTTATAGGCGACGGCGGCGGCGATGCGGGCGATATCCTCCGGGCTTTCCAGATTCTGGCCGAGCACGGAATCGGCGACCGGACGGCAGACGCCATGCGACATCGGGCAAATGAAGGCGGCGATGGAGGGCAGCGGCGCCGCCTCGCATTCGCCCCAACCGACATGGCCGCCGGCGGCGACCCTGACCAGCAAGGCATCCTGGCTGCCATCGGCCTCGTCGGTGACGACGGGCATGGCGAGATAGAAGAAATCGACGGCCTCGATCCTGGGCACGGGCTTCATCCTCACAGTTCGTAGATCGTGGCGCGGGGCGCGAAGGTGACGCCCTCGTCGAGCGGGTAGATCGGCCGGGCGCAGATGGTGTGGCCGAGGCTTCTGAGGTTGGCGGAGGTCGCGCCGGGTGCGTCGATGTTGAAGTTCCGCGCGCACCACTGGTCGAACATGTGGAATTCGGTGTGGGGCGACTTCACCACGATCAGGTCGAAATCGGTGGGGTCGATGCCGTTGGCGTAATACATCGCGCGGTCGAACAGGCTGACCGAACGGCTCATCACCACGACGGTGACATTGTCCCAGGTCAGCACGGCCGTCGGCCCGGCGCTGAGCGGCGCTTTCATCGTTTCCAGCGCGGCTTCGCCGTCGGAGAGCAGCTTGACCTTGCCCTTCACCTTCATCGGCGGAAAGCGGGCGGGATCGATCGAGCCGCCGAGCGTGACCTCGATCGTCGCGCCGACGCCGGCCTTATGCGCCGTAGCCGCAGCCGGCGCATCGACGATCTGGGCCAGCACCCGCTTGCCGGAGCCGGCCTTGCGCAAAGCGGCGAGGATAAGGTTGCTGTCGCCGGAGGCGCCGGAGGAGGTCGCGTCGGCGGCATCGGTGAAGATCACGGGGCCGTCGATGCTGCGGGCCTGGGCGATGGCGCGGTCAAGCGGGACGAGCTTGCCTTGCATGCGGAAGCGCAAGGGCCAGAATTCCTCGGCAAGCCGGATCGCCTCGCGCTCGGCGGTTGCCCTGTCGCCATCGGTGAGGATCAGCACCTGCGAGCAGAGCTCGGGCACGTCGGTGAAGGGATTGCCGATCATGATGCCGGCCGCGAGTGCCCGCCCCTCCTCCTCGAGCCGGCGGCATTCGGCGAGAAGCTCGCCATAGCAGCCGGTCTTGGTGATGAGCTCGTCGCCGCGCACCAGCGCGGGAATGACGACGCGGGCGGCGACGGGCTTGATGCCGCCGGCCATCAGCTTCAGCAGCAGTTCGGCGGCACGGCGACCGGTATCGGCGAAATCGACATGGGGATAGGTCCAGTAGATCGCGAAGCCGTCGACTTGGCGCAGCATGCGGTCGGTCAGGATGCCGTGCAGGTCGAGCGAGATGACGATCGGCATGTCCGGCCCGACGCGCTGGCGCAGCTTCTCCAGCAGGTAGCCTTCGGGGTCGAGCTCGCCATCGGCCCCCATCGCGCCATGCAGCGAGACATAGATGCCGTCGATGCGGTCGAGCTTGGCGAAGATGGCCGTGAGGATTTCCTCGGAGAGCTTCTTCCAGCCTGCGGCCGAGAGCAGGCCCGCACTGCCGGAGCGCGCGCAGATCGTCGGCACGATCTCGATATCGCCCCTCGCCTCGAAGACTGCGAGCGCGCCGCCGAGTTCCTGGTTCTGGCCGCGCTGGACGTAGAGGCCGTCGCCATGGTGGATCAGGAAGTTCTCGTAATACGACGGCAGCGGGTTGAAGGAGGATATCTCCTGCTTGCAGTCGGCGATCAGGATGCGCTTCATCGGGCGGCTCCTAGAGGCTGTTAGTGACCATGGGAAGGATTTGACGCTGGCGATTTTGCGCAAATGCAAGGAGTTCGAGGACGCAAACCTTCCGGTTTGCTACGAAGAACGACACGGCAGTTGCGCAAAAGCGCCGCGCCCTCGGGGTGAGGTGAAAACCGCAGAGCTGCAGCGTCGCACCGCTTGCCGATACCAGTGGTATCGGCGGCGCGATGCTCCTCCCATCTCTGCGGTTTTGACCTCATCAAATCCCTCCCATGGTCACTAACAGCCTCTAGGGTTCAGAATTTCAGGCGGGGATCGAGCACGTCGCGCAGGCCGTCGCCGAGCAGGTTGAGGCCGAGCACGCAGGCGATGATCGCGAGGCCCGGAAACACCGTGATCCACGGGGCTTCGCGCATGAAGTCGCGGCCTTGCGCGATGATCGAGCCGAAGGAGGCGGTGGGCGGCGGCGGGCCGGCGCCGACGAAGGAAAGTGCGGCTTCGGCGAGGATCGCGATGGCGAAGACATAGGTCAGGCGCACGATCAGCGGCCCGGCGACGTTGCGCAACACATGCTTGAACAGGATGGTCCACTCGCCGACACCGATCGAGCGCGCCGCGGCGATGTATTCCTGCTCCTTTTCGAGCAGCACCGAGGCCCTCACGATGCGGGCGGTGTGCGGCGTCGTGGCAATGGCCAGCGCGATCACGACATTGGTCAGCGACGCGCCAAGCACGGCCGAGACGACCATGGCGAGCACGATCGAGGGGAATGCCATCAGAGCGTCCATGATCCGCATGATCGGCTGATCGAGACGGTGGAAATAGCCGGCGATGGCGCCGCTCAGCGTGCCGGCGACCCCGGCCAGCACCGCCGTGAAGGCACCGATGGCGAGCGAGATGCGGGCGCCGATCATGACGCGAGAGAGGATGTCGCGGCCGAAATGGTCGGTGCCGAACCAGTGTGCGGCATCAGGCGCGGCCAGGCGGGCCCGAACGTTGCTCTTGAGCGGATCGAAGGGCGTGAGCCAGTCCGCGAAGATGGCGACCGCGACCATGACGAGCACCAGCACCACTCCGATCGCGAAGGAGCGGTTGCGCAGAAGACGCCCCCAGAGGGCGCGGCCGACGAGTGGCGTGCCCTGCATCAGGCCAGCCTCACGCGCGGATCGACCACGGCGTAGAGGATGTCGACGACGAGATTGATCGCGAGATAGACGACCGCGAGGAAGAGCAGGCCGCCTTGCAGCACCGGGAAATCACGCGAGGCGATGGCGCCGACGATCAGGCGGCCGATGCCGGGGATCGAGAAGACCTGCTCGACGATGACCGCGCCGCCGAGCAGCGCGCCGGAGACGATGCCGATGACCGTGAGGATCGGGATCATCGCGTTGGGCAATGCATGGCGCAGGACGACATGGAGCTTGGCCAGCCCCTTGGCATCGGCGGTGCGAACGTAATCCTGCGAGAGCGTATCCAGCATCGAGGCGCGCGCCATGCGGGCGATGAAGCCGACCTGCACCAGCCCCAACGTCAGCGCCGGCAGGATCATGCCGCGCAGCCATTCGGCGGGGGATTGCAGGAAGGGCGTGAAGCCGCCGCTCGGCAGCCAGCCGAGCGACACGGCGAAGACCAGCACCATGACGAGGCCGAGCCAGAAATCCGGCACCGAGAGCCCAAGCAAAGCCGTGGTCATCACCGCCTGGTCGGGCCAGCGGTTGTGATTGACGGCGGCGATAATGCCGGCAGCGACGCCGAAGAACACGGCGAACGCCAGCGCCAGCGCGGCGAGCGAGAGCGTGACCGGCAGGCGCTCGATCAGGGCCGCCGTCACCGAGCGGTTGAGCAGGATCGACTGGCCGAGATCGCCGCTGAGGATGCGGCCGTACCAGCCCAGCATCTGCTGCGGCAGCGAGAGATCGAGCCCGAGCGCGCCGCGCAGCTTGGCGACCTGCTCGGGCGTCGCCGAGGCGTCGAGGAAGGCCGCCGCCGGATCGCCCGGCACCAGCCAGATCAACGCGAAGGACATCAGCGAGACCAGGACGAGCACGAGAAAGGCGCCCGCGAGCCGGCGGATCAGGAAATGTCCCATGCCGCCCTCCTTCCGAGCGTTGGTCGATGATCGGGAAAGGCGCGCGTCATCCCGGGCGCCCGGAGGGTGACCCGGGATCCATGCCGGAGCGCTTCCGAAGAAGGCTCGGGCATGGATCCCGGCTCTTCGCTAAGCTCCGGCCGGGATGACATCGCGCATTATGAGAGCAGGCAAGGCTTACGACGGCTAACTTGGCGCGCTCTCAAGGCTCCAGCCAGACGCCCCACATGCGCGGGATGCGATAGGGCTTGAAGTTCTTGAGTTTGGCCGTGGAGGCCTGGAAGACCCCGTAATTGCCGGCCTTCATCGCCACCGCTGCATCGTACATGTGCTTCTGGAAGGCGTCGAAGAGGGCCTTGCGCTTGCCTTCGTCCATCTCGGCATTGAAGGCGGCGGCGATGCGGTCGATCTCCGGGTCCTTCGCCTGCTGCGAAAGGCCGTTGACCCAGGGCGCCATCACCGAGCCTGGACCCTCATAGGGCTCGATGCCGAAGCCATGGGTCCAGAAGGTCCAGCCTGTCGGCGTAAATCCGATCTTCGAGACGGTCGGCCAGTCGGAGACGGCGATATCGACCTCGACACCGATCTCCTTCAGCTTCTGCTGGACCAGCGTCGCGGTGTCGACATTGGGGCGCAGGTTGTCGGTGATGAAGGTAATCTTGCCGCCCTTGTAGGAGGATTTGGCAAGCAGCTCCTTGGCGAGCTTGATGTCGGACTTGTTGTACTTGTCGCTCCCGACCGTCGAATAAAAGGCGGAGCCGGGATAAAGCCAGCTCGGGTCCATCTGGTAGATATCGGCATAGGAGATCGCCATGATCTCCTCCATGTCGAGCGCCGCCTGGACGGCGAGCCGGAAGTTCACGTCATTGGCCGGGGCCTGAGCCTGGTTGAACTTGATGACCTGCAGGCCGAACGGCATCACCTTGTGGATGGTGAAGCGGTTGTCGGTGCCGAGGCGCTTGGCGGTCGGGCCGTCGACGGTCTCGTTGAACTGGATCTGGCCGGCTTCGAGCGCCGCGCTGCGGGCGCCGCCTTCCGGCATGAAACGGAAGGTCACGGTGTCCAGGAAGGCTTCCTTCTTGCCGGCGAAGCCGTCGCGGCTGGTGCCCTTCGGATTAGGGGCGTAGCCGTCATAGCGTGTCAGCTTGACGTGGCTGTCCGGCTTGTACTCGACGAACTTGTAGGGGCCGGTGCCGATGATCTCGATCTTGCCGGCCTCCTTCGCGGCCTCGCTTGCCGGATAGATCGCGATCGGGGCGCGCGGCGAGGAGAGATTATCGAGGAAGGTCGATTGCGGCTCCTTCAGCGTGACCGTCACCTCATGCTCGCCGCTCGCCTTGATCGTGTCGATGGCAGCAACCAGCGCCGGCGAAGCGCCGACCTTGCGGTAGCGCTCCAGCGAGGCGACGACATCGGCGGCATCGAGCTTCTTGCCGTTATGGAAGGTCACGTCCTTGCGGATCGGGAAGACATAGGTCTTTCCATCCGGTGAGATCGTCACGCCCTCGGCTAGTTCCGGCACCGGCTTGGCGTTCTCGTCGCGGGCATAGAGCGTCTCGAAGATATGCAGCGTGACATTGCGCGAGGCCTGCGCCGAGGTGATCTGCGCATCGAGCGAGGGCGGCGCCTGGCTGATGCCGATGACGACCTCGCCGCCCTTGCGTTGGGCCAGCGCGCCTTGCGCCCCTCCGAGCATGAGTGCCGCCGCGAGGGCCGCGCCAACGATGATGTGCTTTGCCATGTTCTTGTCCCCTCAGGATTGATGGTCAGGCACGGTGTGGTTCAGGCATAGGCTTGGTCACGCGGCGGCGCGCACCGCGTCGTAATCCTCCATCAGGACCGCGACAGCATCGCCGCGCTGGACGCGGCCGGGCCCGGCGGACATCCAGAGCACGCCGTCGCGGCGATAGCGCACCTCGAGCGGGTCGCGGTCGATGTCCTCGACGAAATGCAGGTAGCCCGCGAGATCGCCGGCCCGGCAGACATCGCCGACGACATGGCGCGGCTCGAACAGTCCGCCGGCCGGCGCGAAGGAATAACCGGCGGCATCGCGCACCATCATGTGGCGCGTACCGGGCGAGCCGTCGCGCTGCGTCGTGTCGGGCTTGCCGTCCATGAGGCCGAAATGCTTGAGGATGTTGGCCAGCGCCCGATCGGCGATGCGCACGCCCTCGACATTGACGCGGCCCCAGCCGCCGAGCTCCGTGCCGAGCGAGAGGATGCCGCGCTTCTCGACCGAGGAGGTCAGCGTCGCGCCCTCGTCGACGCCCCAGAACACGACATTGTAGGGCGCGCCGAAGGCGGCGGCCGCCGCCATGGTGCGTTCGCGCAGGGCTGCGTCGGCGACGTAATGCATGTTGGTGGAGAGCGCCGAGTCGCCGGAATGGCCGGCGGTATGAAGATCGACGGAGATATCGACCAGCGGCAGCACCACCGTATCGACGAAATGCGCCAGCATCTCGGAGAAGGTGCCGCGCGGATTGCCCGGGAAGCAGCGGTTCATGTCGCGGTTGTCGACCGGCGAGAGCCGGGTGTCGTTGAGCACGGCCGGCATGTTGAGCGCGGGGATCATGATCACCCTGCCCTGCACCTTCGCCGGATCGAGGCTGCGGGCAAGACGCGAGACCGCGATCTGCCCTTCGTACTCGTCGCCATGGACGCCGCCGGTGAACAGGACCGTCGGCCCGGAGCCGTTCTTCACGCTGATCACGGGGATCTCGACGACGCCCCAGCCGGAGGTATTGCGCGACAAAGGCGCCCGCAGATAGCCGGCCTGCCGGCCCGAAGCTTCAAAGTCGATCTCGCAACGAATCCGACTTTCCGACGCCATGGCGAACCCCTTCCCGCTCTTGCGTTTCGTATGATTGTATACGATCATACGACCTGTCAAGCGAGAGGCAGCGAGCCGGATGACTGAAGCAAGCGAGCAGATGCGGGCAGCCGGGACGGCCGTTCAGGAGCGAGCGAGAAGCTCCGGCCCCGACTGGCAGCCCCTGCAACCGCAGACGCTCGTGGACCATGCGATCGAGGCGATCATTGCCGGGGCCGCCGCCGGGCTGATCCTGCCGGGCGACCGGATCGTCGAGGTCGATCTCGCCCGCAAGCTCGGAGTCAGCCGCGTGCCGGTGCGCGAGGCCTTGCGCCTGCTCGAAAGCCAGGGCGTCGTGGTCAGCGAAGCCTATAAGGGCATTCGGCTCCGCCCGGTGACCAACGAACGCGTCTCGGACCTGATCGAGGCGCGCATAGCCCTGGAGGCGAGCGCAGTGGTGCGCGCGGTCGCCGCCGGCCGCAATCGCGGCTCTCATCTCGACGAATTGCGTGCCGCCGTGGCCGAGATGGAATTGATGGCGGCGCGCGGCAGCGCCTATGGCGTCGCGGTGGCCGATACCGCGTTCCACCGCGCGCTCTGCAGGCTCGGCGGCAACAGCGTCACCTTCGACCTGTGGGAGACGCTGGCGCCGCAATGCACGATCATCTTCGGCCTCGCCACCTTCGGCAAGCCGATGGCCGGCGTGGTCGAGGAGCATGTCGACCTGCTCTCGGCCTTCGAGGCCGGCGATATCGCGGTGATCACCCGCACGCTCGACGAGCACATCACCGTCATGAACCACGCGATGGACTACGAGGCCATCGTCGCCAGGCGCCGCAGGGAAAGGGATATGCCGTGAACGACCAACCCATCACGCGCGCGGCGGGGCGAGCCGGGCTTCCGCCCTTCCGCATCACCCGCATCGAGGCCGCTCCCCTCTTCGGCGAAAGCCCCAAGGGCGGCTGGTCGGCCGAGATCCGGCCAGAGGATTCGATCCACGCGCTGATCGCGGTTCATACCGACCAGGGGTTGACCGGCTATGGCAGCGTCTTCACCGATGGGCGCCTCGTTCAGGCAGGCCTGAAGGTGCTGGAGCCGCTGTTTCTCGGTGCGGACGCGCTCTCGCCCGATTTCGTCAGTGAGAAGCTGCACCAGAACACCTTCTGGATGGGCCGCGGCGGCACGCTGACCCACACGATCAGCGGCATCGACATCGCGATGTGGGACATTCTCGGCCAGGCCACGGGGCTCAGCGTCGGGCGGTTGCTGGGCGGGCGCTATCGCGAGCGCGTGCAGCCTTACTGCTCGCTCCTGATGGAGGAGCCGGCGGCGATGAAGGACGTCGTCGCTGGTTATCGCGACAAGGGATTCAGTGCCTTCAAGATCGGCTGGGGGCCGTTCGGCCGAGCGCTCGACGTGAAGCTCGACGAGGCGATCGTGCGGGCGGCTCGCGAGGCGGCAGGCGAGAAGTCCAAGCTCTTCGTCGATGCCGGCGCCAGCGACGCGCTCTGGCCGCATGGGCTGAAATGGGCCAAGCGTACCGCCGAAATGCTGGCGGATTACGAGGTCGGCTGGTTCGAGGAGCCGGTCAGGCCCGACGCGATCGACGACTATCGCGCGTTGCGGCGTTCCTCGCCGGTACCGATCGCCGGCTGCGAGGTCCTGACCCGGCGCCAGAGCTTCATTCCCTGGCTGACGACCGGCGCGCTCGACATCGTCCAGCCCGACGTCACCAAGGTCGGCGGCATCTCGGAGCAGCGCCGCATCGCCTGGATGGCCTATGATCTCGGCATCAGATATGTCGGCCATGGCTGGAACACGGCGCTCGGCCTCGCCGCCGATCTGCAGATGGCCTCGGCCTTCCCCGATGCCGACCTCGTCGAGTTCATCGGCGGCAGCCCCTATGTCGACGGCATCCTGGCGAAGCCTTTCGCGCTCGATGCTGAAGGCTGGCTGACGATCCCGGACCTGCCGGGGCTCGGCGTGACGATCGATCGCGAGAAGGTCGGGCGGTATACGCCAGATCCGCGGGCGCTGTTCGGCTGACGGCCAAAAAGTCGGGCCATAGGAAAACGCGGGTCATCCCGGATGCAGCGAAGCGGAGATCCGGGATCCATCGTATGGCTCTGCACTCTACGATGGATCCCGGGTCAAGCCAGGGATGACGCTGTGGTTCCGAGGATCGTCAGCAGGCTCCCGCAGCAGCTTATTCGGTTATCGCGTACGCCGCCCGGTCGATGCCGTGTCGGGCGAGCTTGTCGTAGAAGGTCTTGCGGGGGATGCCGAGCATCTCCAGCGTCGCGCGGACATCGCCGCGATTGGCTTCCAGCGCCTCGCGGATCAGGTTCGCTTCGATCGCGTTGAGGCGGTCGGGCAGGCTGGCGACCGGGGCGTCCGAGCGAGCCGCTTGCGCCGGCAGGTCGCCGGAGAGGCCCAGCGCGACACGTTCGGCGAAATGGACGAGTTCGCGGACATTGCCGGGCCAGTCGCTTTCGACCAGATGACGCTCGACGGCGCGATCCAAAACCGGCACCGGCCGGCGATATTTTTCCGCCGCACGCGCCAGAAACCGCGTGAAGAGCAGCGGGATATCGCGGCGCCGTTCGCGCAAGGGCGGGATGCGCAGCGTCACGACATTCAGGCGATAATAGAGGTCCTCGCGGAAGTCGCGGCGCTGGGCGGGGTCACCAAGATCGGCCTTGGTCGCGGCGACGACCCTGAGGTCGACGCGGCGCAGGTCGTTGGAGCCGAGCGGCGCGATCTCGCGCATTTCCAGCACGCGCAGCAGCTTGACCTGGGCGGAGGGCGGCATGCTCTCCAGCTCGTCGAGGAAAAGCGTGCCGCCGCTGGAATGCTCGATGCGGCCGATCCGCTTTTTCTGCGCGCCGGTGAAGGCGCCGGGCTCGTAGCCGAACAATTCGCTCTCGATGACGCTGTCGGGCAGCGCGCCGCAATTCAGCGCCACGAAAGGTTTTTCGCGCCGCCGGCCGAGCCGGTGCAGCAGGCTGGCGACGACCTCCTTTCCGGTCCCGGTCTCGCCGAGCACGAGGACGTCGACATCGACATCGGCGAGCTCGCGGATGGTCTGGCGCAGGCGAGTGATGGCGGGTGTCTCACCGATCAGCGCGGTCTCTTCCTCGCCTTGCTCGGCCAGCGCTCGCAGGCGGCGGTTTTCGAGGACGAGCGCGCGCTTCTCGGCCGCGCGTCTCAATGTCTCGACGAGACGCTCGCCGGCATAGGGCTTGGCGATAAAATCATAGGCGCCCTCGCTCATCGCGCCGACGGCGGTGGCGATATCGGCATGGCCGGAGATCACGATGACCGGAATGTCGGGATCGAGCGCCCGCAGGCGCCGGAACAATTCGATCCCGTCCATGCCGGGCATACGGATATCGGTGACGACGACGCCGGCATAATCGGGACCGATCCGCGCCAGGGCCGCCTCGCCGGACGGCAACGCCACCGCGCGGAAGCCGGCGAGGCGCAGCGCCTGGACATTGGCGTCGCGCAGGTCGGGATCGTCGTCGACGAAGGAGACCTCGATCGCGACGGAGGCTTCCGTGTCGCTCATGCCCCGGCCCTTTCGAGATTGATGACGAAGCTGGCGCCGGCGCCGGGAACGCTCGTCGCGGTCAAGGTGCCGCCGAAGGAGACGATCATGTCCTGCGAGATCACCAGCCCGAGGCCGAGCCCCTTCGGCTTCGACGTACTGAACGGGACGAAGAGCTGCGCCAGCGCCTGTTCAGACAGGCCGGGGCCGCGATCCGTGATCGCGATCTCGACCCGCTCGTCGCCTGGTGTGACCGTGATCGCCAGGGCCGGCTCGCCGCCCTGCCCGCCTTCATGCAGCGCCTCGATCGCATTGCGCAGCAGGTTGACGAAGACCTGCTCGAGCTCGATCGGGCGCGCGATGACATGGACCGGCTCCGGCGGGGCCGTCACGAGCGGGGTCACGCCCGCCTGGCGCAAGGGGCCTTCGAGCAGGGTCAGGGCGCCTTCGACGATCGTGCCGATCGCAACCGGCGCGAGCGGTTCCTTGCTGCGACGCGCGAAGCCACGGAGCGCCTCGGTGATCGCGCCGATCCGGTCCGTCAGCGCGACGATCCGGACCAGCGCGCCGTCCGCATCGTCCGGCTCGGCGCGCTTCAGGAAGGCACGGGCGTTCTCCGCATAGGTCCGCAGGGCCGCGAGCGGCTGGTTGACCTCATGCGCGACGCCCGCCGTGATCTGGCCGAGGGTCGCGAGGCGGTTGGCCTTGGCGAGCTCTTCCCGGAGGTTGGAAAGGCGTTCCTGCGCCCGGGTGCGCTTCGCCATCTCGGCGACGAGGCGTTCGTTGGCGCCGGCAAGCTCCGCCGTGCGTTCGTCGACACGCTCCTCCAGCTCGGCCTTGGAGCGGGCGTCGGCCTCCTGCCGGGCGAGATTGCGCTGACGGCGATAGAGGGCAAAACCGGCCAGCCCCACCCCCGGCATGAGCAAGAGGGCAACCAGCGCCTGCGATTGCGTGCGCCCGGCGGCGACGGCGGCATCGACCGGCTGAAGCACCTCCAGCAGCCAGTCGGTGGTCGCGACGGGCTGGCGGATGCGAGCGTAGAGGCCGGCATAGGGGCCCGTGCCCTGAACGAGCTCGTCGCGCTCCTGCAGCGGCAGCAGGGTCAGCGGCGCGGTGCCGAACTGGAGCGAATCCCGGATGACCGCGGCCGTCGCGGCATCGAGCGGCGTCTCAACGCGGAAGCGCCAGTCCTCGACCGTCGAGAGCAGCACGACACCGCGTTTGTCGACGACATAGGTCTGGCCGCCGAGCGCCCGCCAATCCGCCTCGACGCGATCGAACTCGGCCTTGACGACGATCACGCCGAGACTCCGGCCGCCCTCCTCGATCCGCCGGGTGATGTAGAGGCCGGGCCGCTGGCTGACCGTGCCGAGCGCGAACTGCTCGGCCGTGCCGTTCGCGACCGCACCCCTGAAATAATCGCGGAAGCTGTAGTCGTTGCCGACGAAGCTCGTCGGCTCGTTCCAGTTGCTGGCGGCGATGGTAATGCCGTCGGGGCCGAGCAGGTAGATCACCGCCGTGCGGGCCTCGCGCGCGATCACTTCGAGCTTGAGGTCCAGTCCGTGACGATTGCCGCCGGCCAACGCCTGCCGGACATCGGGGTCGCGGGCCAGGATCACCGGCAAGGCGCGCTGCTTCTCCAGCTCGCCGCGCAGGATCGCCAGCGCCAGCGTGCCGCCGTCGGTCGCCCGGCTCTCCGTCGCGGCGATGGCCCGGCTGCGGCCGATCTCGCCGGCGGCGAAAAGCGAGGCGACAGCCAGCGCCGCCACGACCAGCCCGAAGACCAGCCAGCGCAGCGTCACGGCACTCTGCCATGGATCGCGCCCGGAACGATTCATCCCCTGTCGTTGTGCGGAATCCCGCACAAATCAAGAGGCCGCGTGCGGAATTCCGCCGAAGCCCCTCGCAAATTGATTCAGGGCGGCATCGCAAGCGACTGGTTTCGCTGAATTATCCTTGCGCGAGCCAGTTGGCACGCAGGTTGCGAACGGGGGAGCAGCGGTTTCAAACAAAACCAAAACGACCGCCGACCCAAGGAGCAGAACATGGCGACCCCGATCGACATCGCGCCCGCTCATCCGGCGCGCCCGAAGAAGTTTTATCAACATCTCTACGTGCAGGTGCTGTTCGCCATCGCGGCGGGCATCCTGCTCGGCCATTTCTGGCCGGACCAGGGCGCGGCGATGAAGCCGCTCGGCGATTCCTTCATCAAACTGGTGAAGATGATCATCGCCCCGGTGATCTTCCTGACGGTCTCGACCGGCATCGCCGGCATGACCGACATGAAGAAGGTCGGCCGCGTCGCCGGCAAGGCGATGATCTATTTCCTGTGCTTCTCGACGCTGGCGCTGATCGTCGGCCTCATCATCGGCAACCTGATCCAGCCCGGCGCCGGCCTGCACATCAATCCCGCCAGCCTCGACGCCAAGGCCGTGCAGGGCTACGCCGCCAAAGCGCATGACGCGAGCGTCGTCGGCTTCCTGCAGAACATCATCCCCGACACGATCGTCGGCGCCTTCGCTTCCGGCGACATCCTGCAGGTGCTGTTCTTCTCGGTGCTGTTCGGCCTGGCCCTCGCGATGGTCGGCGAGCGCGGCAAGCCGGTGCTCGACTTCCTGCAGGCGCTCTCGACCCCGATCTTCAAGCTGGTGGCGATCCTGATGAAGGCAGCCCCGATCGGCGCCTTCGGCGCGATGGCCTTCACCATCGGCCGCTATGGCATCGGCTCGGTCGCCAACCTCGCCTTCCTGATCCTGACCTTCTACATCACGGCGGCGGTCTTCGTGCTCGGCGTGCTCGGCCTCGTCGCCCGCTATAACGGCTTCTCGGTGCTGGCGCTGATCCGCTACATCAAGGACGAGATCCTGCTGGTCATCGGCACCTCCTCCTCGGAAGCGGCGCTGCCAAGCCTGATGGAGAAGATGGAAGCCGCAGGCTGCAAGCGCTCCGTCGTCGGCCTGGTCATCCCGACCGGCTATTCCTTCAATCTCGACGGCACCAATATCTACATGACGCTGGCGGCGCTGTTCATCGCCCAGGCCATGGACATCCACCTGCCGCTCGGCGACCAGGTCCTGCTGCTCCTAGTCGCGATGCTCTCCTCGAAGGGCGCCGCCGGCATCACCGGCGCGGGCTTCATCACGCTCGCGGCGACGCTCTCCGTCGTCCCCGCCGTCCCCGTCGCCGGCATGGCGCTGATCCTCGGCATCGACCGCTTCATGTCGGAGTGCCGCGCGGTGACCAACTTCATCGGCAACGCCGTCGCCACGATCGTGGTGGCGCGCTGGGAAGGCGAGCTCGACGAGAACCGGCTGAAGGCCGCTCTCGCCGGCAAGCTGCCCGACTTCCTGGACGAGCCGCTGATGGCCCCGGCCGAGTAAGCCCGACCTGCAGCAAGACGAAAGCCGCCGCCGACATCCCGGCGGCGGCTTTTTATGTTTTTCGAACGTTTGTGCTCTCAGAGCGTCGAGCGGCGCACGGTGAGGTCGGAGCGCTCGTACACCGCCGGCAGCAGGTCGACGCCGAGGCCCGGCGCCTCCATCGGGTAGACATAGCCGTTCTCGATGCGCGGCATCTCGGTGACCAGCTCCAGATACCAGCCGCGATAGAAGGCCCGCACCGATTCCTGGATCAGCGTGTTCGGCTGGCTGAAGGAGGTGTGGACCGCCGCGACGAAGCCGACCGGGCCGATGCAGTCATGCGGGGCGAAGGGGCGGTGCCAGGTCTCGGCCAGCGCCGCGATCTTGCGGCCCTCGGTCAGGCCGCCGGTCCAGCAGAGGTCGACCATCACGACATGGGCGGCGTCGCGCTCCAGCATGTCCTTGTAGGGCCAGCGCGAGCCCAGCGTCTCGCTGGCGCAGACCCAGACATCGGTCGAGCGGGCGTATTCCGCCAGCGCCTGCGGCGAGTTCATCCGGATCGGGTCCTCGTACCAGGTCGGCTTGTAGGGCTCGAGCACGCGGGCGATCTGCTTGGCGGTCGGCAGGTTCCAGAGCGAGTGGAACTCGACCATGATCTCCATCTTGTCGCCGACCGCCTTGCGAATCTTTTCAAAGGGCTCGACGGCTTTCTTCATCTGCTCGGCGGTTATGTGGAGACCGTGGTTCTCGATCGCGGCGGGATCGAAGGGCCAGATCTTCATGGCGCTGATGCCCTGCTCAAGCAGGCTTTCGGCCAGCACGTCGGCGCGGTTCATGAAGCCGTCGAGGTCCTCGTAGGGGCTCGCCTCGTCGCCCAGGCTCCAGTTCGAGACCGGCTTGATGTTGCTGGACCGGACATAGCGGGTGCCGGCGCAGGTGTTGTAGATGCGCTGCTTGTCGCGGCAGAGGCCACCGAGCATCTGGTGCACCGGCTGGCCGCAGACCTTGCCGAAATGGTCCCAGAGCGCGATGTCGATCGCCGAGGTCGCGCGCGATTCCGCGCCCGTCGAGGACTGTGCCATCGGCAGGTTGGTCATCTCGCGATGCAGCGCCTCGATATGCAGCGGGTTCTTGCCGAGCAGGCGCCCGGCCAGCGTGTCGTGGATGTGGGCCTCGACCGATCGGGCGCCGTAGAAGGTCTCGCCCAGGCCGATATGGCCGGAATCGGTGTGGACGCGGACCCAGAGCACATTGCCGAACTCCTCGGCGTGCAGGGTTTCGATGGCGGTGATCTTCATGGCGTTCCGTCCTGTTCGATCTTTTCGGGAGGAAGCCCGGAGCCCCTCCCTGCTTGTTGGCTATCGGGGGGTCACAGCACCGAGATCATGCCGCCGTCGACATAGATGATCTGGCCGCTGACATAGTCGGATGCCGAGGACGCCAGATAGACGCAGGTGCCGGCAAGCTCGTCCGGGCGTCCCCAGCGGCGGGCCGGCGTGCGCCCCTTCACCCAGGCATCGAAGGCCGGGTTCTCGATCAGGGCCTGGTTCATGTCGGTCAGCATGTAGCCGGGGCCGATCGCATTGGCCTGGATGCCGAGCTCGCCCCATTCGGCCGCCATGGCCTTGGTCAGCATCTTGATGCCGCCCTTGGCCACCGTGTAGGGCGCGACGGTCGCGCGGGCGAGCTCGCTGGTCAGCGAGCCGATATTGATGACCTTGCCATGGCCGCGCTTCGCCATGCGGCGCGCAGCCTCGCGGCCGACGACGAAGGCGCTGGTGAGGTTGGTGTCGAGCACGCGGCGCCAGTCGGCCGTCTCCAGCTCCAGCATCGGCTTGCGGAACTGGATGCCGGCATTGTTGACGAGAATATCGACCGCCACGCCCTCGGCGTCGAGCGCGGCGAAGGCGGCGACGACGGCCTGTTCGTCGGTGACGTCAAAGTTGAGGCCGCGCGCGGTGTATCCCGCAGCGTTCATCGCCGCGACCGCCTCGGAGAGGCGCCCGGCATCGGCGCCGTTGAGGATGATGCTGGCGCCCGCAGCCGCGAGCCCTTCGGCCATGGCACGGCCGAGCCCACGCGAGGAACCAGTCACGAGCGCTGTGCGCCCCGAGAGATCGAAGGGAGAGGTCACGAGAAGGGTCCTATTTCGGCGTGGTCTGAAGGGCCGGATGGGCCGGCATAGCGCCGCTTGCGGCGAGCTTGCCTGCGTAGCGGCGATAGGATTCGCCGATATGCTTGCGCATCGCTTCGCCGGCCCCGTCAGGGTCTCCGGCGCGGATGCGATCGAGGATCGCTGCGTGGTCGGCCCGGCGGATGGCGATGTTGGATTCCTCGCCGCGGTCCTTGTCGCGCATGCTGCGGATCGAGTTGAGCAGCGGGCTCGAGACGAACTGCAGCACGGTCAGGAAGAGCGGATTATGCGCGGCTGTGGCAATGGCGAGGTGGAGCGCGAGATCATGGGCGGCGCTGTCCTCCCCTGCATCGTCGGCGGCGTTCAGTGCGGTTTCGGCCGCTTCGATGCGCGCCAGGTCTTCCGGCGTATGGCGGAGCGAAGCCAGTTGCGCGGCCTCCACTTCCAGCCCGAGACGGAACTCCAGGAATTGCAGGATCGACTGCTCGGAAGCCGCGATCTCGGCACGGCGCAGGCGCAATGAATCCTGCTGGTTGACGAAGAGCCCGAGCCCGCGTCGGCTTTCGACGATGCCGTCGGCCTTGAGATAGGCGATCGCCTCGCGCACCACCGGCCGGCTGACCCCGAGCTGGCGGGCAAGCTCCGTCTCGGAAGGCAACCGCGCGCCCGGCTGCAAGGCACCCGAACGGATCGAGGTCGCCAGCGCGGTGGCGGCATCGCTCGCGAGATTGGGCCGTGATCCGATGGACGAGAGCTGCATGGCGGGTTCCTAAGGACTCATCATTGTCACGTTGTCAGTTGTTTGACAACCTGACTTCTGCCGCGTTATGGGTGCGGCAATGGCGCCGCCCCAGAGCGACAAAGCGCGCCAAGCACAGGGAAGGACCGACATGTTCAACGGAACCCGCCGGACGCTGCTTGCCGCCGGAGCGGCGCTTGCCGCCACAGGACTTGTGCCGGCCATCGCGCAGGGTGTGAAGACCGCCAAGCTCGGCCACTCCTTCGCCGACTCGCATCCGCGCGCCACGGCGATGCGCCGCTTCGCGGAAGAGGTCGCCAAGGCGACCAATGGCAGCGTGAAGGTCGAGGTCTTCGGCAACGCCGCGCTCGGTTCCGAGGAGAAGATGCTGATCGCGGCGCAGGCCGGCACGATCGACTTCTACATGGGGGCGCTTTCGCCGATCGCGGCGCGCAAGAAAGAGCTGCAGATCTTCGATTTCCCGTTCCTGTTCGCGACCGATGCCGAGGCTGCCGCCGTGCTCGACGGCCCCGCCGGCAAGCGCCTTCTGGACGGGCTCGCCGACATGAACCTGCAGGGCCTCGCCTGGTCAGGCGGCGCCTTCCGCAATCTCTCGAACAGCAAGCGCCCGATTGCCACGCTCGCCGATATGAAGGGCCTCAAGGTCCGCGTCATGCAGAGCCCGATGGCGCTGGCGAGCTTCAACGCCATGGGCATGAACGCCGTGCCGATGGCCTTTACGGAGGTCTACACCGCCCTGGAGACCAAGGCGCTGGACGGCTACGAGCATCCGTTCGTCGACATGTACGCGAACAAGATGTTCGAGGTGCAGAAGTACCTGACCGTCACCAACCACGTCTATACGCCGGTCGCGCTTGTCGCCTCGAAGAAGTTCTGGACCTCGCTCACGCCGGAACAGCAGGCCGCCGTTCAGAAAGCGGCCGAGACGACCCGCGCCTTCCAGCGCGAGGCGGAATTGCGCGAGGCCGGCGAGGTGCTCAGCGAGCTCAAGGCCAAG
>NZ_JAELTI010000395.1 GCF_016428755.1 Allobosea sp. ASV33
CCCCCCCCCCCCCCCCCCCCCCCCCCCCCCCCCCCCCCCCCCCCCCCCCCCCCCCCCCCCCCCCCCCCCCCCCCCCCCCCCCCCCCCCCCCCCCCCCCCCCCCCCCCCCCCCCCCCCCCCCCCCCGCCCCCCCCCCCCCCCCCCCCCCCCCCCCCCCCCCCCCCCCCCCCCCCCCCCCCCCCCCCCCCCCCCCCCCCCCCCCCCCCCCCCCCCCCCCCCCCCCCCCCCCCCCCCCCCCCCCCCCCCCCCCCCC
>NZ_JAELTI010000396.1 GCF_016428755.1 Allobosea sp. ASV33
GCTGTCGAGCATGATCCACGCCGCCCGCGGCATCAAACCGATCGTCGCGCACGTCAACGCCACAGCGGCGAGCGCGGCCTACTGGTCGATTTCTTCGGCTGACGAGATCGTGGTGACGCCGTCGGGCCTGTCTCTTATACACATCTCCGAGCCCACGAGACTCTAGGCGCGATCGCGTATGCCGTCTTCTGCTTGAAAAGGGGGGGGGGGGGGGGGGGGGGGGGGGGGGGGGGGGGGGGGGGGGGGGGGGGGG
>NZ_JAELTI010000397.1 GCF_016428755.1 Allobosea sp. ASV33
CAATCACCGCATCAAGACCTATCCCAAGCCCTATGTCGCGCTGATCGACGGCATCGTCATGGGTGGCGGCGTCGGCATCTCCCTGCATGGCAGCCACCGCATCGCCGGCGACCGCTATCTCTGGGCCCTGTCTCTTATACACATCTCCGAGCCCACGAGACTCTAGGCGCGATCGCGTATGCCGTCTTCTGCTTGAAAAGGGGGGGGGGGGGGGGGGGGGGGGGGGGGGGGGGGGGGGGGGGGGGGGGGGGGG
>NZ_JAELTI010000057.1 GCF_016428755.1 Allobosea sp. ASV33
CTCGATAGCGAAGACCAGGCCGAGCGCCGCGACGAAATCAAGCATCCGCGTCGCTCGCCATGATCAGGGCCGGGCAGGCGCAGGCTGGGCAGGCGTCGCCGGAGCGCCCGCCTGGCCGTCCTGACGCTGCGCGCTGGGGCCGTTGAAATACCGGAAGAACGGCGAATCCGGTGTCAGCACCATCCGCGTGTCTCCCGGCTTGATGCTGGCCTCATAGGCCTGCATCGAACGGTAGAAGGAGAAGAACTCCGGATCCTTGCCGAAGACTTCGGCGAAGACCTTGTTGCGCTCCGCCTCGCCCGCGCCGCGGATCTCGTCGGAGTGCTGCTGCGCCTCCGCCACGATCACGGTCGAGTCCCTATCGGCCCTGGCGCGGATTTCCTGCGCCTGCTGGCCGCCGAGAGCGCGCGCTTCCGCCGCCTCGCGCTGACGCTCGGTCTGCATGCGCTGGAACACCGCCGCCGAGTTCGCCGCCGGCAGGTCGACGCGCCGCAGCCGGACGTCGACGACCGACATGCCGAAGCGGGCGGCCTCCCGGTTCACGTCGTCGCGGATGCGGTTCATCAGGCGCGTGCGGTCCGTGCGCACCATCGCCGTGAACGTGGCTTCCGCCAGAACCGAGCGGACATTGCCGTTCACGATCGACGCGAGCTGCGAGTTCGCCCGCGGGATGTTGTTGACCGCCTGGTAGAAGCGCAGCGGATCGGAGATCCGGTAGCGCGTGAAGGCATCGACGACGAGACGCTTCTGGTCCGAGGCGATGATTTCCTGGGCCGGCAGGTCGAGATCGAGGATGCGGTTGTCGAGCAGGGTCACCTGCTCGAACGGGGCCGGGAGCTTGAAATACAGGCCCGGCGCCGTGACGACGCTGCGGATCGCGCCGAGGCGCAGGACGAGCGCCGACTGCGTCTGCGAGACCACGAAGGTCGAGGCGTAGAGCACGACGGCGACGATGACGAGGGCGAAAAAGAGCACGCCGCGCAACACGGGGGAGTTCATCGCAGAGCTCCTCCCTGCTGCTGGCCCGGAGCCGGGCGGCGCTGCTGGAGCTGGTCCAGCGGCAGGTAGGGCACGACGCCCTGCCCGTTGCCCGTCGAGTCGAGGATGATCTTGTCGGTCCCGCCCATCACGCGTTCCATCGTCTCCAGGAACAGACGCTCACGCGTCACGCCCGGAGCGTTCTTGTATTGCTCGTAGACCGCGTTGAAGCGGCTGGCCTGACCACGCGCCTCGGCGACGGTCTGCTCCTTGAAAGCCTCCGCCGCCTGGGTGAGCTGCGCGGCGCGGCCGCGCGCCTCCGGCACGACGCGGTTGGCATAGGTCTGCGCCTCGTTGCGCAGGCGCTCCTGGTCGGCGCGAGCCGCCTGGACGTCGCGGAAGGCGTCGATGACCTGCTGCGGCGGGTCGACCTTCTGGAGCTGGACGAGGCTGATCCGCACGCCGGCATTGTAGCCGTTGAGCGTCTCCTGCATCAGCTGGCGCACCTCGGTCTCGATCGCGCCGCGATCGGTCGTCAGCACCGGCTGGATGTTGCGCCGACCGATGATCTCGCGCATCGCGCTCTCGGCCACGGCCTTCACCGTGCCTGGCGGATCCTGGATGTTGAAGACGTAGTTCTCGGGCGCGGCCGGGTCGATCTGCCACTGCACGATGAAGTCGATGTCGACGATGTTCTCGTCGCCGGTGAGCATCAGGCTCTCTTCGATCACGTCGGTCTGGCGCGAGGTGCGCACCGATTCGACCGTCCGGAAGCCGACCTCGGTGGTGACGACGTTCGTCACCTGCGGCTTGACCACGCTGCCGATCGGATAGGGCCAGTTCCAGTTCGGACCTTCGCCCGTCTTGCCGGCGAAGCGGCCGAACACGACGTTGAGGCCGACCTCGTTGGGCCGCACGAAATAGATGCCGGAGCCGAGCCAGATCAGGATCAGGAGCAAGCCTCCGAGAAGGAGCCCACGCCCACCGATATTGCCGCCGGGAACGAGGTTCTTCAGCCGGTCCTGACCGCGCCGCAGCATTTCCTCGAGATCGGGCGGGTTGCCATTGCCCCCGCCACCGCCGCCGGAACCGCCGCCCCAGGGACCGCCGCCGCCATTACCTCCGCGCTGACCCCAGGGACCTCCCCCGCCGCTGCCACCGCCGCTCTGATTGCTCCAAGGCATTCTCGAGCCGTTCCCTTTCGTTCTGTCGAGGCCAAGCCATAAGCAAATGACGGCCGCTTGTCAGCGCCTTCGAGCGAAGGCGCTGGGCTGACTTGGTCATGGGCCATGGATTCGTCAACGGCGCAAGCCATTCATCGTGAACGGAAAGCGGCGATCAGCCGCGCCGGCGATGCGTGACGAAGGTATAGGGGTGATCGTTCTCGGCATCGGCGGGATGATGCTCGTTAGCCCCGGGCTCGAAGGCATCGCGTTCCCAATCCGGGAAGAGCGCGTCGCCTGACGGGTTGGCATGCACGATGGTCAGCTCCAGCCGATCCGCCAGCGGCAGCGCCTGGCGGTAAATCTCGGCGCCGCCCGCGACCACCACGGAATCCACTTCGCTGGCCGCGGCGAGCCGCTGCCCGATCGCCAGGCCCTCGTCGAGCGAATGGGCGACGCTCACGCCCTCGGCCGAAAAGCCGGCATCGCGGGTCAGCACTACGATTTCGCGCCCCGGCAGGGGCTTGCCGATCGACAGGAAGGTCTTGCGTCCCATCAGCACCGGGCGTCCCAGCGTCAGGCTGCGAAAGTGCTTCATGTCGGCCTTGAGCCGCCAGATCAGCCGGTTGTCGTCGCCGATCACGCCATTCTCGGCGACGGCTGCAACCAGAACGACCGGACGTTTCTCCATGGTTCAGACCTCCGCGCCCAGTCGCGCGAGCGCCTCGCCCTCCAGCCGCTTCACGGTCCACTCGTCCTGCGCCTTGGCACCGAGCGCCCGATAGAAAACGCGCGACGGCTCGTTCCAGTTCAGCACCCACCAGGCGAGGCGCGGCAGGCCCTCCGCGACACAGCGCCGCGCCAGCCCGGCGATCAGCGTCTTGCCGATGCCGCGCCCGCGCTGATCCGGCCGCACGAACAGGTCCTCAAGCCAGATGCCGTGCCGGCCCGAGAAGGTCGAATAGGTGTAGAACCACACCGCGAAGCCGACCGGCTCGCCGTCCCATTCGGCGATGTCGCAGAACGCCTTCGGGTTCTCCCCGAACAGGGCTTCCGCGATATCCGCCTCGGTCGCGACGACCTCGTGCAGCAGCTTCTCGTACTCGGCGAGCTCCCGGATGAAACCGAGCACGAGCCCGGCCTCGCCGGGACGGGCGGAGCGGATGGAAAGCGTCATACTGCGATCGGAGCCTTGATGCCGGGATGCGGGTCGTAGTAGCTGATCGTGACATCGGCGAACTGGAAATCCTCCAGCCGCGTCACCGCCGGGTTGAGCGTGAGCTTCGGCAGCGCGCGGGGCTCGCGCGAGAGCTGCAGCCGGGCCTGGTCGAGATGGTTCACATAGAGGTGAGTATCGCCGAAGGAATGCACGAAATCGCCGACGCCCAGCCCCGTCACCTGCGCCACCATATGGGTTAGAAGCGCATAGCTCGCGATATTGAAGGGCACGCCGAGGAAGACGTCGGCCGAGCGCTGGTAGAGCTGGCAGGACAGTTTCCCGTTGGCGACGAAGAACTGGAACAGGCAATGGCAGGGCGCCAGCGCCATCTTCGGGATATCGGCTGGATTCCAGGCCGAGACGATCAGTCGGCGCGAATCCGGATTGCGGCGGATCTCGTTCACCAGCCAGGCGATCTGGTCGATCACCTGCCCGTCCGGCGCCGCCCAGGAGCGCCATTGCCGGCCATAGACCGGGCCAAGATCGCCGTTGGCATCGGCCCATTCGTCCCAGATCGTGACGCCGTTCTCCTGGAGATAGCGCACATTGGTGTCGCCGCGCAGGAACCAGATCAGCTCGTGGATGATCGATTTCAGGTGCAGCTTCTTGGTCGTGACCAGGGGAAACCCTTCCGACAGGTCGAAGCGCATCTGGTGGCCGAAGACGGCGAGCGTACCGGTCCCCGTACGGTCGTCCTTGCGGACGCCCTCGGTGAGGACGCGTTGGAGCAGGTCGTGATACTGGCGCATGGCGACTCTCTGGAAGGCGCGCGACTATAGCGGCTGGAAAACGGCTTGGCCCTGCCCCGCCGGCAGGCATCCCCAGCGTTTGCGGCAGGCCCTGCCAATCCATGGCGGGAGCGTCGCCGCCTCACGCAAACGCGACGGGCCGTGAGGTCGCTTCTCCGCAAACCCGCCCCAATCGGCGCCGCTCATCGCCGCCTTGATTCGCGGGGATAGTGTTATGCCGATCGTCCACCTGCCGCGCCGCCTGCTGGCGGCGCTCGCCCTCAGCGCCCTGCTCGCGCTATCGGCTCATGCGGAGGAAACGTTCGCGAGCGCGACGATCTCGGAGAGCCGGGCCCGCGACATCGCCTGGAGCGCAGGCCTCGTCCATGTCGAGGTGATCATCCGCTCCGGCGATCGCTGGGAGGTCGTCGGCCGCACCGCCGAGGACGACGAGATCAGCCTCGACATCGACATCAAGAATGGACGGATTCTCGATTGAGGCCGGCAAAAGCCTCTATCCCGCACTCTTTCCCGAAAACGCAGGAGAACCCTTTGCCAACGCCGCGGGCTTCCCTATATTCGGAGGTGCCGTTCGCAAGATCGGCTATGGCGATAAACGGATTTCGAAATAAGCCTTTCGGACCCGGGGGCGGTACCCGGCGCCTCCACCCCAGCCCTGCGGCGCGAGCAGCAGGAACTTGCAGCCGAGCGGTTGCAGGGCTGCGGCGGGGGCGAAATAGGATCGACGAGGGTGTAAAGGTTATCCTTTTGCTCGGCATGGTTCCGCCGTTATCGGGCCATTGCATAGTTGCCAACGACAACAATGCTCGGGTTGCCGTCGCCGCGTAAGCGGTGCTGGTTCCCAAACCAAAGCCCTTGCGTTTAGCCGCGTAAGGCGGGGCTCGGAGGCGCCTGGCAACAGAAGCCTCCACTTCTTTTTTTAGGGCCTGCCGGCTGTTCCCGCCGGACGAACAAGCGGAAACCGCTACCCGATGTCCAAGGATGTTCTTCGTTACGATCTCATGGTGCAGGACGCGCTGAAGGGCGTGGTCCGCAAGATCCTGGCGGAGGCGGCCCGCGACGGGCTGCCGGGCGAGCATCATTTCTATGTGACCTTCCGCACCGGCGCGCCGGGCGTGCGCCTGTCGCAGCGCCTGCGCGAGAAGCATCCCGACGAGATGACGATCGTCCTCCAGCATCAGTTCTGGGACCTGAGCGTCGGCGAGCATTCCTTCGAAGTCGGCCTGTCGTTCTCGGGCGTGCCTGAGCGGCTGCTCGTGCCCTTCGACGCGATCTCGACCTTCTTCGATCCTTCCGTCCAGTTCGGCCTGAAATTCGAGGCGCAGGACCAGGCGGAAGATGCCGCTTCGCAGGAAGCGGAGCCCGCGGAGGCTCCGCCGGCACCCGCCAAGATCGTGCCCGCTGCGCTGCCGGCCGCCAAGGGCAAGGCGCCCGCCGCCGAGCCTGCCGCGGCATCCGCCAAGGCGGAGCCGGCCACCGAGGGCGACGACAGCCGGGGCACGGCCGAGGTGGTCAGCCTCGATTCCTTCCGCAAGAAGCCCTGACGACGGACGCCATGACGCAGACGCGCACCGAAACCGATTCCTTCGGCCCGATCGCCGTGCCGGCGGATCGATATTGGGGTGCGCAGACCCAGCGCTCCCTCGAGAATTTCAAGATCGGCGGCGAGAGCGAGCGCATGCCGCTGCCGCTCGTCCATGCGCTGGTGCTGGTCAAGAAGGCCGCCGCCCATGTCAACGCCAAGCTCGGCCTGCTCGACCAGCGCGTCGCCGGCGCCATCGCCCATGCCGCAGACGAGGCGCTCGCCGGCAAGTTCGACGGACATTTCCCGCTGGTGATCTGGCAGACCGGCTCCGGCACCCAGTCGAACATGAACGCCAACGAGGTCCTGGCGAACCGCGCCAACGAACTGCTCGGCGCAGGGCTCGGCGCCAAGAGCCCCGTCCATCCCAACGACCACGTCAATCGCGGCCAGTCCTCGAACGATTCCTTCCCGACCGCGATGCATATCGCGGCGGCGCTGGAGATCACGCGGCGCCTGCTGCCGGCCCTGCGCAATCTCGAAAAGGCACTGAACGCTAAGGCCGAGGCCTTCAAGCACCTCGTCAAGATCGGACGCACCCATCTCCAGGACGCGACGCCGGTCACGCTCGGCCAGGAATTCTCGGGCTATGCGATGCAGCTTCATCTCGGCATCGGCCGGATCGAGGCGGCGCTTGGCGGGCTCTATGCGCTGGCGCAAGGCGGCACGGCCGTCGGCACCGGCCTCAATACCCATCCCGACTTCGCCGCCCTCTTCGCCAAGGAGGTCGCGACGCTGACCGGCCTGCCCTTCCGCAGCGCCGACAACAAGTTCGAGGCGCTGGCGAGCCATGGTGCGCTCGCCGCCGCCCATGGCGCGCTCGCCGCGCTCTCTTCCGACCTGTTCAAGATCGCCAACGATATCCGCCTGATGGGCTCCGGTCCGCGCTCGGGCCTCGGCGAGATCAGCCTGCCGGAGAACGAGCCGGGCTCCTCGATCATGCCGGGCAAGGTCAATCCCACCCAGGCCGAGGCGCTGACCATGGTCGCGACCCAGGTCCACGGCAACCAGGCGACGATCGGCTTCGCCGCCAGCCAGGGCCATTTCGAGCTCAACGTCTTCAAGCCGGTGATCGCTGCCGCATTCCTCCAGTCCGTCCGGCTGCTCGCCGATGCGGCCGAGAGCTTCCGCGTCAACTGCGTCGAGGGCATCGAGGCCAATGAGCCGCAGCTCAAGGAGCTGCTCTCGCGCTCGCTGATGCTGGTGACGGCGCTGGCCCCCGCGATCGGCTACGACAAGGCCGCCAGCATCGCCAAGGCCGCCCATCACAACGGCACGACGCTCCGCGACGAGGCGCTGAAGGCCGGTGTCGATGCCGAGCTCTTCGACAAGACGGTCAAGCCCGAGCTGATGCTCGGCCCGCACTGACGCGAGGTTCGCCCGGTGGCCGAGATCATCAACCTCCGCCAGGCCCGCAAGCAGAAGGCCCGCGCCGCGGCTGAAAAGACGGCCGAGCAGAACCGCATCTCCTTCGGCCGCACCAAGGCCGAGCGCAAGCTGACCGAGGCCGAGCGCGACAAGGCCGCCCGCCATATCGACGGGCACAAGCGCGACCGCGACAAGCCGGAGCCGGCATGAAGCCCGAGCGCAAGCGCTCGCTCAGCATCGCCGGCCACCGCACCAGCATTTCGCTGGAAGCGCCCTTCTGGGAAGCCCTGAAGGAGATCGCGGCAAGCGAGGACCGTCCCATCGCCGCCCTCGTCGCCGAGGTCGATTCCGGACGAGGGGAGCTTAACCTTTCCTCCGCGCTGCGACTGCATGCGCTGGCGCATTACCGGAAGCTCGCGGGCGGCTCTTAAGCCGTGCGGTCAACGACCGCCCAGCTCCCGGTCGAAACCACCTTTGTCATTCCGGGGCTTCGCATAGCGAAGAACCCGGAACCCACGACTGGGTGAGCCGTCTGCAAGGAGGAATCAGATGTCCCACCCAGTCGTGGGTTCCGGGTTCGCACCTGCGGTGCGCCCCGGAATGACTAGGGTTCCACTTGTGAGACCAGCATGATCGGCGACGGCTACGTCACCAATCCAAAAATCAGCATATTCAAGCGCTTGCCAGAAACTTCGGAATCAAGCCGCGAAGCGGTTGAATCAAGCTCTCAACGCAACGGCGTGCCACGGGGCTGCGTCCCGGGCTGAAGCTGCATCGGCGGCGGCAATGGTGCGGCGCCGCCGGTCGGAGCCTGTACCGCGCCTTCCGGCGAGCTGCTGAGCGGCGCTCCGGGCAAAACGAGAGGACCGGGCTGCACGGGCGGCTGCGGCGGCGCGGGTTGTGCTGCAGCCCGTTCGGCAGCAGCAGCCGCGCGCTCGGCCGCAGCGCGTGCGCGTTCCTCGGCCTCCGCCCGACGGCGCGCTTCCAGCTCCGCCCGCGCCTGCTCGGCGCGCCTCAACTCCTCGGCGCGCTTCTCCTCGGCCAGACGACGCTGCTCCTCGACACGCCGCGCCTCTTCCTGGCGCTTCTCTTCGGCGATGCGGGCCTCTTCCTGCGCCTTCAGGAACTCGCCCAGCTTCCGCTCGTTCTCGCGCATCTCGCGCTCGGCCCGCAGGCGCCTCGAATACATCGCGCGCTCGCGCGCATCCGCCTCGAAGGCCTCGACGCGCTCGATCTCGCGCGCCAGAGCCCGCGCCGCGACCGTATTCGACAGGGCGCTGACATCGCTCTCGCGCCGAAGGTTCGACAAGGGTCCGCGCCAGGCGATGCCGATCTGCGGCGCGTCGCCCGGCCAGCCCTTCGGCAGGGCGCCGAGCGGCCTCAGGCCGAGCCTGAGATCGGCGGTCAGCGCGCGCAGGTCGAGAATGCCGCTCGCCTCGGCGCGCAGGCCGTTGCGCTCGAAGGCGAAGGGCTGGAGCCGGACCAGGCCGCCCGCCAGCGTGAAGGGCAGCGTGACGTCACCGAGCGCCCAGGCATCCCTGTCGAGCGCCTCGCTCAGGCGATCCTGCAGCCGCGATGCATCGCTCTCGGACGCGTCCTCGCCGGTGCCGGCGATGATCCGCGCATAGGCGTTGGGATCGAACCGCGCGAGGCGCGTGCCGGTCAGCGCAAGGCTGCCCGCGCCGCTCAGGCCGGCGACCAGCCGCGCCGGCGTCTCGCCCGAGCCGCCGAACTCGACCTGCCCCGAGGCCTTGCCGCCCATCGCGCCCTTGGTGAATTCGCCGAGATCGACCGCCATCAGGCTGAGCCGCCCGTTGAGCTGGGCGAGCCCGCCATCGCGCCGCAGACCGAGCCGCCCCGCGACCTGCCCGCCGCCATAGCTGCCGCGGAGATCGTCGATCCGGAGCCCGTCCTGATCCGAGCGCAGGGAGAAGCTCGCGTTGCGGATCGTCCCGCCGTCGAAGGCGAGGAGCGTCCCGGTCTCGACCGCGATATCGAAATCGGGGAAGCCCGCCACGCGCCCGAAGCGCCCCGTCGACCAGAGCGCGTTCGGCGTCGCCGCCACCTGCCCAAGCGCGGCGCCGATCAGCGGGCGCAGATCGGCAGCCGGCACAGCGATGCGCCCGGATGAGCGCCCTTCGCGCGGCAGCAGCAGCGAGCCATTCACCGCCATGCCGCCGAGATTGGCGGTGATCTCATCGAGCCGGATCGCCTCCTCGGAGAGGGCGAGCCGCGCGGACGCATCGATCACGCCGTCCGGCAGCAGGCGCGCCGGCCCTTCCGCGAGAACCTGCCCCGGTCCGTCCGCTTGCAGTGTCAGTCGCGGGCCTTGCCCGCCATCCTCGACGACAACAGAAAGCCCCTGCCCTGCGAGCGAGCCGGTCGCCTTGCCGCCGTCCAGTTCGAGAGTGAAACGCCCCGCCCCGCCCTGCTGCGGCAATGGCAGGCCCAGAGCCGCAAACGCCTGCCGCCGGTCATTGAGCTCGAAGCCGAGCGCAGCCCGGTTCCAGTTGCCTGCCTTGTCGAGCCGGCCGTCGAGCTTGAGCCTGCCGGCCGAGGCCGTGCCTTCCGCGGACAGGCTGGTCTCGCCCGAAGCCGCGCGCGTCAGGCGGAAGCCGGCATCGAGCCGCGCCAGCCCCTCGCCGACGCGCTGAAGCGCCTGGATTGCCGTTTCCGGCAGCAGCGGCCCAGCCAACGCGGTGAGCGTCTCGAAGCGCGGCGCCCGGACGCGCCCGGAAATCTCGCCGCCCTCCGCCAGCAGCGCGCCTGCGCCGGTGACGACAACGCCGCCGAAGCCGTCGACCGACAACCGGCTCAGCCGCCAGACATCGCCTTCGCGCCTGAGGTCGAGATTGGCAGAACCCGGCGGGGCATTGCGGAACCGGACATTGGTGAGCGCAAGCTCCAGCGCCACATCGCGCTGCCGGAGCAGCCCGGACAGGCTGTTGCCGGGCGGCAAGGTATCGAGCGAGAGCCCGTTCACGGCCGCCTTCGCGGCGATCCGGTTCGGCGCGATCTCGCCGGAGGCATCGAGGCGCAGGCCCGACGAACCCGCGACGAGCAGGCGCTGGAACCGCCCGCCTTGGCCCGTCCAGGCTCCGACGATATCGGCATCGATCCGCCCGAGCCTAGCGATGAAATCGGCCAGCGCCGAGTCGAGCCCGGCCCGCGACAACACCAGCCCGACGCGCCGCGCATCGTCGGCTTTGAGATTGAGCCGGCCCGAAGCGCCGTTCCCATCGAGATTGCCGCTGGCACCGATCAGCGCGCCTGCCACGCGCACGGACGCCGAGGCATCGCTCAAGCCGCCATCGTGCAGATGCCCGCGCAAGGCCAGGGCCGAAAAATCCTCGCCGCGCCAGATCAGCTGGTCGAGATCGAGGTTGACGTCGAAGGCGCCCGGCAGCCCCTGCAAGGCGCGCTCGAAACCCTGCCGTTCGGCCAGCGCCGTCGCCAGCGCATCGGCGTCGAGCCGGCGCGCGCGCAATGCCAGCGAGCCCTTGCCCGTGCCGGGGAGATACTGCCCCTCGCCTTCCAGCCGCGCCGCGCCGCCCGCGACGTCCAGAGCAAGCCCGGACAGGTCGAGCTGGCGGCTGCCGCCCTTGACCCGGCCGGCGAGCGCGACCGCCCCGCCCGGCGAAAGATTGAAGGCGCCATCCAGTTCCGCTCCGACGCCCTCGCCCCCCTTCGGAAAGAGCAGCGCTCCGTCGAAGCCGAGCTGCAGGTCCTCACCGGTGAGATAGGCCTTGGTCCGCAGCCGCCCGTCGGCCTCGATCTCGCCGGTGGTGACGCGCAGCGAGGCGCCCGCGACCTCGCCCTCGAAGCGCCAGGGGCCGGCGAGACTCACCGCCGACATGTCGGCCGCGATCGGCGACAGCACGACGGCGGGCTTCCCGGCTTCGCGCCAGATCAGGGTCGACCGGCTTATCGTCAGGCGGTCGAGGCTCGCCCCGGCCGGGATGCCCGTGCCGCGGCGCTCGGGCAGGCGAATGATCCCCGCCTCATCCAGCGAGAGGGAAACGGCAGCGCCATCGAGCCGGGCTTCGGAGAAGCGGAACTCGCCGCGCGCCAAAGCCGCCAGTGCCAGCTCCACGGTCGCATGCTCAGCCCTGGCGGAACTCGCCGAGCCGTCGCCCGGCCCGATCCGGACGTCCTCCAGCGCGATGCGCGGAGACGGCAGCAAACGCAGGCCGATCCCGCCGCCGATCTGCGTCTCGACGCCCAGCGCCTCGCTCAACCGGGCCTCGATCTGCGGCCGATAGCTGCGCCAGTCGACGAAGCCGGGGCCGATCAGGGCCGCCAGCAGCGCCAGGACCAGCAGTCCGGCCAGAACTGTCAGACTCTCACGCAAATTCCGCTGCCTGCCCCTGTCGCTCGTGGAATGGTGTCGCTTTCCGGCCCGCCCCGACCTTGCGACCGGACCATGCCGTCATTCCGGGCTTGCCCCGGAATCCATCCTAGAGCGATACGCCCTACGATGGATTCCGGATCGGCGCCGCCAAAGGCGGCTTGTCCGGAACGACAGGTCCGTTTCATCGCAAGGGCGGCCAGCGCCGCAATGTCCCATCCTGCCCGCAAGTCGCGGCGAGATCACGACATTTCGGCGAACCCCGCAGGTAGCGCAAGCCGCAACGGCGTCACAGGGCGACGATTTTTCCGGGATTGAGGATGTTGCGCGGGTCGAGCGCCCGCTTCAGCGTGCGCATCACCGCGAGCGCCTCGGCCCCGTGCTCCTGCTCCAGATATTTCATCTTCTTCTGGCCGACGCCGTGTTCGCCGGTGCAGGTGCCGCCCATCGCGAGCGCCCGCTTCACCAGCCGGTCGATGAAGGCCTGCGCCCGCTCGACCTCCGCCGTATCCGCCAGATCGACCAGCGGCTGCGTGTGGAAATTGCCGTCGCCGACATGGCCGGCGATCGGCGCGATCAGGCCGGAGGCCTCGATATCGCGCTTGGTCTCCTCGACGCATTCGGCCAGCCGCGAGATCGGCACGCAGACATCGGTCGCCACCGAGTCGAAGCCGGGGCGCAGCGCCTTGGCCGCCCAATAGGCGTCATGGCGCGCCTGCCAGAGCTTGGAGCGGTCCTCGGCCTTGGTCGCCCATTCGAACGGCCCGCCGCCGAACTCGGCCGCGATCTCGCCGAAGCGCTCGGACTGCTCCTTCACGCCGGCTTCCGTGCCGTGGAACTCGACGAAGAGCATCGTCGTCTCCGGCAGCCCGAGCTTGGCATGCAGGTTGACGCCGCGGATCATCACGTCGTCGAGCAGTTCGATGCGCGCGACCGGCAGGCCGGACTGGATCGTGATGATGGTCGCGTCGCAGGCCGCCTTCACCGAGGGGAACGGACAGACGCCGGCGGAAACCGCTTCCGGAATGCCGTGCAGCTTTAGCGTCACCTCGGTGATGATGCCGAGCGTGCCTTCCGAGCCGACGAGCAGGCGGGTGAGATCGTAGCCGGCCGAGGTCTTGCGGGCCCGCGTCGAGGTTTTCACGATCGAGCCGTCGGCCATCACCGCGGTCAGCGCCAGGACATTGTCTTTCATCGTTCCATAGCGGACGGCATTGGTGCCCGAGGCCCGCGTCGCCGCCATGCCGCCGAGCGAGGCATCCGCGCCGGGGTCGATCGGGAACATCAAACCCTGGTCGCGCAGATGCTCGTTGAGCTCCTTGCGGGTAACGCCGGCCTCGACCACGACGTCGAGATCCTCGGCATGAACCGCGATGATCCGCTTCATCTGCGACATGTCGATGCAGACGCCGCCGAAGACGGCGTTGACATGGCCTTCCAGCGAGGTGCCCGTGCCGAAAGCGATGACCGGCACGCCATGCGTAGCGCAGAGCTTCACGATCTCGGAGACTTCGTCCGTGCTCTGCGGAAACACCACCGCATCCGGCGGCTGGTTCGGAATCCAGGTCAACGTATGGCCGTGCTGCTGGCGCACGGCTAGGCTGGTGACGAGCCGGTTGCCGAAGCTCGCCGCCAAGCCTTGCGTCACCGCCGCGATCGCCTCCGGCGAGGGCGGCAGCACTGCGGCCCGGACAGGGCTGTCATGAGGAGCGGCGTCGGGCAGGCTCATTGTCAACATCCGGTTTTGGCGGTTAGATTTCGATCGGATCGTTTTCGCAATTGGTTACGCTTCGACATGGTCCTGCCATACTGGCCGGCCCAAAATGCTGACGCCCATTGCGAGCGATGCATACTAGATCATGCGACGGTCGAATGGGCAGCGGCAATAATGCCGCCGGCCCTTGAACGAGGCGCCTGTCAGGGAGGCGAACATGAAACACGATACGCGCGCCCCGGCGCTGTTCTTCGCGCCCTTCGTCTCATCGGCGATGCGGGTCGAGCCGCAATGGATCGACTATAACGGCCATCTCAACATGGCCTATTACCATGTGCTGTTCGACCGGGCGGTCGACGAGGTCTTCTCGCTGGTCGGCCTCACCCGCGACTATGTCGAGACCCGCCACGCCTCCACCTTCACGGCGGAGTGCCATGTCCTCTACAAGCGCGAATTGACCGAGGGCGATCTCGTCCGCGTCACCGCGCAGCTCATCGCCTTCGACGACAAGCGTCTGCATTATTATCTGGAGATGCGCCACGCCAACGAGGGCTGGCTCGCGGCGACCAGCGAGAACCTGTCGCTGCATGTCGACATGATCAATCGCAAGGTCACGCCCTTCCCGGCCGATATCCTCGCCAATATCGCCCTGATGAAGGCGGCCCACAGCATGATGCCGCTGCCGGCCACGATCGGCCGCATGATCGGCATGCCCCGGAAATCCGCCATACGGGTCGACGAGGCCGCCGAGGAGCGCGAGACCGAGGCGGCCACCGAAACGCGGCACTGAAAGCACGGCGCCGTCAGGCCCCGCCTTTGCTCACCACCGCATGCACCGCATAGCCGCGATAGGGCGCGTCAATCCGGCAATCGGCCCCGGCCGCTTCGGCCACCGCTCGCACGATCTCGGCCAAATCCTCGCGCGGCGTGACATGGAATAGCTCGAGCCAGCGCAGCAGCACCGCCTTGAACGGCGCCGGCAACCCGGCCTGATCGCCGAAATCGACGATATGCAGGGAACCGCCCGGAGCAAGCCGGCGCAAAGCCTCGGCGATGACGCCTTGCCAGGGCGGAATCATCGACAGCGCATAGGAGATGACGATCCGGTCGAAGCCGGCGCGGCCGAACAACGCCCGCGGATCGAAGCCGGTGGCATCCGCCTGCGCGAGCCTGATCCGCGGCTCCAGCCCCGCCTTCGCGATAGAACCTTGCGCCGTCAGCAGCATCGCGCTGGAAACGTCGAGTCCGTAGCAGGCGCAATCTGGATAGCGCTGCGCGATCCGGATCAGGTTGCGCCCGGTGCCGCAGCCGATCTCCAGCACGCTCCCGCCCTTCGGCGGCTGCAACCCGTCAATCAATTGGTCGCGGCCGAGTAGGTAGAACTTCCGGCTGGCGTCGTAGATATGGCGCTGGTGCCGGTAGATCCGGTCCATCAGCCCGGCGGCCGAGCCTGCCGACGCATCGGCGGCACTCACCGCGTCTGCCCCTTGAGCACATAGAGGTGGAAGCCGCCATAGATCGCCGAGCGGTCTTGCCGGCAGAGCTCGCGGCTCGTCTCCTCTTCGTAATGCCAGAGGTCGAGGATCGCAGCCGGCACACGCCCCGGCAGCAGGCGCTCGTCGGCGGCGGTGCGGAAGATCACCCGCGCCCCCGGCCGGGCCGTGCGCGTGATCTGCGACCATAGTGCCGTCAGATCGACATCGTTCATCCAGTCCTGCGCATCGAGCAGCACATAGGCGTCGCAGCTCTCCGCCGGCTGGTCTTCCAGGAATGCCGTGACCGCGCTCTGGCGATAGGAAACGCCGGGAGCCCGCTCCTTCACCGCCGCGAAATGCCGGGGCTGGAGATAGGGCGGGAGCGCCGCATCCGGCCCGTCGCCATAGCGCCGCCCGAAGGCCTGCTGGGCGAAGTAGTTGTCCTTGAGGTCGAAATCGCAGGCCAGGCGCTCCAGCCGGAGCTTCAGCGCACCGAGAATGCCGTCCTCGCCATCGGCGGCCAGCGCCTTGTACTGCGCCGGCGGGATGCCGAGCCCGTAGAGCGAGGCCGGCTGGCGCACCAGCCAGCGTACCAGCTTGCGCCCGAAGACCGGCGCGAGATGCTTGTCGTAGAGCGCCCGCTGCTCTGCGAGATCGCGCGCCGCCAGCATCGCCTTGGGATTGCCGCCGAGCAATCGCGCCAGCACATGGCCAGTGCCGATGAAGCGCCCGAGCAGGCCGTAGCGGTGGAATCCACGGGCGAAGAGGTTGATCCGGCGTTGCCCGTTCAGCCCCCGCCCCTCCCAGTAGCCGCGCGACACGGCGTCGAGATGACCCGCGATCTCGCGATCGTAGCGCGCGACATTGGCGCGATCCTTCGCCCGGCCGAAGAAGCGCAGGAACTCCTCCTGTCGCTCCATCCGCGCCAGCGCCGCGAGCTTGAGCTTGCCGAGCGCGATATGGGTGGCATTGAGATCGACCGCGCTCACCTGGATCGGCGCCGCCGTCAGATAGGACAGGATGTTGCAGGAGCCCGACGCGATCGCCACGACATGGTCGCCGGCCTTGAGCTGCAGCGCCGCCATGTCGACGACCGGATCCTCCCAGATCTGCGGATAGACCAGCCCCGAGAAGGCGCGGGCGAACAGCCATTCCAGCATGCCGGCCTTTGAGAGCGTCTTGCTGCGCCGGACGGCCTGTTCCAGGCCCGAGCTCGTCATGCGGCGGGCCGCGCGTGCCGTTTGGGTCGCCTGTTGCGTCACCGGTTTTTCCTCCCTGTGCGGGTGCCGGGCAGCTAGAGGAGTCGCGTGACGGTCCGGTGACGATGCTGCCGCGATTGCCACGGCATCGTGAAACGACCGGAGATCAGCGGGGCTGAAATCTCACGCGCAAAGCCCCATATTGGCGGCACGAAAACCGATGAGGCGCTCCCGCCAGGAAGGAGATCGCAATGGGTCTGATGAGCATGTTCGGAGCCGAGAAGAAGCAGGACGAAACCTTCCCCTTCCAGCTCACGGACGCCGAATGGCGCGCGCGGCTGACGCCGGAGCAATATCGCATCCTGCGCGGCCACGGCACCGAGCGGGCCGGCTCCTGCGCGCTGAACTACGAGAAGCGCGCCGGCACCTTCTCCTGCGCCGGCTGCGGCCAGAAGCTGTTCAAGTCCGGCAAGAAATTCGAGAGCGGCACCGGCTGGCCGAGCTTCGACCAGCCTCTGGAGGGCTCGGTCGGCACCACCGAGGACCGCAGCTACGGCATGCTCCGCGTCGAGGTTCATTGCGCGAATTGCGGCGGCCATCTCGGCCACGTTTTCCCCGACGGCCCGCCCCCGACCGGCCTGCGCTACTGCATAAACGGCGAGGCGATGAATTTCGAGCCGGAAGCAGCTTGAGAGGGGCCCGTCATGCTCGGGCTCGACCCGAGCATCTCGTGACGGAAAAGCGATGAAGAGATGCCCGGGTCAAGCCCGGGCATGACGTTTCAAACAGCCGGTACCGCCCGCCGCGCCAGCGCCGCAGCATCGACAGCCGACGGCAGATCGCCGAACTGTCCCGACCAGCCGCCATCCAGCCGCGTCGCGATGAAGGCATCCGCCACCGCTGTCGGCGCATGCCGCAGCAGCAACGAGCCCTGCAGCATCAACGCCAGCTTCTCGGTCAATCGTCGCGCCTGCCCCTCGTTGCGCATCATCTCCGGCAACGCGCCCTCCAGCCGTTTCAACGCCGCATCGTAGCGCCGGTCCGCCCCCGCAACCGCCAACAGCTCTGCCCGCAGCACATCGACCGCCCCCTCCTCGCGCACCAGCGAACGCAGCACGTCGAGGCAGATGACATTGCCCGAGCCCTCCCAGATCGCGTTGAGCGGCGCCTCCCGATAGAGCCGCGCCATCGGGTTCTCCTCGATGAAACCATTGCCGCCATGGCATTCCAGCGCCTCGGTGACGACCGCGGGCGCGCGCCGCGTGATCCAGTATTTCGCGATCGGCGCCCCGACCCGCGCCAGCAGGCGCTCGCTCGCGGACTCATCCTGCCGGTCGAGCGCCGCGAACAGCCGGAAGGCGAGCCAGGCCGCAGCCTCCGCTTCGATCGCGATATCGGCGAGCACGTTCTGCATGATCGGATGGTCGATCAGCGCCTTCTGGAAGGCGCGGCGATGCTGCGCATGATGCGCCGCGAGCGACACCGCCATCCGCATCAGCCCGGAGGATGCCGCCGCGATATCGAGCCGCGAATTGTGGTTCATCGACAGCCCGGTTCGGATGCCGCGGCCAGGCTCGCCGATCAGATGACCGATCGCGCCCCTGAACTCGACCTCGGAGGAAGCATTCGAGCGGTTGCCGACCTTGTCCTTCAAGCGCTGGATCGCGACGCCGTTGCGCGACCCGTCCGGCAGCCAGCCGGGAACGACGAAGCAAGAGATGCCCTCGCCCGTCCGCGCCAGCGTCAGGAAGACGTCGGAATGCGGCACCGAGAAGAACCACTTCCGGCCATGCAGCGAGAAGGTACCGTCGCGATTGTCCTCAGCCACGGTTTGCGTCTGCCTCAGATCCGAACCGCCCTGCGTCTCTGTCATCGCCGTGCCGACGGTCGCGCCCGTCTTCAGATGCGCCGGCCCCTGCCGCGGATCGTAGCGGTTCGACGTGACGAGCGCCCCCCATTGCGCCCACAGCCCCGCATCCTGCTTCAGCACCGGCACGGCGGCATAGGTCATGCTGATCGGGCAGCAGATGCCGCTTTCAGCGCCGTACCAGAGATACTGCAAGGCAGCCCGCGCCACTTGCGCACCAGGCTCCGGCCGGTTCCAGGCCAGCGCATGCGTCTCCTGCCCGATGGCGAGCCCCATCAACTCGTGCCAGGCCGGGTGGAAGGTGATCTCGTCGATCCGGTTGCCGAAGCGATCGAAGGCTTTCAGCTCGGGAGAATATCGGTTGGCGAGATACGCAAGTTCCTGTACCCGCGCCGAACCGACCACCCGGCCCGTCTCATGCAGCCGCTCCTTCGCCCAGACGGCGCCGAAGGCGGCAATGATCCCCGGCAGCACCGGATCGGCGGCGAAGGCGTCGTAATCGGCCAGCGCCGGCACCTGATTGCTGACCTCCCAGCGTTCCGTTCCGCCCTGTCCGGTCATTACTGCCACCTCCCTGTGGAACGGGATATAAAATGATCGCTCCGGCAGGGCGCAATCCTGACATCGACGCCCTATATTCGCCGGAGAACGAATCACGCACGAGCAGCGCATACCCTTGTCCGAGACCGACCCCTTTTCCGCTCCTCCGCCCCGCCCCGGCGGCCTCGCCGCGCGCGCTGCCGCGCAGCCGGCGGCCGGCTATCTTGCGGGGCTGAACCCGGAGCAGCGCCAGGCGGTCGAGGCGACGGACGGGCCGGTCCTGGTGCTCGCGGGTGCCGGCACCGGCAAGACCCGCGTGCTGACCACCCGCATCGGCCATCTGATCTCGACCAGCCGCGCCTATCCGTCCCAGATCCTCGCCGTCACCTTCACCAACAAGGCGGCGCGCGAGATGAAGGAGCGCGTCGCCCATCTCGTCGGCCCGGTCGCCGAGGGCATGCCCTGGCTCGGCACCTTCCACTCGATCTCGGCCAAGCTGCTGCGCCGCCACGCCGAATTGCTCGACCTGCGCAGCGATTTCACCATCCTCGACACCGACGACCAGATCCGCCTGATGAAGCAGGTGATCCAGGCCGAGGGCATCGACGAGAAGCGCTGGCCCGGCCGCATGCTGGCCGGCTTCATCGATAGCTGGAAGAACCGTGGCCTCGCCCCCAAGGACGTTCCCGCAGGCGAGGCCGCCGTCTTCGCCAACGGCAAGGGCGGCAAGCTCTACGCCGCCTATCAGGAGCGTTTGAAGGCGCTGAACGCCGTCGATTTCGGCGACCTCCTGCTGCACTGCCTGACGCTGTTCCGCGACTATCCGGACGTGCTCCAGACCTATCACGACCGCTTCCGCTACATCCTCGTCGACGAGTACCAGGACACCAACACGGCACAGTATCTCTGGCTGCGCCTGCTGGCCCAGGGCCGCCGCAACATCTGCTGCGTCGGCGACGACGACCAGTCGATCTATGGCTGGCGCGGGGCCGAGGTCGACAACATCCTACGCTTCGAGCACGATTTTCCCGGCGCGACCGTGATCCGGCTGGAGCGCAACTATCGCTCGACCGGCCATATCCTCGCCACCGCCTCCAAGCTGATCGCCCGCAACGAAGGCCGCCTCGGCAAGACCTTGCGCACCGAGGATGCACTCGGCGAGAAGGTCACCATCACCGGCGCCTGGGACAGCCAGGAGGAAGCCCGCCTGATCTCCGATGAGATCGAGGCGATGCAATCGAAGAAGCACAACCTCGCTGAGGTCGCGGTGCTCGTGCGCATCTCCGCCCAGATGCGCGAGATCGAGGAGCGCTTCGTCCAGGCCGGCGTGCCCTATCGCGTCATCGGCGGCCCGCGCTTCTATGAACGCGCCGAAATCCGCGATGCGCTCGCCTATCTGCGCTGCGTGGTGTCGCCGACCGACGACCTCGCCTTCGAGCGCATCGTCAACGTGCCCAAGCGCGGCCTCGGCGACGCCACCGTCCAGCTCCTGCACAACCATGCCCGCGCCACCGGTTTCTCGCTGATGCAATCGGCTCGCGCCGCGGTCGAGAGCGACGAACTGAAGCCCAAGGCCCGCACGGCGCTGCGCGAGCTGGTCGACGCCTTTGGCCGCTGGTCCGCACGGGCCGAGCACATGCCGCAGGGCGAGCTCGCCGAGCTGGTGCTGGAAGAGTCCGGCTATACCGAAATGTGGAAGAAGGACCGCTCGGCCGATGCCGCCGGGCGCCTCGAAAACCTCAAGGAACTCGTGCGCTCGCTCGACGAATTCCCGGACCTGCCGGCCTTCCTCGAACACGTCTCCCTGGTGATGGATGTCGGCGACGGCGAGGCCGAGGCGCGTGTCTCGATCATGACGCTGCACGCCGCCAAGGGGCTGGAATTCGACACAGTGTTCCTGCCCGGCTGGGAGGAAGGGCTCTTCCCCAATCAGCGCGCGCTCGACGAGAGCGGCCGCGCCGGCCTTGAGGAAGAACGCCGCCTCGCCCATGTCGGCCTCACCCGTGCCCGCAAGAAGCTGAAGCTCTATTTCGCCTCGAACCGGCGCATCCACGGCCTCTGGCAGACCAGCCTGCCCTCCCGCTTCATCGACGAATTGCCGGAGGAGCATGTCGAGGTCGAACAGGCCCCGACCGCCTATGGCCAAGGCGGCTACGGCGCCTCGCGCTTCGACCGGATGGAGAGCTTCGGTTCCAGCTACAACACGCCGGGCTGGCAGCGCGCGCAGGAGAACCGCGCGAAGAACAGCGGGTTCTCTGAGAGCGGCCGCGGCTTCGGCCAAGGTAATTTCGGAAGCTCCTCCCACCAGCGCGGCCCGCTGCTGATCGAAGGCGAGCTGACCGCCAAATCCTCAGGCGAATCCGCCTATGGCGAGGGTGCCCGCGTCTTCCACGTCAAGTTCGGCCCCGGCTCCGTCGCCAGCGTCGACGGCAACAAACTCACCGTCGATTTCGACAAGGCCGGTCGGAAGATGGTGCTGGATAGCTTTGTGCAGAAGGCCGGGTGAACACCTATGGGACGGAAGCCAATTTTGTCCCGCTGACGGACGCGAAAAAGCCCTATAGATGGGTCGGTGCTTTCGACTACTCTTGAGGCACCGATGCTCAACAACAGCGCCGACATCATTCGCCGCCTCGAACGCGAGGGCTGGGAATGCGTGCGCGTCACCGGCTCGCACCATGTCTTCAAAAAGCCCGGCGTCCGTGACACTATCGTGGTGCCGCATCCGAAGAAGAGTTTCGGACCGGGCCTTGTGTTGAAAATCTACAAGCAGGCAGGCTGGCCGCGCGACTGACATGACTCACTATGTCGCCATCATCGAGGACGCAGGCCCCGACCATGCCGTCGGCGTCTGGTTTCCCGATCTGCCCGGCTGCTTCGCGGCCGGCGATACGCTGGACGAAGCCCTAATCAACGCTCCCGAGGCCGTAGCGCTCTGGATCGAGGTTCAAGGCGGTTCGGCGCCCCACGCCCGCACCCCCAGTGAATTGCGCAGCGACCCCGAGACCTCTGCGGACATGGCCGCGCACGCCATCGCCCTGATCCCGGCGCCTGGCCTATCGCTGCAACCGGCAGCGGAGTAGAAGCGGCTCACTCTTGCCGCCGCTCCAGCGATACGACCGACCATGCCTCCCGAGATCACCCTAACCGCCGCCGAAGACGACGCTTTCCGCAAGCTGCTCGGCGAGGGGCTGAAGGACTATAACGACGCAGCGATCGGCCGGCATGATCGCCAGGAACTGCAGATCCACATCAGCGATCCCGGGACCGGCAATCCGATCGGCGGGCTCGCGGGACGCACCTCGCTCGGACTGCTCTTCATCGATACTGTCTATCTGCCGAAGAGCCTGCGCGGCACCGGCATCGGCAGCCGCATCCTCGCCATGGCCGAGGAGGAAGGGCGCCGGCGCGGCTGTAGCAAGGCCGTGCTCTTCACCATCAGCTTCCAGGCGCCGGAATTCTACAAGAAGCTCGGCTGGCAGGTCTTCGGCGAGATCGCCCCGAAGCCGCCGGGCGCGACCCGAATCTACCTGACCAAGGACCTCTGAGGCCCCGCAGATTGTTTTGAAATTCGAGCCCTCATGCTTCGAGACGCCGCAAAAGCGGCTCCTCGGGATGAGGGCTGAATATTTGCAACTGGCGCTCAGGCGCCGCCTTCCCGTTCGCGGAACGCCTTCCGCGCGGCCGAAACCTCGGCGTAATAGGTCTCGGCCCAGGTCCAGACGCCGCAGAAGGCGGCGCTGAGCTCGCGGCCCAGCTCCGTCAGCGTGTAGTCGACATGCGGCGGGATCACGGGATGGACGGTACGCACGACCAGCCCGTCGCGTTCCATCTCGCGCAGCGTCTTGGTCAGCATCTTCTGGCTGATGCCGCCGACCATACGCCCGACCTCGGTGAAGCGCAGCGTGCCGTGCTCCTCCAGCGCTTCCAGCACGAGCATCGTCCATTTATCCGCGACCTGCGCGATGACCTGCCGGACCAGCGACTCCACCGCCGGGCTGACCGGCGGGATCGCCTCGCTACGCTGATGCATCGCCGCCATGGCGGTCCGGATCGCTTGCATCCGACACTCTCCTTTTGGTGCGTATGGCACTTCTACGCGCCTTCTTTCCATTGAAGAGTAACGGCGCCATCTCGTCTCACGCAACCACGAGAGGCCTTGCCATGAAGATTTCCGGAAATACCATTCTCATCACCGGCGGCGGCTCCGGCATCGGCCGGGCGCTGGCCGAAGCGCTGCACGCCAAGGGCAACAGCGTCGTCATAGCTGGCCGCCGCGAAGCCGTGCTCGACGCGGTCACCGCGGCCAATCCGGGCATGGAATCGATGCTCCTTGACATCCAGGACGAGGCCGATATCGCGGGCTTCGCCCGGCAGGCGGTCGAGCGCTTCCCGAGCCTGAACGCCCTGATCAACAATGCCGGCATCATGAAGCCGGAGAACGTACCGGCCGCCGACAATCTCGCCATCGCCGAGGAGACGATCGCGACCAACCTGCTTGGGCCGATCCGCCTGACGACGGCGCTGCTGCCGCATTTACTGAAGCAGCCGCGCGCCACCATCCTGACCGTCTCGTCCGGCCTCGCCTTCGTTCCGCTGGCGCTGACCCCGACCTATAGCGCGACCAAGGCCGCGATCCATTCCTGGTCGGTCGGCCTGCGCGAGCAGCTCAAGCACACGTCGGTGGAGGTCATCGAGATCGCACCGCCCTATGTTCAGACCGAACTGATGGGCGCACAGCAGGCGGTCGACCCCGCCGCGATGCCGCTCGCCGATTTCACCAGCGAGGTGATGACGGTCCTCGAAACACGGCCCGAGGCTGTCGAGGTTATCGTCGAGCGCTGCAAGCCGCTTCGCTTCGCCGAGGCCACCGGCACGTTCGCGCAGGTCTTCGCCGGGCTCAACGCACAGCACGGTTGACGCGAGGCCGCGCTACTCCTCCCGATGGCAGCAGACGCAGACCTTGTTGCCGTCGGGATCGCGGAAATAGGCGCCATAATAGTTCGCATGATAGTGCGGCCGCAGGCCCGGCGGCCCTTCGCAGCTCCCACCATGGGCCAGCGCTATCTCATGACTTCTGTCGACGGTTGCGCGGTTCTCGGCCAGGAAGGCGACCATGTGACCATTCCCTTGCGTGGCGGCCTGCCCGTCGAACGGTCGGGTCAGAAACAGCAGAGGTCGGTCGGAACCCGCAGGCTGCCAGGCGGCAGCCGCCGCCTTCCGATCGCTGAAGCGCAGTTTTAGCCCCAGCGCGTCGCAGAGTGCGCCATAGAATGCCTCCGCGCGCTCGAACTCGTTCGTTCCGACGCAGACATGTGAGAACATCGCAGGGCCTCCGGTTTCCGAAGCTTAGGAATGCCCCGTGCCCCTCCGCAAGCGGCATCGCTCCGAAGCGCAGCGACCGCATGACAACCGCCCCCCGCCCTGCTAATCCCCCGCCATGCGCGAAGGCCTCCTGCCAGCGACGGTCGCGACCGTCCTCGAACTCTCCACCTCGGGCGAACAGGCCCGGGCCCTCACCGAATTGCTCGGCGAGATCTTCGACCCGACCGAGACGGCGATCTCGGCCTTCGAGGTCGAGGAGGGCGTGACCACGCTTTCGCTGAACACGCCGTGGAAGGTCGAGATCTACTTCGCCCATCCGCCGGACGAGGAAGCGGTGCGCGACCTGCTGCGTCCGATCGTCGGCGATCTCGCCGACACGCCCTTCACCACGGTCAACACCAAGGACTGGGTCGCCAACAGCCTCGATGGGCTGAAGCCCGTCCGCGCCGGCCGCGTCCTCGTCCATGGCGCGCATGACCGGCACGTCGTCCGCCCCAACGATGTCGCGATCGAGATCGAGGCCGCGCTCGCCTTCGGCACCGGCCACCACGGCACCACCGCGGGCTGCCTGCTGGCGCTTGACGCCGAACTGAAGAAGCGCCGCCCGCGCCACGGCATCGATATCGGCACCGGCACCGGCATCCTCGGGCTGGCACTCGCCAAGCAGATCAAGCGCAAGGTCGTCGCCGGCGATATCGACGCGGTCGCGGTCGAGGTTTCCGCCCATAACGCCCGGCTGAACCATGCGCCGAATGCGCTCGATCTCTATGTCGCGCCGGGCCTGCGCCATGCCAAGGCCTGGCGCCCCGGCCATTTCGACTTCGTCTTCGCCAATATCCTGGCCGGCCCTCTGAAGCGGCTCGCCCCGTCGATCGCGCGCGTGCTCTCGTCGCACGGCACGCTGGTCCTGTCGGGCTTGCTGGCGATGGATGTCGCCGGCGTGGTCTCGGCCTATCGCCACCAGGGCGTCTATCTCGCCAGCCACTCGCTGCGCGAAGGCTGGGCGACGCTGGTCATGAAAAAAGGCGGCGCCGCCCCCAGGCCGCGCCGCCTTGCCTGACCTCCGGCGCTTCCGGAGAAGCGCGAGGCCGTTACGCGAACTCGCCCGGCTCAGAAGGCGATATAGCCGTACTTCTTCTCGGCATCGGCCTGCAGGCTGCGGGCGTCGTGCCAGACGGCGGCGGTGAACTTCGCGGCGTCGGCGATCTGTTCGTAGATATGCTTGATGACGGCGATCATGATGAAGCTCCCCAAGGGTTGTCGGCTGCGCGGCTCAAGGCCGCAGCGGCATGGATTCAGCGATTGAAAGGCAGGGAGACGTCGCTCGACAGCGTCGCGGACGGATAGCCGCCCAGCACGATCTCGGCCTCGTTGACGAGGAGATTGCGGGCGCGCAGCTGGCGGGCAGCGGAGCGTTGGCGGCTCACGATGAGCGCGGCATAGAAACGCTGCATCAGCCCCGGCTTGTCGGCACGGGTCCTGGCACCGGCCTGAACCGGTACGGGCAGCACATCGGCATTTTCCAACACATAGGTCATGGGTCTATCTCCGAAAAACGAAGGACAGTCCCGGTCGCTTCCTCGTTCTCTTATGCGACTAAAGTGGGGTCATTTCGCACTTGCGAGAAGATATGTTCGCATATGCAAGATATGCACAAAACGCATGCGATCCGTCCATATCCGTTAATGTTTGCGCAAGCTGCATAGCCAGAGGGCACAATGCGATCTCGGCAGGCAGCTCCGTCCCACGGAACGGGCAGTGCCTCGCCGACGCATTTGCGCTGGCGCTTTCGGCAGTGCGAGGCGACGATGCCGCGACCCAAGCCGGACCCCGCCATGACCGATTCGACCCTGCCGACCTGCCGTTTCCAGTCCTTCTCCGAACCGAGCGACCCGAAGCTCGTCGCCGGTCGCGTAGCCGCCCTGCGAAAGGCGCTGGCCGCGCAAGGGCTCGACGGCTTCGTCGTCCCGCGCGCCGACGAGCACCAGGGCGAATATGTCCCGGCCCATATGGCCCGCTTGGCATGGTTGACCGGCTTCACCGGCTCGGCCGGCAATGCCGTGGTGCTCGCAGACAAGGCGGCGCTGATCGTCGATGGCCGCTACACCATCCAGTCGGCCGAGCAGACCGACACCGCGGTCGTCACGCCGGTGCGCATGGAGGAGACGCCGCTGGAGCGCTGGGTCGAGCAGAACCTGCCGACTGGCGGCAAGCTCGGCTACGATCCCTGGCTGCATACGGTCGATGGCCTCGCCCGCCTCGAAAAGGCGGCGGCTGCAGCCGGCGGCAGCCTCGTCGCGGTCAAGACCAACCCGATCGACGCGCTCTGGAGCGACCGCCCGGCACCACCGACCGCGCCGGTCAAGGCGCATCCGGCAGCCTTTGCTGGGGAGGACAGCGTCTCCAAGCTCGCCCGCATCCAGAAGGCCCTGACCGAGGCCAAGGTCGATGCGCTCGTCGTCTCCGATCCCCATGCTCTGGCCTGGGTCTTCAACATCCGCGGCGGCGATGTCGAGCACACACCGCTGCCGCTCGGCTATTCCATCATCCCGCGCGAGGGCCGGCCGACGGTCTTCCTCGGGCCGGAGAAGATCACCAACGAGGCCGGCGACGCCATCGGCGCGGTCGGCGAGATCGCCCCTCCCGCCGATCTCGACAAGCAGATCGCCAGGCTCGGCGCGGTCAAGGCCAAGGTCCGGCTCGATGCCGCGACCGCAGCCTCCGCGCTCGCGGCCCTAATCCGCGAGGCCGGCGGCACGCCCGATGCCGGCACCGATCCGATCGCCCTGATGAAGGCGCGCAAGAACGCGGCCGAGCTGGATGGTGCGCGCAACGCCCATCTGCGCGACGGCGCCGTCATGGTGCGCTATCTCTCCTGGCTGGCGCGCGAGGCGCCGAAGGGCGGCCTGACCGAGATCGATGCGGTCGCCGCGCTGGAAGCCGAACGGCTCAGGACCGGCCTGCTCAAGGACGTCTCCTTCACCACCATCGCCGGCGCCGGCCCCAATGCGGCCCTGCCGCATTACCGCGTCAGCGATGCCTCGAACCGCAAGCTGGAGCCCGGCATTTTCCTGGTCGATTCAGGCGGCCAATACGAGGACGGCACCACCGACATCACCCGCACCATGGTCATCGGCACACCGACGGCCGAGATGCGTGACCGCTATACCCGCGTCCTCAAGGGGCATGTCGCGATCTCGCGGCTGGTCTTCGTCAAGGGCACCTCGGGCGCGCAGCTCGACGCTTTCGCGCGTTTGCCGCTCTGGCAAGGCGGCTTCGATTTCGACCACGGCACCGGCCATGGTGTCGGCAGCTATCTCTCGGTGCATGAGGGGCCGCAGCGGCTCTCGAAGCTCGGCACCACGCCGCTGGAGCCGGGCATGATCCTCTCCAACGAGCCCGGCTACTACAAGCAGGGCGAATACGGCATCCGCATCGAGAACCTGATCGTCGTCGAGGAGCGGAAGATTCCCGGCGCCGAGCGGACGATCTACGGCTTCGAGACGATCACCTGGTGCCCGTATGAGCGCGCGTTGATCGAGAAGGATAGGCTCGACGCCGGCGAGATCGCCTGGATCGACGCCTATCACGCCACGGTCTGGGAGAAGCTCTCGCCGCAGGTCGAAGGTGAAGCGAAGGCCTGGCTGGAGGAGGCCTGCCGGGCTTTGTGAAGCGTCTCTACCGCGAGAAAACTTGCCGCATCGCGGTTGGAACCACCGTTGTCATTCCGGGGCTTCGCGCAGCGAAGAACCCGGAAACCACGACCGGGCGAGCCGTTGGCCACGTGACGCAAGATGTCTCACCCGGTCGTGGGTTCCGAGTTCGCGCCTAAAGGCGCGCCCCGGAATGACAGGAGTGGTCACGAGATGCTCAGGACTCAAGCCCGAGCATGACGCGACGGCTCACATCACCATCCGGAACCCGACCACAGCGATAACCCCGACCGCTACCACCCCCAACAGCGGCAGCCGCGTCGCGGCGAGCGCCGTGATCGCCGCCGCAGCGGTCTCCGCCCAGCCGGTCGCGAGCGCGCTGGGCGCGATCACCGCGATCAACACGGCGGGCGGAATCGCGTCGAAGGCCGCTTGCGCCCGCGGCGAAAGGCTGAGGCGTCCGGCGAGAGCCAGCCCGGCGACGCGCGTGACATAGGTCACGATTGCCATGCCCAGGAAGGCGAGGAGGTTGATCGGATCGACGCTCACGCCTTGACCTCCTCGGTAGCGGGTTGCGCTTCGCCACCGGCAGCGAGCCAGGCGGCCAGAAGCCCGCACAGCGCCCCCGCCGCGACATGCCAGGGCGGGCCGACCAGCCGATAGGTCACGGCCGAGGCGATGCCGGCCGCCGCCACCGTCCAGAACGTCACCCGCCCCTTCCAGAAGGCGGCGACGAGCGCGATGAACAGCGCCGTGAAGGCGAAATCGGCGCCGAGCCGCTTGGGATCGCCGAGCACCGCCCCGATCATTGCGCCGAGCGTCGAGTTGATCAGCCAACCAGCGACGAACGGGATCACCATCGCGAACCAATAGGCCGGCGTCAGGCGATGGGTGCGGGCGCGCTTTTCGGCCAACGCCCAGTTCTCGTCGGCCATGTAATAGAGGCCGAGGAACTTCTGCCAGCGGCTGAAACCCTGCAGCTTCGGCGCCAGCGACGCGCCCATCAGCACATGGCGCGCATTGATCAGCAGCGTCGAGAACACCAGCGCCGCAACCGGCGCCGGGCTCGCCCACATCTCGATCGCCGCGAATTGCGCCCCGCCGGCGAAGACCATGATGCTCATCAGGAAGACTTCGAGCGGCGAGAGCCCCTTGCTGGCCGCGACCGCGCCGAAGAGCAGCCCGATCGGCGCTGCAGCCACGGCGGCCGGCCAGATATCGTTCAGGCCGCGCCTGATGTCGTCACGCATCGTGGACATGGGTTCGTTCTCTTGAGGCGGCGTGAGTTCAGCCGGCATGCGCGGCGCGGAAGGCGCCGGGCGTCACGCCGAAGCGCGCCTTGAAGGCCCGCGTCAGATGCGGCTGGTCGCAGAAACCGGTCGCGGCGGCGACATCGCCCGGCATGTCGCCGCGCCGCAGCCGCTCGCGCGCCCGCCGGACCCGGACGTCGACCAGATAGGCATGGGGTGTCAGGCCGGTTTCCTGCCGAAACGCCCGGATCAGATGATGGCGCGGCAAGCCGGTCAGCCGCGCGAGATCGGCAAGCGACAGATCCTCTTCGTAGCGTGACTCGAACAGCTTCCGCGCCTTGTCCACTGGGCCGTTCTCCCTCCCGACGCTCCGGATGGTGAGATCGGCATGGCGTGCGAGGCATCGCGCATAGAAGCGCAGCAGCATCTCCTCGCCCGCGAGCAGGTCGTCGCCCACCTCGATGGCGCGATGCGCGACCGCGAAGAGAGCAGCCCCCTCGGCGTCCTCGACCAGCGGCTCGCGAAAGAACGGCGTCCCGATCATCGCCCGGCCACTGAGCGAAGCGGCAACCTCGCGGATCAACCCGATCTCCGGATAGGTCATCCGATAGCTGTAGCCCGGCCCGTAAGGCTCGCCGTCATGGGTCTCGAGCGGGTTTACGAAGGTGATCTGGTTCGGACGGGCATAATGGCGCTCGCCGCGCACCCGAAACGTCTCGCAGCCCGCCACGATCGTGCCGATCACATAGCTTTCATGCCGGTGCGGCGCGTAGGCATGGCGGCGGAAGGTCGCGGCGAGGCAGTCCAGCCCGTCGAAGCGCTCGGCCGGAAACAGCTTCGCCCGCTCGCCGGCGACGAGCGGTTCGATGCCTAACGTCTCACCTTGGGTGACTGCTTCCATGAGGCGAGCATAAACCCTGTCGCCGCATTGCTGTCTTGAAGAAAAGTGATCGGGCGCATCACGCGCCCGATCGGTTTTGCGGTTCCGGTGGAACCTCAGAGGGCGTGTGCAGCCGCGGCTGCACCGACCCGCTCGGGGCTCTTCGACCCCAGCAACAGCACGCCCGCCCCACCGACCAGCGTCGCAACCGTGGCATAGGCGATGACGCCGAGCGTCCCGAAGCCATCGACCAGCAGGCCGCCGAAGATGGCGCCGCTCGCGATCGCGATCTGGAAGGCGGCGACGATCAGCCCGCCGGCCGATTCGGCCTCGTCCTCCGGCGCGACGCGCACCAGCCAGGTCTGGAAGCCGACCGGCAGCGCACCGAAGGCAAAGCCCCAGAGCCCGACCGCGACGGCAGACGCGATCGGCGACGCGCCGAGGAAGAGCAGGCTCACGCCCACCGCAGCGATCAGGAAGGCGCCGAAGATCACCGAGGCCTTGGCACTGCGTGCCGTGATCGCCCCGCCTGCGAAATTGCCGAAGAAGCCGCCGACGCCATAGGCCAGCAGGACGAGCGAGATCGCCTCGACCGAGAGCTTCGGGATCTGCTCCAGGAACGGGCGCACATAGGTGAAGCCCGCGAAATGACCGGAGATGACCACGACGATGGCGCCAAGAACGAGCGCGATGCTGGGCTGGCCGAGCAGCCGGAACAGCGTGCGGATATCGGGCGAGCCCCGCGCCGGCAGCCGCGGCAGCACCGCGATCTGGATGATAAGCGTCGCGACGCCGACCAGCGCCGCGAGCCAGAACACGAAGCGCCAGCCCATCACGTTGCCGAGATAGGCGCCGATCGGCGCGGCGCTGACGGTGGCGAGGGAGACGCCGGCGAAGATCAGCGACATCGCCTTGGGCAACGCGCTGGGCGGCACGAGCCGCATCGCGGTCGCCGCGACCATCGACCAGAAGGCGCCGAGCCCGATGCCGAGCAGGACGCGGGCGAAGAGCAGCGTCGTCAGGTTGGTGGCGATCGCCGCGATGATGCTGGAGACGATCAGCAGGCCGGTAAGCGACCAGATCACGATGCGCCGGTCGATGCCGCGCGTCACGATCGCGGCGGCGAGGCCGGCGATGGCGCCGACGACCGCAGTCGCGGTCACGGCCTGCCCGGCGGCGCCGACGGAGACGCCGATATCGGCCGCCATCGGGGTCAAAAGGCTCGCCGGCAGGAACTCGGCGGTGACGAGGCCGAAGACGCCGAAGGTCAGGGATATGACGGCAGCCCAGGCCGGCTTGTCGTGGGCCTCCTCGGCTGTGTCGTCGAATTCAAGGGTAGTGGCAGTCAGGGAATCTGACATGGGGATCTCCATGAGGTTGCCGGAAGATGGGCGTTGCTCCATGGAGTTTCCATGCTATATCGTCCGCATCTCATGACCGTTCGTCCAGGAATGCCATGACCGCTTCCGCCGATCACCTGACCGAGATGCTGCGGGGCCTAAGGCTCGACGGCGTCGATTACAGCCGCTGCCAACTGGCCGCGCCCTGGGGCATCGTCTACCCGCCGACCCATCAGGCCTATTTCCATTTCATCTCGCGCGGCGGCTGCTGGCTGAGGACGCCGGCCGGCGAATGGCTGGAGTTGGCCGATGGCGACGCCGTGCTGCTGCCGCGCGGCGGCGGCCATGTCCTGGCAAGCGCGCCCGAGGTCGTCGCCTCCCCGCCTTGCGACTGCCGGGTGCTAGAAGCCTACGGCAATGTCTTCGACGTCGAAGGCGGCGGAAACGGGGCGCATATGCTGCTCTTCACCGGCCGGATGACCTTCAATGTCGATCTCGACCACCCGCTGCTGCGGCTGATGCCGGACCTGATGCGGATGAGCGATTTCATCGCCGACGAGCCCGGCCTGCCGCATCTGCTGGAGGCGATGGGCCGCGAGGTCATGATGGACCGGGTCGGTGCCGGCGGGATCCTCGCCCGCCTCGCCGATGTGCTGGCGGCCGCGATCATCCGGGCCTGGGTCGAGCGCGGCTGCGGCGCCGCCAAGGGCTGGGTCGCGGCAGCGCGCTGCCCGACCATCGGCAAGGTGCTGGCCGCGATCCACGCCCATCCCGAGACCGACTGGACGGTCGAAAGCCTCGCCGAACTGATGGGCGCCTCGCGCTCCGGCTTCGCCGAGCGATTCGCGGAGGTCGTCGGCGAGACGCCGGCCCGCTATGTCGCGCAGGTGCGGATGCACCAGGCCCGGCAGTGGCTGGCGCGCGACAAGCTGCGGATCGCGGTGGTGGCTCAGCGGTTGGGCTACGAGTCGGAAGCCTCGTTCAGCCGCGCCTTCAAGCGCATCACCGGGCTGGCGCCGAGCCAGGTCCGGGCTGCCGGCGAATCGGCGCCTGCTGCGATGTTCGCTTCGGCTGCCACCGCCGGAAACAGCTTTACCCACTCGTCGGCGGCCGGCGCCCTTCCCGGGCCATCGTCTCGCGTAGCGTGACGCTGTCCATGGCGCGGACTTGACCCCTCTCGCGCCGCAGCGGTCTTGAAGAAAAGCGGAGGTCCCGATCCCCGCGCCGGAACAACCGGGCTGGTCGCGCCGTTCCTGAAGCGTGGCCGCCTGACTCGACCTTCGGAGGACGACAGGCATGGCCCTTTCGAGGAACTTCCCGATGACGCGCCCGATCACCCTGCTCTTCACTGCCGCCCTCTTGATCCTGCCCGTCGCGGCCAGCGCCCAGGGCGTTCCGCGCGGCGCGGCCCACGGTGCGCGCGTCGGCAATGAAGCCGCCGGTCCTGTCGGCGGTGCAGTCGGTGGTGTCGTCGGCGGCGTCGCGGGCGGCGTGGCAGGCGGCGTCAAGGGCGTGCTCGGCGTGCCGCAGCGGACGGCGGTCCGGAGCGGCCATCGCGCGCGCCACCACCACCATCGCAATCGTCAACGCTGATCCCGGCAAATCCGGATAACGACCCGCCGGCCATGCCGGCGGTCAGCCCCCGACCAGATCGAACCAGCCAGCCTCGTCGATCACCTCGACGCCATGCTTGGCGGCGTCCTTGAGCTTCGAGCCCGCCCCCGGCCCGGCGACGAGCAGATTCGTCTTCGACGAGACCGAGCCGGCGACCTTGGCGCCGAGCCGTTCGGCCATCGCCTTGGCCTCGTCACGGGTCATCCGCTCGAGCGCGCCGGTAAAGACCACGATCTTGCCGGCGACGGGGCTGGCCGAGGCGACAGCCTCCAAGGGCTGCGGCGATACTTGCGCCAGCAGGCGGTCGAGCAGTTCCTCGTTATGGGGCTCGCCGAAGAATTCGATGAGAGCCTCGACCACCGTCGGTCCGACGCTGTCGATCGCGTCGAGCTCCTGCCGCTCGGGCGATGCTTCATCGGCGGCAGCGATGCCGGCGGCCCTCAATGCCTCGAACGACCCGTAATGCCGCGCCAGCAGACGCGCCGTCGTTTCGCCGATATGGCGGATGCCAAGCCCGAAGATGAAGCGGTTGAGCGGCGGGGTGCGCCGGTCCTCGATCGCATCGAACAGCTTCTTGGCGCTGACGGCGCCGAAGCCTTCCTTGTCCTTGAGCTTCTTCAGGTTCGCCGCGTCCCGCGCCGCCAGCGTGAAGATATCGGCCGGCTCCCTGACGGGAAGCTCAGGGTCCGAATGGAAGAACTCGATCTGCTTGTCGCCGAGCCCGTCGATATCCAGCGCGTCGCGCGAGACGAAATGCTTGAGCCGCTCGACCGCCTGCGCCGGGCAGATCAGGCCTCCGGTGCAGCGGCGGATAGCGTCCTCCTTCCCGGTGCGCGGGTTGAGTTCGCGCGTCGCATGGCTGCCGCAGGCCGGGCAGAGCGTCGGGAATTCATAGGGCTTGGAATCCGCCGGGCGCTTGGCGAGATCGACGGCCTCGACGCGCGGGATAACGTCGCCTGCCCGCTTCACCGTCACCGTATCGCCGATGCGGATATCGGTGCCGTCGCGGATCGGCAGCCCCTTGGAATCGAAGCCGCGGATATAATCCTCGTTATGCAGCGTCGCGTTGGTGACGACGACGCCGCCGACCGTCACCGGCTTTAGACGCGCCACCGGCGAAAGCGCGCCGGTGCGGCCGACCTGGATGTCGATGGCTTCAAGCACGGTCGTCGCCAGCTCGGCCGGGAATTTATGCGCGATCGCCCAGCGCGGCGCCCGCGAGACGAAACCGAGCCGCGCCTGCAGCGCGAGATCGTCGACCTTGTAGACCACGCCGTCGATATCGTAGCCGAGCGTCGCGCGCTGGCTCTCGATCAACCGGTATTGCGCGATCAGCTCCGCGACGCTCTCGCAGCGCTTCATCAGCGGGTTCGTGCGGAAGCCCCAGCGCCGGAACGCCTCGACCACGCCGAACTGCGTCGGAGCGGGCAGCACCGGCATCTCGCCCCAGGCATAGGCGAAGAACCGCAGGGGCCGCGCGGCGGTGACGCTGACGTCGAGCTGGCGCAGCGAACCTGCCGCGGCATTGCGCGGATTGGCGAATTCCGGAAGCCCCTTCTCGCGCTGGCGTTCGTTGATACCGGCGAAATCGGCGTGTCCCAGATAGACCTCGCCGCGCACCTCGGCGATGTCAGGCACATCCGGCCCGGCGAGCGTCCCGGGGATCTCGGAGATCGTGCGGGCATTGAGGGTGACGTCCTCGCCCTCTTCGCCGTCGCCACGCGTCGCGGCCGCGACCAGCTCGCCCTTCTCATAGCGCAAGGAGAGCGAGAGCCCGTCGATCTTCGGCTCGGCCGTGAAGGCGATGCCGTCCTCCTCCTTGCGGCCGAGGAAGCGGTAGACCCGCCCCACGAACTCCCCGACGGCTTCGTCGGAGAAGGCATTGTCGAGCGAGAGCATCGGCACGCGATGCCGGATCTTGGCGAATTTGCCGGAGGGCTTGGCGCCGACCTTGGCGCTGACGTCGCTCTCCTGCTTCAGCGCCGGAAAGGCCTCTTCCAGCGCGACGAGCCGGCGACGCTTCGCGTCATAGGCGGCGTCGTCCATGATCGGCTGGTCATCCTGGAAATAGGCGTCGTTGGCTGCCTGCACCTCGGCCGCGAGCAGCTTGTGCTCGGCCTTCGCCTTGCGCGGCGTCAGCGCTGCGATGGGCGTTTCGGAGTGGGCGGAATCTTCGGCGTCGCTCATGGCACAGCATTAGGCGAGATGATCGTGACGAGAAAGGGCAGGAACCGATGCCGCGTGCCGCTCCAACCCGCCCTCAACCCTCATCCTGAGGAGCCGCATCAGCGGCGTCTCGAAGGATGCTCCAGGAGTCTCCGGTGATAGCTGAAACATCCTTCGAGACGCAGCCTTCGGCTGCTCCTCAGGATGAGGGCTATGATCCTCGAGCGGCTCACATCCGCGCGAAAGCCTGCGACAACCGGGGCTTTCGCGCGTATAATTCCCAGGCTGGGAATTGGAAGCTCGACGCCGCAGGCCGTTGACGCCAAGGTTCACGTCGACCGCCATTGGCGAACCGGGCCGGAACCGGGAGTTACGCCATGGCCAATCTCGACGGCACCGTCCATGACATTGTTTCGATCGCGCAGCCGCGCGTCAGGACCATCACAACACAGGACCTGAAAGAGGCGCTGCTGCGCGGCTGGGAGGATTTCAAGGCGCAGCCGAGCCACCTCGTCTTCATCGCCCTGATCTATCCCATCGCCGGCATCCTGCTGGCGCAGCTCACGGTGAGCTACAACATCTTTCCCCTGCTCTTCCCGCTGCTTTCGGGCTTCGCGCTGCTCGGCCCCTTCGCCGCTATCGGGCTCTACGAGATCAGCCGACGCCGCGAGAAGGGCATGGATTCATCCTGGATTCACGCTTTCGCAGTGCTGCGCTCGCCCTCGATTGGGCAGATCGCCCTGCTTGGCGCGATGCTGACGGGGATCTTCCTCGGCTGGCTCTTCAGCGCCTGGTTCCTCTATCGCGGCATCCTCGACCTGCCGGCCGATGTCTCGACCGCCGATTTCCTGCGCGCCGTGTTCACCACCGCCGATGGCTGGATCATGATGGTGATCGGCAATTCGATCGGCCTGCTGCTGGCGATCCTCGCCTTCTCGATCTCGGTCGTGTCCTTCCCGCTGATCATCGACCGGCATGTCGATGCCCCCGCGGCGGTCCGCACCTCGATCGCCGCCGTCGAAGCCAATCCGCGCGTGATGATGTATTGGGGCCTGATGGTGACGGGATTGCTCGTGCTCGGCTGCCTGCCGATGCTCGTCGGCCTGATCGTGGTCATGCCGGTGCTCGGCCACGCCACCTGGCATCTCTACCGCAAGCTCGTCGGCTGAGGCCGGCGAGCCCCAAGGGGAACCTTGATCCCCAAAACGGGTTCACTCCCTGCCAGATCGAGCCGCAAGGCTCCATTCCGTCAGGGGGCTTTTCATGAACAACATCATTTATCTCGTCGGCCTCGTCGTCGTCGTGCTCGCCATCCTGTCCTTCCTCGGCCTGCGCTGAGGATGGAGGGCGACCGCCCGACGGCAACAGCGCTTTAAGCGCGCTACCCCTCAAAGACTGTCTCTTATACACATCT
>NZ_JAELTI010000398.1 GCF_016428755.1 Allobosea sp. ASV33
CGGTGCGGTTCAGCTCGTCCTGCAGATCGACGAGAAGAATATCGGCCTGCTCAAGCTGGGGCAGAGCGCCGTCGCCTCGGCCGACGCCTATGCCGACCAGCGCTTTGCCGCGACGTTGTCCTACATCTGTCTCTTATACACATCTCCGAGCCCACGAGACTCTAGGCGCGATCGCGTATGCCGTCTTCTGCTTGAAAAGGGGGGGGGGGGGGGGGGGGGGGGGGGGGGGGGGGGGGGGGGGGGGGGGGGGGGG
>NZ_JAELTI010000399.1 GCF_016428755.1 Allobosea sp. ASV33
CAATATCGCGAGCCTCGACAGCCGCGTGCTCGCCGACATCACCGGCTCGGTCTTGTCCGCTCCCGGTGCCGTCGCGGCTTCGGCGACCTCCGATCGGATCGTCGACGCCAACACCATGACCTATGGCTGTCTCTTATACACATCTCCGAGCCCACGAGACTCTAGGCGCGATCTCGTATGCCGTCTTCTGCGTGAAAAGGGGGGGGGGGGGGGGGGGGGGGGGGGGGGGGGGGGGGGGGGGGGGGGGGGGGGG
>NZ_JAELTI010000400.1 GCF_016428755.1 Allobosea sp. ASV33
AGGATTCGTCGGTGCCGGCGGCCTGGACCGCCTTGAGGTAATGCGTCACCGCCGAGTAGACGCCGGCCTGGCTGTCGTTCGGCGCCGCACCGTGACGCTTCAGGAAGCGCTCGGACCAGGCCTTGGCCTGTCTCTTATACACATCTCCGAGCCCACGAGACTCTAGGCGCGATCGCGTATGCCGTCTTCTGCTTGAAAAAGGGGGGGGGGGGGGGGGGGGGGGGGGGGGGGGGGGGGGGGGGGGGGGGGGGGG
>NZ_JAELTI010000058.1 GCF_016428755.1 Allobosea sp. ASV33
GGCCAGTGGCCGAGCAGTACGAGTCGGAGAGCCCGTCGAGCTCGATGTCGTAGCGTACAGCCTGACGGCTGACGCATTTGGCTATGCGTCGACAATCGCCTCTCGCGGTTAAGACCGCGAGCATCACGGTCTCGCCTGTCTCGTCACGAAGCTGTTCCATGATCGGGTGCGCCGCAGAAAGAAGGCGCGCTTCGAGCGCGCGCGAGGCCGATTGATGCCGACTGGCATGAACAAGCACATATCGCTCGGTCGCGTCCTGAATGGCGTAGCCGCGTGAGACCAGGGTCTGCGCCAGCGCATGAGCGCTGCTCTTCGGGAATCCCAGAGCCGCGACGATCTCCTTGAGCTTCACGGGTTCGGAGCAGCCTGCAAGATATTCCAGCAGGTCCAATACGCGCGCCGCAGACTTGACCTCGGTGTTCATGGACGTGAACCGAATCTCTCTTGGCGAACCAATTTGCCGGCGATAGGCTCTCCCTTAATCAAGAGGAAATCAACACTCTTGAAAGAGGGTAAGCCATGAATTCTAGCAACGCCGCGCCTGTGGCGATTGTCACGGGCGGCGCGCGAGGTATAGGTCGCGCTTGTGCGCTGTCTCTCGCGAAGTCTGGACTGGATGTTGTTCTCGTTGATCTGTTGTTGAATGAGCTCAGTCATACCGCTGGCGAGATAATATCGCTCGGACGTCGTGTGTTGAGTTTTCAGTCTGACGTCATTTTTAAGGAAGAGGCAAACCGCATTGTTTCGGAAGTCGTCGCGCAGTGGGGCCGCGTAGACGTCCTCGTGAACAATGCCGGCAAGGGGATGCCGAAGGGCATCTTCGAGATCACTGAAGCCGAGTTCGACCACACGATCGCTCTCAATCTGAAGAGCTGCTTCAACTATATCCAGGCTGTCGCGCCGATCATGCAGCGTCAGGGGTGTGGGCGCATCATCTCGATGTCGTCGCTGAATGCGCATTCCGGCGGTGTGACGGCTGCGGTCAGCCGGTTCGCGTACGCGGCTGCCAAGGCCGGGATCATCGGTATGACCCGCGCTCTCGCCAAAGAGCTCGGCCCGGAGATCCTCATCAATGCCGTCTGCCCCGGCATCATCGAGACGGAGGTCGGCAACACGCTGACCCGAGCCCGCGGCCCCGCGATTGCCGATGCCGGTATCGCGCTGAAGCGAATGGGCAAGCCCGATGATGTGGCAGAGCTCGTCACCTTCCTAGCAACCTCGAACCCCTGCTTCATCACGGGCCAAGACATCGTGGTGGATGGGTTCCAGTTCAATCGCTGAGTGCACCCGATGAACGTCACGCTGCCCCCCGACACCAAGCCCTGGACATGGAGTGAGGAGACCTGGCGGCAGGTGGTGAACCATGTTCGGGCAGGGCGCTCGCTCAAGCCTGGCATTTGGAAGAATGGCGCCAAGTTCGCGGTCGCCCTGTCCTTCGACTCCGATCACGAGACGAACGAGCTCCGGGAGGGCGGGCGCTCTTACTCGAAGCTGAGTCAGGGGCAATACGGCAATCGCTCCGGCATTCCCCGTATCCTTGCAACTCTTGCCCGCCACTCGGTCCCGGCAAGCTTCTTCATGCCAGCCGTCGCTGCGCTCTTGCATGATCCGGAAGCCCGTTCAGTGGCAGATGCCGGGCATGAGGTGGCGATCCATAGCTGGATCCACGAGCTCAACTCGGTGCTCGACTACGATACGGAGCGCGATCTGGCGCTGCGCGCCCGCGACACCTTGACCAAGCTCACTGGCCGGGAGCCGAAGGGCATGCGGACCGCGTCATGGGATTTCAGCCCGTGGACGCTGAAGATCGTGCGCGAAATGGGGCTGCTCTACGATTCCTCATTGATGGCGGACGACGAGCCCTACGAGCTTCTCGACGAGGGGCAACCGTCCGGGATCGTGGAGTTGCCGGTGGAGTGGATCCGGGACGATGCCGTCTATTTCGGCATGGATCGCTTCAAGGGGCTGCGCCCTCACAGCGGGCCGCCCATGGTGCTCGATCTCTTCCTGCGGGAGCTCGACGTTGCTGCGGAAGAAGGCGGGCTGTTCCAGCTGACGATGCACCCGCACATCATCGGGCACCGCTCGCGGATTTTCATTCTGGACGAAGTGATCAGGGCGGCGAAAGCAAAGGGCTCCGTCTGGTTCGCGACGCATGAGGAGATTTGCCGCTATTGCGCCGATCAAGCCGGTCTTGGCGCTCCGATCCCGCCAGCCACCAACAGCCGGAGCTGACCAATGGGCTATCGCATTGGCGTCGACATCGGCGGCACCTTCACCGATTTCAGCGTGCTCGACGAGGAGACCCTGAATCTGCGGACGCTCAAGGTTCTGTCGCGCCCGGACGCTCCAGGGGCTGAGGTCCTTCAGGGGCTGGATGAGATCGAGAAGCGCTTCGGCATCGCGCCTTCGCAGGTCAGCTACTTCACCCATGGCTCCACAGTCGGCGTGAACAGTATCATTCAGGGCAAGGGCGCGAAGCTTGGACTCATCGTTACCGAAGGCTTCCGCGACGTCCTGGAACTCGCACGCCTGAAGATCCCGGATCCTTATGACCTGTTCTCGCGCCGACCGGCTCCCTTGGTGCCGAGAGATCGCGTGGTTCCACTGCCGGAGCGCATCAATGCGGATGGCGTTGCAGAGGTCGTTCCGGAGCAGGCTGCGATCGCCACCGTATTGGGCCGACTGGAAGCAAGCGGGGCCGAGGCGATCGTGATCGCCTTGCTGCACAGCTACAAGAACCCGGCGCATGAACGGCTGGTCAAAGCCGAGATCGAACGCCTGCGACCTGGCTGGCCGGTTTTCTGCTCCGCCGACATCTGGCCAATTGTCCGGGAATACGAGCGCACCATCACGGCCTGCATCCATGGTTCGGTGCAGCCTCGGGTGTCCCATTACATCGGCCGCCTCGAGGATGCTCTGATCGAGCGGGGGGTCGTGCCCGCTCCGATGATCACCAAGTCGAACGGTGGTGTCATGACCGCCGCGGCTGGCAAGCTGCGCAGCATCGAGATGCTGCTGTCCGGCACGGCTGCCGGTGTGATCGGCGCAGGTTTTACCGCCAAGTTGGCTGGCTTCTCCAGAGTCATGAGCCTCGACATCGGCGGCACAAGCGCCGACGTCGCGCTCCTCAAGGACGGGATGCCGGACTTCCGCTCAGGCGAACTCGTCGGGGAGTATCCGATCTATCTTCCGACGGTATCGGTGTCCTCGATTGGAGCCGGGGGAGGCTCGATTGCCTCCGTCGATGCTTTGGGCGTTTTACGCGTCGGGCCCGAAAGCGCGGGATCCACGCCTGGGCCGGCCTGCTATGGGCGCGGTGGCGAGCGGGCGACGATCACCGATGCCTTCGCGACCATCGGCGTCCTTGGCGCCGGGGAGCTCGGATATGGCGCCGTCAACGTCGACCGATCCCGAGCGCTTGCGGCGCTTGAACCAATCGCCAGAGGCCTCGACCGCTCGTCGGAACGCGCGGCCGAGGCCATCATCCAGCTCGCGGTCGCCAACATGTACCGCGAAACCAGCCGGCTATTCTCGCAGGTCGGCGAGGAGCCGAGCGGCTATGCGCTTCTGGCGTTCGGTGGCGCTGGTCCCATGCTCGGCTGCCTCCTGGCCGATGCCATGGGTATGCAGTCAGTCATCATCCCTCAAACTCCGGGGGTGCTGGCCGCCCTTGGAGGCCTCCTTGCCGATCTGCGCTCGGATTTCGTGCGCGTGGTCTTTCTCGATGTCGGGCCACGATCCTTCGACGGCTTGCGCCAGGCGATGGACGAGCTCGCAAAAGAAGCTCGCGCCTGGCTCTTCGAAGGGCAGGGCTATGCCGGCGAGGCCACGCTGTCGGTCACGGCCGACATGCGCTACCGCGGCCAGTCCTACGAGATCGAGACGCCCCTGGAGCAGTCTTGGATCGTCGAGGGCGATCATGCCGCTATTGCCGCGGCCTTTCATAAGCGTCACGCCGGAATCTACGATCACTCTGACGACGCGGCAGATGTGCAGATCGTCGCGCTCCGTGTGGTCATCGCAGGGGTCACGCCTAAGCCCGAATTCGCGCAGCAGGAGCTGAAGCTGCGGCAGGTGCAGCCCAGGAAGCGGGTTCCGGTCGTTCACCAAGGATCGGCGATCGAGGCCGGTGTCTTCGAGCGAAACGACATGTCGCCGGGCTCGTCCTTCGCTGGACCGGCCGTGATTTTGCAAGACGACACGACGACCTGGGCCCCGCCCGGTTTCGAGGGCCATGTCGATGGCTTCGGCAATCTGATCCTGAAGCGGAGTGCGATCTGATGGCGGTGCTGGATCCTGTCACGCTGCAGATCCTGAAGAGCCATTTCGAGGCTGCGGCCGAGAGCATGGCATTCACGCTTCTGCGGACGGCGCATTCCGCGTTCGTCAAGGAGACGGAAGATTTTACCAGCGGATTGACGACGCCTTGCGGGCAAACCTTCGCCAGCCCGAAAGACCTCGGCGCGACCTGGTTCATCGGCCTGGACTATAAGGGCGCGATCGATGCCATCGCGGACTACAAGCCTGGTGACATCTGCATCACCAACGACCCGTATTCCGGCTACGTCTGCACCCATGCTCCCGACGTCCATCTCTGGATGCCGGTGTTCCATGAGGATCGGCTCGTCTGCTTCGCTGTGGGCCATATCCACAACACCGACATGGGCGGTGCGGTGCCGGCTTCGCTGTCCCGTGCGCTGACGGAGGTGCAGCAAGAGGGGATTCGAATTCCGCCCATGAAGCTCGTCGAAGCTGGGGTGATGAACGAGAGCGTGCTGCGCATCATGTTGCGCAACGTACGCATGCCCGATCAGAACTGGGGCGACCTGAAGGCCCAGATCGCCTCGCTGAAGACCGGTGAACGCAAGATCCGCGATGCGATCGCCCGCTTCGGCGTCGATACCGTCTGTGCTGCGACCTATGGCGTGCTCGATCTAGCCGAGAGGCAGGCCCGCCAGCTATTCGCCTCGATGCAGGACGGCGATTACGAGTTCAGCGATTACATCGACGAGGATAGCCCCGGCGGCGTTCCATGCCGGTTGAAGCTGTCGGTCAAGGTTCGGGATGACGAAGCGATCTTCGACTTCACGGGCAGCGACCCCCAGCTCCAATCGGCGCTGAACATGCCCACGGGCGGTCTGCCGCGCCATATCCTGCCGCTCGTCGGCTACAACTACGTCGTCTATTCGCTCAATCGAACGGTCGCGCTCAACATGGGGCTTCTGCGCCCGGTTCAGTGCATCCTGCCGGTGGGCTCGGTCGTCAATCCGGTCTACCCGGCGGCCACGGGCATGCGCAGCCTGACCTGCGCGCGCATCCAGGGGATGGTCATCGGTGCCTTCTCGCGTGCGATGCCTGATCGCCTGCCCGCCGGCCCGGCGGGCGGCGGCGGTATCCTGAACGTGCGCACTACCGACAGTCGCACCGGCCGGCTGGCCATGGCTTCGATCAATCCAATCACCGGCGGCGGTGGTGGAAGTTCGTTCGAGGATGGGCAGGATGGCTCGAACTCCTTCCTGAAAAACACGCCCGTCGAGATCACCGAGGCTGAGGTGCCGATCCGCGTCATAAGCTACGAGCTCGTGCCGGATTCCGGTGGTCCGGGTCGCTATCGTGGCGGCCTCGCGGCTCAGATGACATTCCAGATGTTCACGCCGAACTCGGTCGTGACCGCTCGCAACCGCGACCGCGTTCGCTTCTCCTGCTGGGGACTTGAGGGGGGGCTACCGGGCTCGACCTGCGGCTTCTTTCGCGTCAACGGCAACACGAACCCGGAAGACCTGGGGAACACCGACGTAGTTCGCTGCGGCCCCGGCGACGTTCTAACGATTTCGGCGGCAGGCGCAGGTGGCTGGGGTGATCCTTTCGATCGTCCCGAGCATGAGGTTTTGAAGGACGTTCTCGGGGGCAAGGTCACAGACAGCGGCGCCAGAGCCTATGGCGTCGTGATCAAGGATTGTGTCATCGATCAGGCTGCCACCGAGGCTCTGCGGTCAGCGCCGCGGGAAAGCATAGAAGGCATGACCTTCGATTCCGAGAGGCTGAGCTTCGAGCGCATTTGGTCGGACGCCGTTTGGGACCGCCTTTCGCAGCACTTGTTTGCCCTTCCTGTCGAGTGGCGCTTCTTCGTCAAGCATGAGCTCTTCGCGGCGGTGAATGCCGATGCCGCCGTGAAGGACGATCCGGCTGCGGCGTTGGAGCGGGCCTATGCCCGTGTTTTGGAACAGTATCCGCAGATCGTGCCTCGTCAGCTGGAGGACGCGGCATGAATATCGAGTTCATCGATCAGACCGTGCTGGTGGCTGGAGCGGCCCGCGGCATCGGCCGTGGCATCGTCGAGGGATTTGCGGCCAGGGGCGCCAACGTTTTCGCGGCAGATCGGCTCAAGGAGGAGATGGCCGGCCTGCCGGCGCATGCGACGCAGCTCGATCTGCTCGACAAGGCGGCGGTCAACCGCTGGGTCGCTGAGGCCGAAGGGATCAGCGGGCGGGCACCCGACGTCCTTGTCTACGTGGCCGGCGGAGTTCTCGGGCAGAGCGCGAAGGCGCTTGAGGATGTCGAGGAGGCCGACTGGCGCGATGTGCTCGACGTCAATTTGACGGGCGCCTTCCTGTCCTCCCAGGCGGTTTGCACCGGCATGAAGATGCGCGGCAAGGGGCGAATCGTTCTGATCGCCAGCGGTGCCGGGCTGCGCACCTCGCTGACAGGGATTCAGGCTTATGCCTCCGCTAAGGCTGGCGAGATCGGGCTGGCGCGCCAGCTCGGGCAGGAGCTCGGGCCGTTCGGGGTCACGGTCAACGCGGTTGCTCCAGGATTCCAGCGCACGAGCCCGGACTATGAGCGGCAGTGGCAGTCCTATTCGGCCGAGCGTCAGGAGAACATGATTTCCAACACGGCGCGGCGTCGGCCGGGGACGCCGCAGGACATCGCCTACACGGTCATGTTCCTCGCTTCCGACTATGCGGATTTCATCACAGGCCAGGTCGTCTCGGTGACCGGCAGCCCTTGAAGCACGACAACGATGGAGGGACGGCATGACGACGACACGGAGAGACGCGCTTAAAGCGGTTGCAGGATCGGTCGCCCTCGCATCGCTCTCTATCGAGGGAGCTCTGGCACAGGCCGGGGGCAAGTTCGTCTACGCGAACAACAGCCCTTACGATAACCTCGATCCGCATACCATTTTCGATACGGCCCGCGCCGCTTCGCGCTTCAATCTCTACGACGGGCTCTACCGCTGGGTCGACAATCCGCCCAAGATGATCCCATGGCTGGCGGAGAGCCATACCGTCTCGGATGACGGAAAGGTTTACACGTTCAAGTTGCGGCAGAACGCCAAGTTTCACGACGGCAAACCGCTGACGTCTGCCGACGTCGTCTATTCGATCGAGCGCATTCTCGCCCTCAAGAAGGGCCCGGCCAGCCTGTACCTCGACAGTATCAAGCCGGGATCGACACAGGCGCCCGATCCTCACACGGTCGTCTTCAACCTGAACGGCCCATCCGCGATTTTCCTGACCACGGTGCCCGACATCCTCGTGGTCAACAGCGCGCTGGTGAAGGCCAATGAGAAGGACGGGGACTGGGGCGAGGCCTGGCTCACGCGCAACGAGGCGGGCTCTGGATCCTACGCCCTTCGCCGGCATGACCCGGCCGTGGGCTTCACCGCACGCCGCTTCGCCGAACATTTCGCGGGATGGACTGGCCAGCCGTTCGACGACCTTGAATTTCGCACGGTCCTTGAGACGAACACCCGGGTGCTCGGCTTGATCCGTGGCGATTTCCAGGGCGCCGATGGCTACCTTCCCTACGACCAGATCCAGCGCCTGCGCCAGTCGAGCAACGTCCAGATCATCGAGCAGGAATCGATGCGGGTATTCATCCTGGCATTGAACTGCACCAAGCCGCCGATGAACAATCCGAACTTCCGCCGCGCGCTGGCCTATGCATTCGACTACGACGGCTTCATCAAAAGCATCATGAAGGACTCGGTCTCGCGTAATCCGGGACCGAACCCCAACAATATCTGGGGCACGCCGGCCGGCCTCAAGGGTTACAGCTATAATCTCGACAAGGCCCGTGAGGAGCTGAAGAAGGTGACGGAGCCGCTGCGCCCGATCACCATCAATGCCCTCGCCGGCTTCAGCGAGTCGGAACAGGCGGCCACGCTCTTCCAGAGCACCCTGCGCCAGATTGGCGTCGAGGTTGTGGTCGAGGTTTCGCCTTGGTCGCTCGTCTCCACCCGCATGCGCAAGCCCGACACGCAGGCCGATATCGTGCCGCTATGGAAGAGCACTTACTATGTAGACCCCAATAACTGGGTCGGTGAGCTGTACGGCACGCGCTACCACGGCACACGCACGTTCTCGTACTACAGCAATCCCGAGTTCGATAAGAGGCTCGATCGTGCGCTCGTCTCCAGTAGCCAGGAAGAACGCCGCCAGCTCTACGAGGAAATGACCCAGATGGTGAACGACGATGCCGCCGGCATCTTCGTTTACAACACGCGTTGGTACGGCCCCTATTCGAGCAAGGTCGAGGGCATCCGCTTCTCCCCGGTCAGCAACGGCCAGGACATTCGCTGGGCATCTCTCAAGCGCTGAGCGGTCCTGACTTCTCCCAACCGGAGGCATTGCCATGAACTGGCTGTCAATGGTGGCGAACCGATTGCTCTGGTTCGTGCCGACGCTCGTGGGGCTGCTCGCGATCGTATTCGTGCTGTCGCGTGTGATCCCTGTCGACCCGGCAGTCTTGGCCGCAGGGGAAAACGCTTCCGCTGCGCAGGTCCAGCAAGTGCGGGAGCGCTTTGGATTCGACAAGCCATTGCCGGTTCAGTTCGTGAACTACCTGCGCGACGTCGCACAGGGCAATCTCGGCACCAGTCTGTTTACCCAGCAGCCCATCGTCGACGACCTGGCATCTCGTCTTCCCGCGACGCTGGAACTGACGATCTTTGCCGTCCTGATCGCAGGCCTCATCGGCATCCCCTTGGGCGTGCTCTGCGGCCTGCACCGGAATTCATGGATAGACCACGTGCTTCGGGTCGTGACGGTTTCCGGCCTAGCGGTGGCCTCCTTCTGGTTGGCGATGCAGTTCCAGTTCCTCTTCTCGATGAAACTCGGATGGCTGCCGCTTTCGGGACGCATCGAGGGATTTCCGCCTGAGCCGGTGACGGGACTCATGCTGGTCGACGCAATGATCGAAGGCGATCGCGAGATGATAGGCTCCGCATTCAGGCACATTATTTTGCCGACACTGACCCTGGCTTTGCCCGCTGCAGCCACGGTCGTCCGCTTCACCCGAAACGGCGTTATCGGCGTGATCAACTCGCCGTCCGTCGCCTACCAGACGGCGATGGGGCTGCCACGTCGCCTGATTGTCTGGAAATACGTGCTTCGCATGGCATTGACCGCGACTGTCACGCAGCTCGGATTGATTTTCGGCATCCTGCTGGCTGGCGCCGTTGTCGTCGAGACCGTGTTCGATTGGCCCGGCCTGGGTGCCTATGCTGTGCGTTCGATCCTGCAATCCGACTACAACGCCGTGATGGGCTTTACGCTTTGCACGGGCGCACTCTTCGTACTGATCAATCTGCTGGTGGACATGCTGCAGGCTGCGATCGACCCGCGAGGTGCGGCCTGATGGATCTCCTGAAACGCTTTTCCAAAGATAAAGCGGCATTGATCGGATTGAGCCTGCTGAGCCTTCTCATGCTGGCTGCATTGTTTGCGCCGCTGCTGGCCCCGTTTCCGAACGATGTCTTCGATTTCCACATCGGAAACCGGCTTCAACCGCCGTCGGCCACCTCGCTTTTCGGCACTGATCGAATGGGCAGCGACATCTTCAGCCGGATGCTGTTCGGCGCTCGGATCACGCTGATGCTGGCGGGGATTGCCGTTGGCTCGGCGCTCGTCATCGGCGTGCCCATCGGTCTTGTCGCCGGCTACTACCAGAACTGGGTCAGCGATGCGCTGATGCGGATCGCCGAGATATTTCTGGCGGTGCCCCAGATCGTTCTGGCCATCGCGATCGCGCAGACGCTCGGCCCATCGATCGAGAACGTCATTCTGGCGCTATCTCTGACTTATTGGCCCTTTTGGGCGCGGCTGGTCTATGCGGAGACGCGATCCATGCGGAACGAGGTCTTCGTAGAGTCGGCCGTCGCGCTCGGTGCATCGCCTTGGCGCGTCATCGTCTTGCACATCCTGCCGAACATCGCTTCGCCGATCATCGTTCGGACGTCGATTGGAATGGGCGCGACGATTCTGACCGCGGCAACGCTGGGCTTCCTGGGGCTCGGCGCGCCGCCTCCAACTCCTGAGTGGGGGCGGATGATTGCGGAAAGCCGTGAATTCCTTCCGGAAGCCTGGTGGTACGCACTCGCCCCGGGAATCGCGATCTTCCTGACGGTGCTGGGCTTCAATCTCTTTGGTGACGGCCTGCGCGACATCCTGGACCCGCGTACGCGGCGCAGTGTCTGATCATGAGCAATCTCCTCGATATTCAGGCCCTGTCCCTGGGCTTTCGAACGGAAAAAGGGCTCGCCAAGGTCCTCGACCGGATCGATCTCAGCGTGAAACCCGGTGAAATTGTCGGACTGGTCGGCGAGTCCGGCTGTGGCAAGTCGACGCTGGCCCGTGCGATCCTCGGAACGCTCCCAGAAGGCCAAACGGAGATTAATAGCGGGCACATCCGGCTGGACGGTGTCGATATGCTCTCGGGCGGCAGGGCGGCCGAGCATCTGCGGGGCCGTGTGATTACCTTCGTCCCGCAAGACCCCTTTGCGAGCTTCAACCCGCTGTTTCGGATTGGCACCCAGATCCAAGACCTGATGCGCTTCAAAGCCCCTCGGGACGGAAAAGGAAGTTTTGGCCGCTCGCGCAAGGCAGACGAGGCGAGTGCCATTGCCATGCTCGATGCAGTTCAGTTGCCGCAGCCGAAGGCCATTCTGGACAAGTATCCTCACCAGCTATCGGGCGGTCAGCGCCAGCGGGTGATGATTGCCATGGCGCTCCTTCCTCAACCTCGGATGATCATCGCCGATGAGCCCACGACCGCTCTGGATGTGACGGTCCAGGCGCAGATCCTGGGATTGCTACGGCGGCTGGCTGTCGAACGCGGCGTGTCCGTCTTGTTCACGACCCATGATCTCGGTGCAGCCTGGGAAATCTGCGACCGCGTGGTGGTGATGTATGCCGGCCAGACCGCGGAAATCGCGCCGCGCGAACAATTCTTCGGCGACCCCCGCCATCCCTATACGCGCATGCTGCTCGATAGCCTGCCGGCGCCCGGCCGCGACCCTGTCGGAATTCCCGGCGGGGTTCCCAGTCCGCTCAAGGCCCCCAACGGTTGCCGCTTCAATCCCCGCTGCCCTCGCGCAACGGACGCTTGTCGCGAAAGCAGGCCGGCGCTGATTGCAGAGCCCAATGGCCACGCCGTTGCGTGCCATCATCCCTGGTCGTCCGAGGCGGAGGCTGCACATGTCTGACGCCCATCATCCTATCCTCGAAGTCGACAACCTGGCCCGGCACTTCCCTGTCCGAGGGTTCCTGAACCGGAAGGTCGGCAGCCTGCGCGCGCTGGACGATGTCTCCTTCGCGGTCGAGCCCGGCGAAATTCTGGGAATTGTCGGCGAATCCGGCTGCGGCAAGTCCACGCTTGGCAAGACACTCATGGGCATCCACGAGCCGAGCGAGGGCGAAGTCCGCATGCTGGGCGAGAGGATCGCCTCGCCGGGCCAGAAGCGCGCTCCCAAGATCCGTGCGCGTCTTCAGTATGTCTATCAGGATCCTGGCGCTTCCCTCGATCCACGCTGGACGCTGCGCCGTTCGCTGCACGAGCCACTGATCATTCACACCGACTGGTTGAGAGAAAAGCGGGAGGAGAAGGTCAGGGAAATCGTCAAGGCGGTCGGACTGCCCGTCGAGCATCTCGACCTTTATCCGCATGAAATCAGCGGTGGCCAACAGCGGCGCGTTGGGCTGGCTCGGATTCTGGTTCTTGGGCCGGAACTGGTCATCTTCGACGAGCCCACGTCGGGACTGGACGTTTCGGTACAGGCGACCGTGTTGCGCCTGTTCCGAGACCTCAAATCGGAATTCGATCTGACCTATCTCTTCATCAGCCACGACCTCGCTGTCGTCCAGTCGATCTGCGACCGCGTCATCGTCATGTACCTTGGGAGGATCGTGGAGATCGGGAGGACCGATGACGTCTTTGCCGCCCCCCGCCATCCCTATACACAGGCCCTCCTATCGGCTGCGCCACGTATCGGCGGCCCCCGCGTGACCGAGAATTTCTCCCTGCAAGGTGAGCCGCCTGATCCGTCCAATGTTCCGAGTGGATGTCGGTTCAGGACGCGTTGCCAATACGCAATCTCAGATTGCGCGGACATCGACCCGCATCTTGACGATCAGGACGGCCATGGCGTTGCCTGCTTGCGGTGGCCTGAGTTGAGCGCGTGAAACCCAGTCTCAACAGGTCAGAAGCTGCTCCTTCATGGCAGCTTGCCCTCGCGACCATGGTCGCTGTCCAGATGGCAACGGCCTTTCTCAGCCGGATACCTCCGACGATCGCTCCAATATTGGCCACCGAGCGGGGGTGGTCGGACTCGGTCGTGGGTTACCTCGCAAGTCTCAACACGTTCGGCTCGATCCTCTTCCTGGCGCTGGGCTCGCCTTACATGCGAGCTCTCGGTTCCGTGCGAGCCCTCCAGGCTGGGCTTCTGATTGGAATCCTGGGACTGGCGCTTTTTCTGCCGAGCTGGACGACGACGGCCTGTGTCGCCGCGCTTCTGATCGGCGTCGGCTACGGACCATCCTCTCCCGCGGGCAATGACGTTCTGCATCGCACTGCACCTCCTGGCCGTCGCAGCCTGATCTTCTCGATCAAGCAGGCTGGGGTACCGCTCGGAGGAGTGGTGGCAGGGCTTGCCTTGCCGCCACTCGCCGCTGCTTACGGTTGGCGCATCGCGCTCCTGGCTTCGGCAGTGTTCGTGCTCGCCATCATCGCAAGCGTCCAGCCGATGCGGGACGGGCTTGATCGCGATCGAGAGCGTGGCCTGAAGTTCGGGCTCAGCGTTATTCTCTCGATCGCCAACCTGCTAACGCCAATCAGAACGCTCACGACGTCTTCGACATTGTTGCGATTGGCTGCAGCCGGTGCCTGCCTGGCAATAGGGCAGGGGATCTGGTTCGCCTATCTGATGACGTATGCGGTCTCGCAGCTTGGCTACAGCCTTGAGACGGCCGGAGCGCTCTATGCCTTGATGCAGGCAACCAGTGTTGCCGGGCGCGTTCTGCTCGGATGGCTCGCCGACAAGCTCGGAGAGCCGCGGCTGCTATTGCGCGTGATCGGGCTGGCGTCAGGCGCAACATCGCTGACATTGGCGCTTGCGACGCCGGAATGGTCCTTCCAGACATACTGCGTTCTCGCGGCGATCGCCGGCGTCACCGTATCGAGCTGGAATGGCGTGCAGCTGTCCGAAATTGCACGGGCCTGTCCGCCAAGCCTCGTGCGGGAAGCCTCGGCTGCCGCTACCCTGGTCATCTTCCTCGGCTATGTGGTCGCGCCATCGGCTTTCGCAGTGACCTTGTCGCTGACGGGCCGGTTCGATCTCGGCTTCCTGGCCTGTGCGCTTTCAGGAGTTGGGTGCGCTGTTATGGTTCCCGCAGGCACGGCCGAGGATAATTCTCAGCAAAGCTGAATGGCGCGACGAGCCGCCTTTCGGTTGCGGAATTCCCTCACGCCGGTCCGCTCGACAGCACTGATATTGACGAAGACATCCTAGCCTGGGCCATCGGGCTGAATGGAGCCGTAGCCCTTTGCCGCGTTAAACCAACTCACAGTTCGGATGGCCATCGACGTCCTCCAGACTGGGCTTGTGAGAATGCCGCCGTCGGATCGAGTAGCAAACTGCCCGATCCTGAACAGGCCGGCTGCGGATGCGCTTATCTTCTTATGTTCGTGACCGGCTATGTGCCAACGTCATCTGGGTCGAATTCGACGGCGTCGAACGGCCGCCCAAGCTGCTGCAACTGAGGTATGTCGTCGGCGCCACTTCACTACCGGCAGCCGCTTAGCCCAAGGCAATTCGTTAGCGGAGGGGCAAACGTCCGAGATAGGCGACCTGCGTCGCTGCGAATGTCCGCTGTCGAGCAACTGCCCAATGTCTGCAGCTGGCGCTCGACCGCGGTTGACGCTGCTTGGCCTCAACAAGCCGCGACGGATTGGAAGCCGAAGATGCGCTGGATCGATCCGACCGCCGACTTCGGCGTGTAGGCCCCAGACACGCCGCCAAGCGCAGTCGAGCGGACCCAGATGTCCCACTCGAAGCCCTGACCGAAGACCTGGATGCGATGGCGCATCTGCCGCTTGTCGGGATCGGCCACGACGACGCTGCGCGTGCGGTCAAAGCCGATACCGGCGATCGCGAGGGCCGCATGCACGTTCACATTGCGCGGAAACCGCGCGCAGGTTTCCCGCGTCGAACCCTCGAAGAGCACGCCCCGGGCGCTGGCGTCCGTGCCCAGGCTCGCTCCGTTCTTCGTCGTGGTCACGATCACCTGGTCGATCGCGTCGCGGCCGCCGCTGAGCCCGTCGAGCGCGAGAACCGCTCCGTGCGGCACCAGCAGGCGGGTGCCTTGCTGCACAATCGTCCAATGGCCGTCATCGGTTACGAAGAAGCCGTGCAGATAGAGGTCGAAGCCGTCCTGCACCGCTGCGCTGTCGACTTTGGCGACGAGCCGGCTTGCCTGCGCTAAGGCTGTCCCGTCGAACCCTACCTTCGCGCCGATCTGTTCCAGCTCGGCGGGCGTCCGGCGGGAATGATTGCCTCGCCCCCCGCACACATGCAGCCCTAACTCACCTGCTAGGGGCTTCAGACCCCGTTTCAACGCCCCGATGACGCTGGTCGTAATGCCGGACGAGTGCCAATCCATGCCCATGATCGCGCCGAACGACTGGAACCAGAAGGGATGCGCCAGTCGCCGCAGTAGCTCGTCGCGCCCGTACTGCTGGATGATGGCTTCGCAGATGACACTACCCAGCCTGGCCATGCGCTCGCCGAGCCAGAGCGGCACACGCCCGTAATGCAGGGGAAGATCGGCACTGCCAGATCGCTTTGCCATAGCTCACCGGAACGAAATGGGAACAACCGAATATATACGTCGGTCCCTGTTCCTTGACCATACCGAGCGAGCGGCGCCGGAACTTAGAACGGTTCCACTTCGTTCAGTAAGCATCCGAGGGCGCGGAACCGGAAGTTTTCACATCTCCAAATCGATCCAGGCGACCCTCCAGCGCCACGCAACTGCTGCTCGCATCAAAACGCAAGGATGATGACTCATGGCCCGCTCCCCCCGCGATGTCCCACCAAATGCCAAGGCCACCGTGGGAGAGGGCGGCGAGTTGCACCAGGCAGCCTCTGCGCCCGACGCCAGGATCACCACCAATCACGGTGTCCCGGTCAGTGACAACCAGAACTCGCTTAAGGCAGGCGGTCGAGGTCCCACTCTGCTCGAAGACTTCGTCCTGCGTGAGAAAATCCAGCATTTCGACCACGAGCGCATCCCTGAGCGCATCGTTCACGCCCGCGGCTCGGCCGCCCATGGCTTCTTCGAACTGACGGAGTCACTCGGCGATTTCACCCGCGCGAAGGTGCTGACCGAGGTCGGCGTCAAGACCGAGGTCTTCACGCGCTTCTCGACAGTGGCCGGTGGGGCAGGCTCGGTCGACACGCCCCGCGACGTGCGCGGCTTCGCAGTGAAGTTCTACACGAAGGAAGGCAATTGGGACCTCGTTGGCAACAATATCCCGGTCTTCTTCATCCAGGACGCGATCAAGTTTCCCGACCTGATCCATGCCGTGAAGATGGAGGCCGATCGCGGCTATCCGCAGGCCGCCAGCGCCCATGATACCTTCTGGGACTTCATCGGATTGATGCCGGAATCGACCCATATGATCATGTGGGCGATGTCGGACCGGACCATTCCACGCTCGCTTCGGATGATCGAGGGCTTCGGCGTCAACACCTTCCGCCTGCTGAACGACAAGGACGAGCCGACCTTCGTCAAGTTCCATTGGCGTCCAAAGCTCGGCACGCAGTCGACCTGCTGGGACGAGGCGGTGAAGATCGCCGGCGCCGATCCCGACTACCATCGCCGCGATCTGCATGAGGCCATCGCCAACGGCGACTTCCCGGAATGGGAATTCGGCGTGCAACTGCTCAGCCAGGACGAAGCCGACGCGCTGCCTTTCGACATTCTCGACGCGACCAAGGTCATCCCCGAGGAGCTGGTGCCGATCCGCATGATCGGCCGCATGGTGCTGAACCGCAACCCGGACAATTTCTTCGCCGAGACCGAGCAGGCCGCCTTCCTGCCAACCAATATGCCGCCTGGCATCGATGTTTCGGAGGACCCGCTCCTGCAAGGCCGGCTGTTCTCCTACCAGGACACGCAGCTCTCGCGGCTCGGGACCGTGAACTTCCACCAGATCCCGATCAACAGAGCCAAGGGCTGCCCCTTCCAGAACCTGCAGCGCGACGGACATATGCAGACGCAAGTCTTCACCGGCCGCGCGAACTACGAACCGAACAGCCTTGCGGAGGCAGGCGAGGAAGGCGGCCCGCGAGAGGACCCTGCCGGCGGCTTTCGGACGGCGGCGATCCCGGTCGAGCAACATAAGGTTCGGCTGCGCGCGGAGAGTTTCGCTGACCACTACAGCCATGCGCGGCTGTTCTTCCGCTCGCAGAGTGAGATCGAGCAGGCCCACCTCGCGAGCGCACTCGTCTTCGAGCTGTCGAAGGTCACGCTGGAGCATGTCCGCAACCGCGTGATGTCGAACATCGTCAATGTCGATGAGGCCTTGGCGCAGCGCGTTGCCGACGGACTCGCCATGCCCCTACCGAAGGGTTCGAAGCCCGCAGCGATCCCGACGGACCTGGAGCCGTCGCCCGCACTCCGCATCGTTGGCAAGTACCCCGAGACCCTGAAGGGCCGGACCGTCGGCATACTTGTCTCTGATGGGGCGGACGGAGCCCGGATCACGGCCGTCAAGGCTGCCGTCGAAGGCGATGGCGGAGCGGTCAAGATCGTCGCGCCGAAGATCGGCGGCGTGAAACTCAAGGATGGGAAGACGCTCAAGGCCGACGGCCAGCTCGCGGGCACGCCGTCCGTGCTCTTCGACGCGGTCGCCATCATTCTGTCCGAAGCTGGCTGCGCCGCATTGCTGAAGGAAGGCGCGGCAATCGATTTCGCCAAGGACGCCTTCGGGCATCTCAAGGCGATCGGCTATAGTGCCGAAGCCAAGCCGCTGCTCGACAAGGCCGGAGTCGAGCCGGATGAAGGGATCGTGGCGTTGGACAAGAAGGTCGACGCCTTCTTGAGACCAGCGCGTACACGCCAGTGGGCACGCGAAAGCAAGGTTCGCATGCTGGCGTGATTGGCTTGTTGCCAGCTGGGCGCAGCCAGCGGCACTTCACTCGGCTTTGCCTGACAAAGTACGGCGGGGCTTTTTTGGGAGATCGGGCTCCTCTTCAACTCTGCGCATTTTGGCGCGAAGCCTAGGAATCTCGCTTTTGGCATCCAGCCACTCGTTCGATTGCTACTTGGATCTGTGGGGAAGCGAGCTTGACCCATTTGTAAAGGCTGTGTGCCTAGACGCCCAGCCGCGCCGCGACATCAGCCACGGAGTACCGCGCTCAGCGACGTGTCCGATCAACGAAGCGATCCGATCGCTTGCTGGAGCCCTCTCTCCTTGCGGAGAGAGGGCTCCACTGCGTTCATGTCCGACCAGTAGCAATACCCGGTGGCTGCCCGGACGCGCCACGAACGCGCAAATCCGAAACCGCCGGTTTTGAGCGAGAAAACTCGTCTCGCGCAAGCTCTCTTCAGGCCTCGAGGAAAAAGCGGACCATTTCGCGCGAAGCATCGGGTCCCGTCGCATCGGTATAGCTTCCGCCCCAGTCACCTCCCGACCAGGCATGGCCGCCGCCGTGGATCAGCCAGTGCTCGGCGCGTGCAGGAGCATCGCCATGTCCGATCAGCGAGCGGGTCACGCGTTTGCCATTGATCACCGCATCGGTCTGAAACTCCGCTGGCTTCCCCTGCGCGGACCCCGCTAGATCGAAAACAGCCTTGCCGTTGGATGGATGAACCGTGGCATCCGCACTTCCGTGGAAAATGATTTTCCTGATGGGCGAGCGGCCTTGTGCCGTCGCTTGCGCGTTTCCCTTCATGGCAGCTAATGCGGACATGACATCGTGTGCCGCTCCGTGAGGCAGGCCGGAATGGATGCCGGCTGCGGAAAAGACGTCGGGGTAGGCCGAGGCCAGGACATCGGCCATGGCTCCCCCCGCCGACAGGCCGGCAACGAAGACCCGCTTGCGATCGATCTTGAATTCCGCAGCCAGTTCTTGAGCGAGCCCGGCCAGAACGGCCGGTTCGCCTGCGCCCCGCCGCTGATGGCGAGGGTCGAACCAGTTCCAGCACCCCTGCGCATTGGCCGATGTCGGCTGCAGCGGGTAGGCGACGATCAGGCCGAACTCGTCGGCCAAGGCATTCATCCGGGTCCCGCGGGCGAAATCATCCGGGTTTTGTGTGCAGCCATGCAGCATCATCACCAGCATAAGCTCACGATCGGCGTGCCCGGGCGGCACGTAGAGCTTGTAGGCCACCGAGCCGACGGCCGATTTGAATCGACGTGCCCGGAAGTTTTCACTGTCCCGCGCATTGTGCGTGACCGTGTCGCCATGGCTCGGCGCGGGGATGAAGCTCGCCTGCTCCTGTCGAAGCTTCTGCAGGATCGCCCGGAGTCCGCGCGCGGGCGCTGCTTCGCCTCCGCCATTGCCTTGTGTGCCGCTATCTGGATCGGCTGGGCGTATCGCGCCGCGTCCGGCCAGAGCATTCTGTATCGCAGCCGAGGCACCCGTAACGTCCGATGTTCGTAGGCGGCTCAGGGCTTCGCCGATGGCGGCGTGAAAGCGCGGATTCATGGCGAAGGTCCTTTGGGTCATGTCAGTCGATCGGCCAGGGCGGCCTTGATCTCGGGTGACGCGTGCAGCGCCCCGAGGATGGTGAGGGAGGCGATGGCCTCTCGCGCCAGTTCCGGGGTGACGTCGCCATCGATCACGGCCAGGCCGAGAACACGGATTTCGAGCTGCTCGCCGGCGGCGACCACGGCTTCGAGGTCCCGGCGCGTGAAGGTCCGCAGTCCCAGTTCGAGCGACAGGCGCGTCGTCGCCTTCGCCGCGACATCGGAATGGGTCGAAAGCTGGTTGCGGATCGCGGTGCGGATGAAGTCCGAACGGTTGGAGTAGAAGCCGTCCCGGACCAGCAGGTCGATGCGGCCGAGATCCACGAAACCGAGGTTGAGCGTTAACTTCTCGCTGTCAGGGGTTTTCATTTTCAATCCATATACCATCCATATGGATGGTATATGGATTGAATCAGATGGATATCAAGAAGCGACTGCGTCGAGGGATCGATCTGAAATGTCAAAGCCCCTCGGTGGATATCAAGGCTCCCGTACTTGCCGACGAAGTCGAAACGTCTTTTCGAGGGATCTGAGTACGAGAACCCTTCTCCCGGATGATCGCGGCGATGGATCTGATAAAGAATTGAACTTCTTTGAGACCCGCATCAGTGAGAGTAATTCTCTGAGGCTCACCCGAATGTCTGCTTGCGGGCCGACGCTCAACGTCCGGAAATGGCGCTTGATCCATGGCAGAGTTGTCAACCTGCAGCGCGTCTTAATCCAAGAGGGCCGTTGCCAGGGCGCTTGCGAGTTCCGCGGCTTCCGGTCGGCGAATGAGTTATGCTTCGACGACGAGATAGTCCTTTTCGATGACTACTGGCACGCTCTCAGCCTGATAGGGACCGTCGAAAAGATCCTTACCGGGCCGGACCTCGACCTCGTAACGCTTGGTGCGGACCCGGTCCGGTTCGGCCCGCGACTTGCCCGTGCGAATATCGAACTCCCAGCCATGCCAGGGGCAGCGCAGGATTTCGCCGCGCCTGCTGTAGCTGTACTGTCCTGGCTCGGGGCCCGCCTCGACCAGACCGGTTGTGCGGCCCATGCAAAGATCGCCGCCTTGATGTGGGCAGCGGTTGAACAGGCCAAAGAACTCGCCGCCGAGATTGAAGATCACGACCTTCCGGCCGGCAACCTCAGCGATAAGACGCTGGCCAGGTTGCAGGTCCGCGGCAGGGCCAATGACGTATTTCGGCATTTCAGCTCCGCCCGTACAGCGCCTTGGCATTGTCGAGGAAGAGCGCCCGGCGGGCCGCGTCGTCGAGCTTGACCGGCACCGCCCAGAGCGGATCGTCGAAATCCCAATGCGGGTAATCGGTGGCGAAGAGTAGCCGGTCGATGCCGATCCATTCGACGATATCGTGGAAGTGCTTGCGCTTTTCTGGCTCTTCCATCGGCTGCGTCGTCAGCCAGACATGACCGCGGATGTATTCGCTCGGTGCGCGCCTGAGATGCGGGGTCTCGCTGCGCAGGCGGGACCAATGCTTGTCAAGCCGCCAGCTGAGCGACGGCAACCAGGCGAGGCCTGCCTCGATCAGCACCATCCGCGTGCCGGGATAGCGCTCGAACACGCCCTCGATCACCATCGAGGTCAGCAAGGCCTGGCAGCACTGCGAATGCCCGACCATCTCCTCGATGTAGTAGGAGGGCCAGCCGCCGGCGGTGACGGGATAGCCGCCATAGCCGAACGCATGCACGCCGATCGGCAGTTTCGCGCGTTGAGCGGCTTCGTAAATCGGCCAGTAGCGGCGCTGGCCTAGCGGCTCGGCGGTTCGACTGAGCAAAAGCACCTGGACGAAGGCCTCGTGGCCGGCCCAGTGATCGATCTCGGCGGCGGCAGCGGCTCCATCCTCATAGGGAACGACGATCGAGGCCTTCAACCTCGCATCCTTGCTCGTCCATTCGGCCACCTGCCATTCGTTCAAGGCGCGGGCGAGCGCGGCGGAATAGTCGAGGTTCTGGGCCGCGCCGGCAGCAGGCGCAATCACCGTCATGATACCGAGCTCGACCTTGTTGGCGTCGAGATGCTGCGCCTGCATAAAGGAGAGATCGGAACCAGGCCGGCCGGACGGAGGCCAGGAATCGAGACGGGCGGCGTCCGGCTGGCCCTTCGGATAGGCCGGGCCGCTCTGGTAGCCGTGTCGCGGCAGCATGCCATAGGTCATCGCGTGCTCCTGCCAGCGCTTCGGCAGATAGGGCAGGATGTCGGCGGGATTGGCCAGGCAGGGATGGATGTCGCAATCGGCGATGATAGGCCTGACGATGCTCGAATCCGACTTCGGCCGGGTAGGCAACTCCACGTTCATGCGAAATCCTCCTTCAAGCGGGGATAGGTCGCGAGCGGATTGTCGATCAGGATCTTGGTCTTGAGGCTATAGGGCAAAAGCGGCGGCAGCGCGTCCTGCCCGTCGAACTGCCAATGCGGGTAGTCGGTCGAGAACAGCAGGAGTTCGTCCGATCCCGCCTGGTCGAGGATGCGCAAGAGAGCGTCGCCATCCACCGGCGCATCAACGGGCTGCAAGGTGAAGCGCACCTGCTCTCGGATGATCTCCGGCGGCGGACGATCTACCCAGGGAATCTCCATGCGCAGGCCGCGCCAGTACTTGTGCAGGCGCCAGAGATAGGCCGGCAGCCAGGTGAAGCCGGACTCGATCAGCACGACCTTGAGTGTCGGGAATTTCGAGAACACGCCCTCGCAGACAAGGCTGGTCAATTGGGTCTGGAAGCCCTGCGCCTGGTTGACATAATCCTCGGTGAAGTAGGAGGGCCAGCCCACCGGCGTGACGGGGTGACGGTAGGTCGAGCCGGCATGGATGCCGACCGGCAAGCCATGTCGCGCGGCGGCCTCGTAGATCGGCCAGAGGCTGCGCCGGCCGAGCGGTTGGTCGGCAAGGCAAGGCAACAAGACCTGGACGAACCGCCGGTCGGCAGCGCGGCGCTCGATCTCGGCAGCGGCGAGTTCCGGGCTCTGGATCGGCACCACGATCGAGGCCCGCAGACGCGCGTCCTTGTCCAGCCATTCCGCCGCCAGCCAGTCGTTGAGGGCGCGGGCGAAAGCTGCTGCCATGTCCTCGCTGAACAGGGTCGTCACCGCATAGAGGCAGTTCAGGATGCCGGCGCGGCTGCCGAAGCCGTCGAGGGCCTGCGAGCAGAGCTGCTCAGGGCTGGAACCGGGCTTGGCCCCTGCAATGCGCCAGTCCGGCCGCGATGTCAGCGGCGCGCGGAGCGGATAGCTCGTCGGCTCCAGATCATGGACGCCGCGTTGCGCCACGGCATCGGCCCATTGCGCGTCGAGATAGGGGACAAGTGCGGCGATCCCCGGCACCGCTGGGTGCAGGTCGCAATCGATGCCGCCTGCCATGCTGGCATTCATCGGCCTTCGTCCTCGCCAAGCAGCAGGTCGATCGCAGCGGTCCAGGAGAAGGTCTCGCCACCGATGCCAGCGCGATCGATCGGGTTGAAGTATTCGCTGAAGCCGGCTTCTCCGATCAGCCGGCGCGTCTCCCCGGCAACCGAGGCGGCCGTCGCGCCCTCGCCGGCCTCGCGCAAGCCCTGCGCGATCATCCAGTTGACGACCGCCCAGACCGGTCCGCGCCAGTAGCGCTGCGGCTCGAACGTAGCCGCATCGGGATCGGTCGAGGGCACGAGCGCGATGCCGCGGGCGCGCCAGGATTCGAGCCGCTCGGCGAGCTCCCGGGCGTGCCCATGCAGCCCGGCAAAGACCGGCAGGAAGCCGGCCGAGGTCCGCACGGGGATGAGGTTGCCGCCGATCAGGTCGCGCGACAGGTAGTGGCCGAGCGTATCGTCCCACAGCCCTGCCAGAACGATCTCCTTGCGGGCGATCCGCGCCGCGATCGCCTCGCGCTCGGCCGCGCTTCCGAACTGCTCGGCCAAAGCCAGCAGATCGCGCTCGGCCCGCAGCAGGATGGCGTTGGTACCGACATCCGCGACCTTGAAGGGCGAGGTTTCGAGCATGCGCCGGGCGTTCCATGCCGTCTCACGGAAGAGATCGACCAGATGGATAAAGCGCTGATACTCGATGCCGCGCGGGCGAAAGGCCGGATCGATATGGCCGGTGTCGCGACGCCGGATCTCCGTCTTGGTCTCGGTCGGCACCCGTTCCAGCGCGGCGTCCCAGGCCGGGCTGTTGTCCATGCCCGTTTCCCAGGGATGCAAGGTCGCGACGAGGCCGGTCGCCTCGGGATCGCGGGCTCGCTGCCACCAGAGATGGTTGAGGACCAGCTTGGGATAGATCGTGCGGGCGCGCTCGTTTCCGGCCGCGCCGTGCCGCTCCAGGACGAAACGCACGGCCGTGGCCAGGACCGGCGGCTGGGGAATGCCGGAGGTCGGCGGCTTGTGCGTGACTCCCCAGACATCGGGGCCGGGAAAATAGTCGTCGGACGGCGCGTGGAAGACGATCTGCGGGACGAGCCCGTCCGGCCATTGTCCTTCCAGCAGCCGCTCGATTTCGCGCCAGGCGCGCTCGGCATCGAAGGTCACCCAGCCCATCGCGACGAAGGCCGAATCCCAGTTCCACTGGAAGGGATAGAGCCGGTCTGTCGGCACGGTGTAGCCGCCGCGGTCATTGGCGGCGAGGATGGCACGGGCGGCCTCGATGCGGCTCATGAGCGGGTCTCCAGCGCTTGTCCTGCCTCGTTCATCCAGCGCAATCGTGCCGGATCGGGCTTCAGCGAGATGTCGCTGCCGGGTGTCAGGGAGGGTAGCGGCCCTGCGGCGGCCAGGACGATGCGCAAGGGCTGGCCGCCTGCGGCCGTGCCGGTGAGCAGAATCTGCGGACCGAGTAGCTCGGCGACCTTGAGGGTAAAGGTGAAGCCGTCCTCTCCGGGACCGGAAAGCGCGACATCCTCGCCGCGCAGCCCGAGCAAAACCTTCTGTCCGGCGCCCGGCGGCGAAGGCAGGGCGAAGCCGCCGAGATCGACCTTGCCATCGCGTACGGGCAATTCGAGGAAATTCATCGGGGGGCTGCCGACGAAGCCGCCGACGAAGCGGGTCGCCGGCCGGTCATAGATGTCGGAAGGCGTGCCGATCTGCTCGATCCGGCCGGCATGCATCACGGCGATGCGGTCGGCGAGGCCCATCGCCTCGGTTTGGTCATGGGTGACGTAGATCGTGGTCGTTCCGGCTCCGGCGAGCACGGCCTTGAGCTCGGCCCGCATCTCGAGCCGCAGCAGCGCATCGAGATTGGAGAGCGGCTCGTCCATCAGCAGTACCGCAGGCTCGACCGCGAGCGCACGCGCCACCGCGACGCGCTGGCGCTGGCCGCCGGAGAGCTGCGCCGGGTGGCGCTTCAGCAGCGCTTCGATATGCAGCAGCATCGCCGCCTTCTCGACCTGCGCGGCAATGCGCGCCTTGTCGGCCTTGGCCATGCGCAGGCCGAAAGCGACGTTCTCGTAGACGGTCAGATGCGGGAAGACCGCATAGTTCTGGAAGACCATGGCAAGCCCGCGCTTGCGCGGCGGCAGCGCCGAGACGTCGCGCGCGCCGATCAGGACGCGCCCGCTCGTCTGCGATTCCAGCCCGGCGATGATGCGCAGCAGCGTGGTCTTGCCGCAGCCGGACGGACCGAGTAGCGCCAGGAATTCGCCGTCGGCGACGGTCAGGTCGAGCTCGGCGAGCGCCCTCACGTCGCCAAATCGCTTCGCCACGCCTTCGATCGTGATGCTCGCCATAGGGCCTTACCGGTTGCCGATGCCCCACATCGCGAAAAGGCGACGCCGGACGAGGAAGATGAAGAGGACGGACGGCACGATCAGCACGAGGCCGCCCGCGAATTGCAGATGCAGCGGCGATTCCGAGAGAACCGAGAGCAGATAGGCGGTCAGCGTACGCTGCCTGACCGTCAGTACTGATGCCGCGAAGACCTCGTTCCAGGAGAGCACGAAGGCGAAGATTGATGCCGCTGCGATCCCCGGCAGCGCCAGCGGCAGCACCACGCGCAGGAAACCGGTGAAGCGGGAGCAGCCGAAGACCCAGGCGGCCTCCTCCAGCTCCTTTGGGATGCCCATGAAAAGGCTGGCGCAAACCAGCGTCGCGAAGGGCGTCGCCAGCACCGCATGGACCAACGCAACGCCGAAAGGCGTGTCGTAGACTCCGAGCCGAATGAAGGAGACGGTGAGCGGCAGGGCCAGGATCGCGACGGGGAAGGCCCGCGTCATCAGGATCAGCACGCGATAGGCGCCCGCCCCCCTGAAGCGGAAGCGGGCGAGCGCATAGCCGGCGGGCACGCCGAGCGCGAGTGCCATCACCATGGTCATCGCAGCGGCCTGGATGCTGACCCAGGCTGCGCGCCAGACGCCCTCGATCGCCAAGAACGTCTTCAGGGCCTCGAAAGTCGCACCGAACGGCGCGAAGGGCTTGGGCCATTGCGCGACGATATCGCGGCCGCCCAGCGCCCCCAACGCCAGCAGGTAGATCGGCAGCAGCGTCCAGACGCAGAGCACAGCAACGCCGGTCCAGAACAGCGCGCGGTTCGAGCCGATGGTGCTGGTCATGAGCGCTGCTCCGCCGGCGTGCGCAGGGCGACGAGATAGAGCAGCGTCGCCGCGACCGAGATCACCATGACGAGCACGGCATAGGCGGCAGCGACCCCGTAATCCTGGCTGAAATACTGCGCATTGAAGGCTTCGCTGACGAGAACCGGGAAGTTCCGGCCGCCGAGTGCCAGGGCCATGGCGAACATCTCGAAGGCCAGCACAGTGCGCAGGATCAGCGCCGTCTGGATCGAGGGCTTGAGCAGAGGCACCGTGATGCGCGTGAAGCGCTGCCAGGGCGTGGCGCCGAAGACCTCGGCCGCCTCCTCGTATTCCTTGGGCAGGAGCTGGACGCCGGCGAGCAGGATCACGAAGACGATCGCCGTCGCCCGCCAGATCTCCGCCACGACGATGGCCGCCAGCAAAGCGGCCGGGGTTTCATAGGTCAGCCAGGCCCGGGGCTGCGAAATCAGCCCGATCTGGAATAGCACCGAGTTCAGCCAGCCCTGATCGGTCAGGATGGCCAACCAGACGAGACCGGCCGCGAGATCGGAAATGCCGAGCGGGATCGACCAGACCCAGACGAGGAGGTCGCGGCCGCGCTGGACCTTGCGCAACATCATGGTCATGCCGAGCGCTAGCGCCAATTGCAGCGGCACGGCTAGGAGAACCACCTTGAACGTGTTCGCCAGCGCATCATGGAAATTGAGGTCGTCGGCCATGCGCCTGACATTGCCGAGCCCCCAGCCGCCATTCTCCTGGAAGGCGAGAACGGCGGTTTGCGCCAACGGGATCAGAAACAGCCCCACCAGGAAGATCACGGAGGGCGCGATCAGCAGATAAGGCAGGGCCCTGGACTCGCGCATCGCTCGCCTCGCTTCACTGGATCGGGCAAGGATCGTCGCTAGGCCTGTCCGGCAGCCAGCAAGGTGCCTTCGTCTCGGCGATGATGCGCTTCAGCGCCTCGCCCTGCCGTTCGAGCGCGGCCTTCGGGTCCTCACCGCGCAGCACGATGCGCTGGAAGGTATCGAGATAGACCTTGTCGAACTCGCCGCCGCGCTGGTCGAGCCCGACGGGCAGCAGGCTAACAAGCGCGTTCTTGGCGCTCGTCATCTTCTGCACGGCGTCGATCTCGAGCTTGAGCCCCGGATCGATATCGGTCGGTAGGTCGACCTTGGCGACCGGGAAGAACGCGACCGCCTTCGCCGTCTTCACCTGGACGTCGGGTCTCGTGAGGTATTCGATCAGTTGCTTGGCCTGCTCGGCCTGCGGCGCACCCTTGGCGATGGCGAGGCCGGCGACCACCGGCATATAGCCCAGCCCCTTCGGCCCAGAGGGAGCCGGGAAGGCCACGAAATCCTCCGGCTTGCGCGAGAGCGCGTCGATCAGCCTGGCGACATGGTCGAAGGCGATCCAGACATCGCCGGAGATCAAAGGCTCCTGCATGAAGCCGTAATTGGTCGAGTTCGGATTGACGGTCTTCCAGAGCTCGCGGAATTTCGTCCACATCGCCACGGCCTCAGGCGACTTGAAGGTCGTCACCACACCGCCAGTGTAGGACGGGTAAAGATAGCCCTCGAAGAAGCGGTGCATCAGCCCGGTCGGTCCCGCCGGGAAGCCCAGCATGCGCTTGCCGGTCTTGGCCTGGATATTCGCGCCCCACTGCGCCAGCTGATCATAGGTCAGCGCATTGATGTCCGCGCCTTCGGGCAAGAAGGGCAGCGCCTGCTTGTTGGCGACCATGATGTAGGTCGCCTGCATCCAGGGGATGAACATCTGCTTGGCCGTGCCGAGCTTGCCGGCTTCCACCATGCCGGCGTTCAAGCCGCGGTCCTTGAGCTTCTCCAAGACGTCGTCGAGCGGAACGAGCGAATCCGCCGCCAGCGGCTGCAACTCGCCGTGGAGCGCGCCGATCAGGCTGGAGACCGGCTTGCCGCCCTGCTGCTCCGCGCGGATATGGACGCCAAGCTGCGGCGGCTGCTCGGTGACGAACTCGACACCGCCGGGGAAGTCCTTGAGAATATCCGAACGTAGCTTCTGCGCCGACTCGATCGGGCGCAATTGCGTGGACAGGAACACGACCTCCGCGGCTGCGGGCGTCGCGAGCCAGGCAAGCGTCAGGGCAGCAACGGCGGCGGAACGCCTAAGCCGTGTCGTGAAGCCTTTCGTCATCGGATTTCTCCTCCCTGGAGATAGTGCGACTCTTCGTTTGGCCGCTTGGGTTTGGAACGGGTCCGTCGGACCGGCGCGGAACAAGCGTCGCGCCCCGCAACTCATTCATCCCGGCGCCCTCCTGGCCGGCGAGCTGGGCCAGCAGCATGTCGAGCATGCGCCCGGCTGCGCCTTCGATATCGGGGTCGTAGCTGGTCAGCGGTGTCGCCGCGTAATTGGACACCGGCGAATTGTCGTAGCCGATCACGGAGACATCGTAGCCGGGGCGAAGACCTGCATCACCGAGCGCATGCAAGGCTCCGATCGCAAGGCGATCTGTAGCGCAGAGCAACGCGGTCGGCCGCTCCGGCCCGGCAAGCAACTCGTGAGCCAGACGGTGGCCGTTTTCCTCGTTGGGCTCGGCGAAGCGCGTGGGGCCGTGCGGCAAGCCTGCCTCCGCAAGCGCAGCACGCCAGCCGGCCTCCCGGAAGAAGCCGAAGCTGTAATCGAGCGGGGCACCGATGAAACCGATGCGACAATGGCCGAACCCAACGAGACGCTGCGTCGCTTCGCGGAAGGCGCGCGTGCCGTCGATGTCGACGCTGGCGTGCCCGCCGGCGCGCGTGCGCCCATGAGTGACGAAGGGCAGGCGCGCGTGCCTGAGATAGGCGATACGATCGTCGTCGAGGCGGGTCCGCGCCACGATCATCGCATCGACGCGCCGGTTCTCGACGAACTGCCGGTACAACGCCAGCTCTTCCGATCCGCTGCGCGCGCTGGAAACGATGAGATCGAGCCCGGCTTCCGCCAGGCGGGGACCGATCGCGGCGATCAACCTTAGAAAGAAGGGCTCGCCCAACTGGCCGGGGCCGGTGGGCAGGACGATGCCGACGGCATCACTCCGGCCGCCGCGCAGGCGGCGCGCTACTGCGTTGGGGCGATACCCGATCCGCTCGGCCTCTCCAATTACCCGCTTGCGAGTCGTCTCAGCGACGTCGCTATAGCCGCCCAGCGCCCGCGAGACGGTCGTTACGGAGAGACCCAGGGAGGTTGCGATCTGTGAGAGCGACACGAGCAGAAGCTAATCCGAAACGTTTCGGATGGTCAAATATTTGCATAACCTACCTGAAGCCGTGTCATCTCCGCCACGGGCTTTCCGCTCGGCACGGGCTGCGCTCGCGTGCCTGTCGCCCTGGCGGGAATGCTGCACAAGCGCCGGCGACAACCATCAGGTCGCGCCCGTTCACGTCCAGTTCTCCGGGAGTTGGCATATCGGTCTCCCATTTTGGGAAACCGCGGCCAAGGCTGGTCCCGCACGCCGCTTTGAAAAATAGAACAACCGAAAGAGCGACCAGTTCATTATCGTTCTAAAATGTTCCGCTCACGTGATCGCCAGTTCGCCGGGGACGGTAGCGCTGCTCGGGCGCCGATCGCGGTCGCGGCTTCCTACTCCCGTCGACGGGCGTCGTGGGCGCTGAGGGGTAGCCGAATAATGTCCGGCTTTCGACGAAGCGCCAACGTCGGCAAGTGGCGCCAAGCGCCCTCGCGGTAGCCTACCGTGGTGGCGGCGACATCCAAGCCGATTACCCGCTGCCCAACAGAATCTCGACGAAGCATGCTGCGAGGCGGCTCAAAGGCCGGCTACGAACGGTCATCAGGCATATTGTGATCGGCAATTCCGGCGTCACATCCAGCCTCACCAGCCCGTCGAAGCGCTGAGCCTGGGTCAGCAGGCTGTCGATCAGGATCACGTCCCCCTGGCGCGCCAGCAGATGGGCGGCGGAAATGCTGTAGGGCACGGTCATGAACGGCGCATAGTCGATGCCGGCCTGCTCGTGGGCCCGCGCGATCAGCCAACCCAGTGGCGATTTCTCGCGGTCGAAGCAGATCAGCCGCCGGTCCCTGAGCTCGGGCAGGCTGACCCGGCCACGGCGCGCCAGTGGATCGTCTTCGCGGACAAGGGCGATGATCGAGGCCTGTGCGAAGGGTGTCAGGGCGATGTCGTCGGTGACGCGGGGCGAGAACATGACACCGAGATCGGCCGCCCCCTTCGACAGTTCAGTCGGCGCGTCGCCCATGATCAGCTCGATGCGCGCCTCGGGATAGTCGGTCACCAGCCGCCGGATCGCCTGCGCGATCAGCCCCTGTCCGATGCTGGGCGTCGATGCGATCCGCAGCGGCAGGGCGCGCCCGGACCGCACGTCGCCGACCGCTCCACGCAAGGCATGCCAGGCATCCTCGACATGCCCCAGCGCCGACATCAGGCCCTGGGCCTCGGCGCGCAGGACTAGGCGGCCGTCACTGCGATCGAAGACCTGGACGCCGAGAACTGCCTCACTGCGGGCGATGATCTTGCTGACGGCCGATTGCGTCAGGTGAAGCTGCCGCGCGGCCTCGACGGTGGTGCCGCAACGGTCGACGGCGCGAAGGACCTTCGCGTGGGATGGCGCCAACGATTTCATGCATCCGTCCCGACGAGATGCTCCAGCAGGATGCGTGCGGCATGGTCGAGCGGCGCGCCGTCGCGATGATGCGCGAAAGCGGTGACCAGGGGGCTCTGATCGAGCGGGCGCACCGCCAGACCCTGCGTCAGGCCGCTGCTGATGACGAAGCCATCGACGACGGCGATGCCGACACCCTCGCGCGCCAGATGACAGGCACTGTCCGTATGGCGGACGGTGATCGCGATCCGGTCGGACAGGCCGATCCGCCCCAATGCGTCTTGAAAGCTGTCGGCCAGGCTGATGCCGTCCGGCCCGTAGCTGATCAGGCGCTCGCCTTCGAGGGCGTCGCGCGCCAGCCGGTCGCAGGCGGCGCGCGGATGAGCCTCGTGGAGCACGCAGACGAGCGGGCTGCAGCGCAGCGCGATATCCCGCAGCCCTTCCGTCGCCATCGGGCCGTAGGAAATCGCAAGATCGACCTCATTGGCGCTGAGATAGTCGCGGACATGGTCGAACATCACCTCGACGGCGGCCCGATCGTCCAGATCGCGACGCGCCCCCGCGATCGCCGGTGGCAGGATGCTGTGCGCCAGCCCGGGGACGGTCGCTATCCGCAGCCGATCGGCCATGCCGACGCGGATCATGTCGGCTTCATGATGGGCTCGGCGCAGGGCGCCGAAGGCCGGCCGCGCCAGCCGGTTCAGCTCCAGCGCCTCGGGCGTCGGGGTCAGGCGCCCCTGGACGATCGCGACGAGGCTGAGATCGAGTTCCTTTTCCGCCAGGCGCAGCGACTTGATCACGGCCGACTGGCTGACGCCGAGCCCTTGCGCCGCTTCACCGGTGCCGCCGAGGCGGACGAAGGCGTCGATCACCTGAAGCGCGCCCAGTCTCATCCACGCTATTCCATTTGGTTGATAATCTTGCCGAATGTTTCATTTGCGAGACTAGGCATGGCCATGGAAGGTTGCAAGCCGCCGCCGCCGAGGCAGAGCGGCCAAGATCAGGGGATATCCATGACTACATTCCGCTCCATGGTGTCGGCTGCCGCGCTCGCGCTTTCCGTTCTCGGCCCGGCGCTGACCGTCGCGCCCTCATCCGCCTTCGCGCAGGGCGTTCTCAAGCTGGCGCAGACGCAGGATCTCGTCTCGCTCGATCCGATCGCGACCAGCGACAACCCGTCGATCCATGCCCAACTGCTGATCTATGACACCCTGCTGCGCCCAAGCCCGGATGCCAGCAAGCTGGAGCCTGGCCTCGCCGAGAGCTGGACGGTGAGCGATGACGGCCTGACCTACAGCTTCAAGCTCAGGGCGGCGAAGTTCTCGGACGGAACGCCCGTCACCGCTGCCGACGTCGCCTTCTCGCTGAAGCGTGCCGGCAGCGATGCGTCGAGCTGGAAGCGCTTCTTCGCTGGGATCGATGCGATCGAGACGCCGGACGACCGCACCGTCGTGCTCAAGCTCAAGACCGTGTTCACGCCACTGCTCAACAACCTCGCCCTGTTTTCCTCGGCCATCCTGCCGCAGAAGGCCTTCGAGGCGGCGCCCGACAAGTTCTTCGAGAAGCCGATCGGCTCCGGGCCCTTCACCGTGGCGGCCTGGAACAAGGGGCAGGCGCTTTCCCTCAAGAAGAACGCGCATTACTGGCAGGTCGGCAAGCCGAGCCTCGACGGCGCCGAGATTCTCGTCCTGCCTGAGGGCAACAGCCGCGTGCTGAAGCTGCAGGCCGGCGAGATCGACGCCGCGCTTGAGATCCCGCTCAACCAGATGCAGAGCCTGGGCCGCGCCGGCACCATCAAGACCGCGGTCGCCAACGTGCTGCGCAGCGATTTCGTGCTGCTGAACACCAAGAAGAAGCCCTTCGACGATGTCCGCGTCCGCCAGGCGCTGAACTACGCCATCGACAAGGAAGGCTTGGTCAAGGCACTGCTCTACGGCGCCGGCAAGGTGGCGAACTCGCCGATGCCACTGATGGCTTATGCCGATCCCGATCTGAAACCCTATGCGCATGACATCGCCAAGGCCAAGGCCCAGCTCAAGGAAGCCGGCTATGCCGACGGTTTCAAGACGTCGCTGCTGGTGCATTCGGGCCGGCCGCTGCACCGCCAGGTCGGCCAGGCGCTGCAAAGCGCGCTCGCGCAGATCGGCGTCACCGCCGAGATCCGCCTCGTCGAGGGCGGCACGCACTGGTCGACCACCAAGGCCGGCGACTACGAGATGGCCGTCTCCTATGCCTCCAGCGACACGATCGACCCCGACCAGATGGCGGGCTTCCTGATCGTCAATCCGGAGCGCGCCAACGCCTACCACACCGAGTGGAGGAACGAGCGCGTCAACGAACTCTACGAGAAGGAGCGCGCCACCCGAGACGGGCCGGAGCGCGGCGCGATGTTCAGGGAGATGGTCAAGCTCTCCCATGACGGGGCGCCCTCGATCTTCCTGTTCTACCCCGGCACGCCATATGCGTATCGCAGCAATGTCAGCGGCTTCGAGGTGTTGCCGACCGGCAATTTCCGCCTCGAAGACGTCAAGCTGAAGTGAGGAAGGGGCGGCTCCCGGCCGCCCGGCCCGCTGCCATGTTGACCTACATTCTCAAGCGGCTCGTCCAGCTCGTCCCGGTGCTGTTCGGCATTACGCTCGCCTGCTTTTTCCTGCTCCGGGCGTTGCCGGGAGACCCGGCGACGCTGTTGCTGGGCGCGCGCGGCGGGGCGGACGAGATCGCGGCGATGAAGCAGCGGCTCGGGCTCGACCTGCCGCTGTGGCGGCAATACCTGCTCTTCCTCGGCGACATCCTGTCCGGCAGCCTCGGCCGCTCGGTCGTCTATGGTCAGCCGGTCATCTCGCTCGTGTTTGAGCGTCTGCCGGCGACACTCTGGCTCGTCGCCTATTCGACCGTGATCGCGGTCGCGCTGACCATTCCGCTGGCGCTGTGGTCGGCGGTCCGGCGAGACCGGGCGCCGGATATCCTGGTCAAGCTCGTATTCACGGTGCTGCTCGCGATCCCCTCCTTCTGGCTCGGGCTCGTGCTGGTCGTCATCCTCGCCATCTGGGTGCCGTTGTTTCCCACCTCCGGCTACGGCACCGGCCTGTTCTCGCGCCTGCATCACCTGACGCTGCCGGCCTTCGTGATCGCGCTGGCGACGGCCTCGCTGACCATTCGCAGCCTGCGCAGCGGCATCCTCAACGTGCTCGGCTCGGACTATGTCACCACCGCCCGTGCCAAGGGCAATGCGACCGCGCGTACCATGCGCGTCCATGTGCTGCCGAACGCGCTGATCAGCTCGATCTCGGTGCTCGGCGCCCATACCAGCTGGGTGATCGGCGGGACGGTGGTGATCGAGACGGTGTTCGCCCTGCCCGGCCTCGGCTCGCTCTTCGTCGAGTCGATCTTCGCCCGCGACTACCCGATGATCCAAGGCCTGACGATCGTCTTCGCCGTGCTGGTCGTCCTGATCAATCTCGCGACGGACATCGCCTATGCGCTGGCCGATCCGCGCATCAGGCTGGATTGACCCGATGAGCAAGCGCCGCCTCGATTCGACGCTCCTCGTCGGCCTCGTCATGCTCCTGCTGCTCGCCTTGCTCGTCGGGCTCGGACAGGTCTGGACGCCGCACGATCCCTTCCTGGTCGATTACGGCAACACCCTGCAGCCGCCTTCCGCCACACACTGGCTCGGGACCGACGATCTTGGCCGCGACGTCGCATCGCGGGTGATGGCCGGCGGCCTGGTCGATCTACGGGTCGCGCTCATATGCGTCATGGCGCCGGCGCTTCTGGGCATCGCGATCGGCGCGCTGGCGGGCTTCATCGGCGGACGGGTCGACACCGTGATCATGCGGATCACCGACATTTTCTGGGCCTTTCCCTTCCATGTGCTGGTGATCGCGATCGTCGGCGTGCTCGGGCCGGGCGAGGCCAATCTCTATCTCGCCTTTCTGCTGGTGAACTGGATCTCCTTCGCCCGCATCACCCGGGGCGAGGTGCTGGTGCTGCGCGAGCTCGAATATGTGCAGGCGGCGCGCAGTTTCGGCTCCAGCGATACCCGCATCATCGCTGCGCATATCCTGCCCAATGCGGTGACGCCGGCGATCGTCTACGCCATGGCCGATGTCGTTTTGACGATCCTGGCCGTGACCTCGCTCTCCTTTCTCGGCCTCGGCATCCAGCCGCCGACACCGGAATGGGGGCTGATGATCGCCGACGGGCGGCAGTTCATGTTCGACGCCTGGTGGATCGCGACCGCTCCCGGCCTCGCCATCATCTACACCGGCGTCACCTTCGCCCTGATCGGCGAAGGCCTCGACACGGCCTTGCGCCCCAAGGGCTGACTCCATCTCCCCGACCGACCTGCCTCGCGAGACGACCATGAGCTTCTTCACCGACACTGCCGACCTGAAGCGAATCGGCGCCTTGATCGAGGCCCATGCGGCGCCGATCTATGCCGCGCGCAACGTACCCTTCGCGCAGTTTGCCTATGTCCTGACCCGGCCTGCGCCGGAACGCGGCGGCAAGCCCGAGGGTGCCGCTCTCCGGCCGGACTGGCGCGCCTATCCCTGTTCGCTGGTGAAGGTGTTCCACCTCGTCGCCGCGCAACTGCGGCTGGAGGACGGCCGGCTCTCAGCCCATGGCGAGCTCGACCGGGCCATGCGCGACATGATCCTGTGGTCGTCGAATTCCGCGACGAACTACATCATCGACCTGCTCACGGGCACGACCGGCGACACGCTGCTCGGCGACGCAGAGATGACCATCTGGTGCGAACGCCGCGAGGAGATCAACCGGATCTTCGCTGCGCTGGGCTGGCCGGAACTCGCCGGCATCAATCTCAACCAGAAGCTGATGGACGATCTGCGCTACGGCCGGGAGAAGATCGCGCTCGACCGTTCGGCAGCCGGGCATAACTGCCTGACGCCCATCGCCATGGCGCGGCTGATGCACGAGATCTTCAGTAATTCCGCCCTGCTGCCGCCGGCGCGCCAGGCTGCAATCCGCGACCATCTCGCCCGCGACGCCAACGATCCCGACCGTGGTCGCGGCGCCTATCAGCTTCTCGGCTATCTCGGCGATGCATTGCCCGATGGTACCCGGATCTGGTCGAAGGCCGGGCGCACGCGCTGGCTCGGCGACGACCGCGCCTCATTCCGCCGGCATGACACGCTCCGTGCGATCCTGCCTGGAGGACATGAGTTCCTCCTCACCGTCTTCACCCAGGGCGAGGCTGTCGCCGAGGATGACGGCTTCCTCCCCGCGATCGGAGCGCTGGTCGCAGCAGAGATAATGGGTCAGCGCTGAAACCACACTCGCGGCGACTGCGGCCCTGGAGGTACTGCAATCGGGGATACTGATCGCCCTCTGATGTCGCTTCCCGGCGGACGCTCAAGGTCAGCTATTGGCGCTTCTGGCCCACGCCGCCGAGAGCTTGCCTGAGTTGCCGATGACGGTGGCGACGCCGAAGCCGTGATGCCGTGTCGGCACGTGAATGACCCTGTCCACACAAGCCGTAAGGCCAGGAGCCGCTTCGGCCTCGGTGGGGTCACACGGCCACCTTGATGCGTCGGTTCTGGCGTCCCTTGTTGTCTATCTTGACGATACGCGCAGGGCGCGCCTGGCCAGTCGAAGCGAGATGCGTTCCACCACAAGCCTGCCGATCGAGGCCAGCAATCTCGACGATGCGCACGGTGCCATCC
>NZ_JAELTI010000401.1 GCF_016428755.1 Allobosea sp. ASV33
GCAGGCCCGCCATCTCACAGAACGCATCGGTCGCCCGCTCAGCGTCCTGACCGAACGCGGCAATACCGGCCGCGCCGAGGATTTCACGCTGGTTCGCTTCGCGAGAGACGTCGCGCCGGGCGAGATCTGTCTCTTATACACATCTCCGAGCCCACGAGACTCTAGGCGCGATCGCGTATGCCGTCTTCTGCTTGAAAAAGGGGGGGGGGGGGGGGGGGGGGGGGGGGGGGGGGGGGGGGGGGGGGGGGGGGGG
>NZ_JAELTI010000059.1 GCF_016428755.1 Allobosea sp. ASV33
GCGCCGGCGAGCGCGGCATAGGACGAGGGGGGGATCGGCGTCCAGACATCCTCGCAGATCTCCATATGGACGGTGAGATCGGGGATATCGGTCGCGGTCAGCAGGATATCCGTGCCGAACGGAACCTCCTGCCCGCAGAGCTCGATATAAAGGGCGCTCGCCCGCTCGCCCGAAGCGAACTGCCGGCGCTCGTAGAATTCGCGATAATTCGGCAGATAGGTCTTGGGCACGGCAGCGAGAATGCGGCCGCGATGGATCGCGATCGCGCAATTGAACAGCCGCCCCTCGACCCGCAAGGGCGCGCCGACCACGGCGACGCAATGCAGGCTCCGGCTCTCCGCGACAAGCCGGGCCAGCGCATCCTTCACGGCATCGAGCAGCGCGTTCTGCTGCAGCAGGTCGTCGATGGCATAGGCGCTGATGCCGAGCTCCGGGAACAGGCAGAGCGAGGCGCCGCCTTCATTCGCGCGCCTGAGCATGGCGACGGTCTCGGCGACATTGAAAGCCGGATCGGCCACCTTGAGCCGCGGCGCGGCACAGGCGATCCGGACAAGGCCGTGGGCGTGGATGTTGCGGAAACTCATGGAAACCCCATCAGAGCAGGCCGAGTAGGCCCACCGGCCCAGCTTATCGCGCATCCCGCCGCCGGGCAGCAAGCAGTGTCGTTAGCACCGCCATGCGCAAACGCGGTCATCATGCATCACAGAAGACGGCACTGGTGGGGCGATGAATTCGGCCCGGGAGTGCCGACCCATCAGACCGCGATGGAAGCCCCGCAGGTTGACATCGTTTTGGCCGAGCGGCAAAGCCTCCTTCGTTCTCGCTTCCGCGCCCAATGCGCCCAGCCAGCGGAAAGCCGCTCATGTCAGCTTCGGCGCCCCCCCGCCCCGCCACCGCTTCCGATCTGCCTGCACAGCTCACCCTCATCGCGACCAAACGATATCGCGTGGGCATCATCGGTCTGGGCTATGTCGGCATTCCACTGGCGCTGACCGCGTGCAAGGCCGGCTTTCCGGTCGTGGGCTTCGATATCGATGCCCAGCGCGTCGCGCAGATCAACCGCGGCGAGAGCTTCATCAAGCATATCCCAACCGAAGCGATCTCCGCCGCGATCAAGGAAGAGCGCTTCCGCGCCACAACCAATTTCGACGAATTGCGCGACGTCGATGCAATCATCATCGCGGTGCCGACGCCGCTGACCAAGCATCGTGAGCCCGACCTCTCTTATGTCGAAAACACGGCCCGCACCATCGCGCCGCGGCTGCGCAAGGGCCATCTCGTCGTGCTGGAATCGACGACCTGGCCCGGCACGACCGACGAGATCATGCGCCCGATCTTCGAGCAGACCGGCCTGAAGAGCGGCAAGGATTTCTACCTCGCCTTCTCGCCGGAGCGCGAGGACCCCGGCAATCCAGATTTCGGCACCTCGACCATCCCGAAAGTCGTCGGCGGCGACGGGCCTGACGCACTCGCGCTGGCGAACGCCGTCTACGGCGCTCTCGTCGTCAAGACCGTTCCCGTCTCGTCCTCAGCGACAGCCGAGGCCGTCAAACTGACCGAGAACATCTTCCGCGCCGTCAACATCGCGCTCGTGAACGAGCTCAAGGTGATCTACGGCAAGATGGGCATCGACATCTGGGAGGTGATCGACGCCGCCAAGACCAAGCCCTTCGGCTTCATGCCGTTCTATCCGGGCCCAGGCCTCGGCGGTCACTGCATCCCGATCGATCCGTTCTACCTGACATGGAAGGCGCGCGAGTTCGACGTTACCGCTCGCTTCATCGAACTCGCCGGCGAGATCAACACCGCCATGCCGCACTGGGTCGTGGATCGCGTCGCCGAGGCGCTCGACCGCCGGCAAGGCCGCGGGCTGAACGGAGCGCGCGTTCTTGTCATGGGCATCGCTTACAAGAAGAATATCGAGGACACCCGTGAAAGCCCCGCGCTGAAACTCATAGAACTTCTGGAAGAACGCGGCGCCACGGCCGATTATCACGACCCCTATGTTCCGGAGCTGCCTCGGACCCGCAAGCACGGAAGCCTCGCGGGGCGTGCCTCCGTTCCTCTGACGGCCGAGATCGTAGCACGCTACGACGCCGTTCTCATCGCCACCGATCACGAGGCCGTCGACTATCCGGCTCTCGTGGAGGCCGCTCAACTTGTCATCGACACGCGCAACGCTTGCGCCAGAGCCGGCATAACCCATAGCAAGATCATCAAAGCCTGAGACAAGGCGAAGCCGTGTGCGAGAAATGGGACGCGCGTCCCCGATGCCTTCTCGGGGCACGATCGGCCTTGCCCCATCGCGTGCCCTTCACGCGAACCACCTCTTGCGCTCCGTCGATTACTCGGCGGGGGCAATCACGTGTTTGAGATCAAGGTCCGACGCTGCTCATGCATTCTCGGTCCGTTTGGTTGATCGGGTCGAATGTGGGGATTAAAGGAGCGCGGCGGAGAACTCGAAGCGATGATGGAGCCGGTGAAACAGACACAACGCGCGCATGCCTGTGCGGCTGTGGTGCTGTATCGGCCAGATCCGGCATTGCTCACGCGCCAAGTCGAGGGCCTGCGCGGAACGCGCTTCATCGCATTCGCAAACGGGCCCTTGGAAGCCACCGCGGCTGCTGCGCTAGCCTCGGCGGACCTGCGCCTGATCGCGAGCCCGGACAATGTCGGATTGGGGCGAGGGCTCAACGCTGTCATGGAAGCGGCGTCCGAAGAGGGCTTTACGCATGTCCTGCTGCTCGATCAGGACACCGAGCCCACATCGGAGGTCCTAACGGACCTCGCCGGGCGGCTGCGAGAGCTGGAATACGCTGGAGAGAGGGTCGCCGTGTTGGCTCCCCGCCTCACGCCACCCGACGAAGGCTTCTACAAGCCGATCCGCTATGAATGGCGCAAAGGACGGCGAGCCGATGATCTGGCCGCGGTAGACTTCAGCCCGACATCCGGTTCGCTGGTCAGTGTTGCGGCCTATCGGGATATCGGCCCCTTCCGGGACGACTTCTTCATCGCCGGCATCGATGTCGAATGGGGCTTCCGCGCCTGGAGCAAAGGCTGGTCGTCGCTGGTGGCGACGGACCTTGCCATACCGCACCGTTGGGGTGAGGCCGTCAGCGCGGCCGAACTCGGAAAGCCCCAGATTCTGCGGCATGCACCGATCCGAAATTACTACTATGCGCGCAACGTGGTTGCCGTTGCTCGGCTAGGCCATGTGCCTCTGTCCTGGCGATTTCGATCCTGTGCCGCCCTTGCCGCACAGATCGGGTTGATGGCACTCAGAGGCCCTCCGGGAGGATTGCGGCCAATCTGGGCGGGCCTGCGCGACGGACTCGCCGGACAGCTCGGACCAGCACCAGCCGGAGCGACCTAGCGCAAACCCGCGGATTGAAGATGGCCGCGCGCATTGAAAGCGTATCTGGATGCACTTCTACGATTTACGGTACGGTGGTGCAAATTTCAGGCAGCTTGACTCACTAGGAGGAGCCTGCTTCTTGCCGGCTCGACTTTGAACCAGATTGCTTTTCATCTCGGAGTTCGACGACGTGCCCTTGAGATTTCTCGTGACCGGTGGTGCCGGGTTCATTGGCTCGGCGGTTGTGCGCAAGCTGATCGGCGAGACGGATCATGAGGTCTGCGTCGTCGACAAGCTGACCTATGCCGGCAATCTCGCGTCGCTCGCACCGGTTTCCGGCAGCAACCGCTATCGCTTCGAACAGGCCGATATCGGCGACGGCGAGCGGATGAAGGCGATCTTCGCCGATTTCCAGCCCGATATCGTCATGCATCTCGCGGCCGAGAGCCATGTCGACCGCTCGATCGACGGGCCGGCCGCCTTCATCGAGACCAATGTCGTCGGCTCGTTCACGCTGCTGCAGGAGGCGCTGCGCCATTTCCGGGGACTGCCGGAGGATCGGAAGGCGCGCTTCCGCTTCCATCATATCTCGACCGACGAGGTCTTCGGCTCGCTGGGCAGCGACGGCTTCTTCCGCGAGGACACGGCCTATCAGCCGAACTCGCCCTATTCGGCCTCGAAAGCCGCCTCCGACCATCTCGTGCGCGCCTGGCACCACACCTATGGTCTGCCGGTGGTGATGACCAACTGCTCGAACAATTACGGGCCGTATCATTTCCCGGAGAAGCTGATCCCGCTGATGATCATCAATGCGCTGGAGGGCAAGCCCCTGCCGGTCTACGGCAACGGGCTCAATGTGCGCGACTGGCTCTATGTCGACGACCATGCCGATGCGCTGATCACCGTCGCGACCACCGGCAGGCTGGGCGAGAGCTACAATATCGGCGGGCACAACGAGAAGACCAATATCGAGGTTGTGAAGACTATCTGCGCCCTCCTCGACGAGCTGCGGCCCGATCCCAAGGGTTCGCGCGAGCGCCTGATCGCTTACGTCACCGACCGGCCGGGCCATGACGCGCGCTATGCGATCGATGCCGGTAAGATCGGCCGCGAGCTCGGCTGGACGCCGAAGGAGACCTTCGAGACGGGCCTGCGCCGCACGGTCGAATGGTATCTCGCCAATCCCGGCTGGTGGGGCGATATCCGCTCCGGCGTCTATCGCGGCGAGCGCCTCGGCGCGGCCTGAGCGGGGGAAGACATGCTGAACGTCGAGGATACGGCGATCCCCGCCGTCAAGATCGTCACGCCGAAGAAGTTCGGCGACCATCGCGGCTTCTTCTCGGAGACCTGGAGCCGCAAGGCCTTCGCGGAGGCCGGGCTCGATCTCGATTTCGTCCAGGACAACCAGTCGCTGTCTGCTCCGGTAGGGACGCTGCGCGGCCTGCATTTCCAGTCGCCGCCCTTCGCGCAGGACAAGCTGGTGCGGGTCACGCGCGGGCGCATCCTCGATGTCGCCGTCGATATCCGCGCCTCGTCCCCCACCTTCGGCAAGCATGTCGCGGTCGAGCTTTCGGCCGAGAACTGGCGGCAATTGCTGGTCCCCGTCGGCTTCGCCCATGGCTTCGTCACGCTCGAGCCGGATACCGAGGTCCTCTACAAGGTCACCGCTCCCTACGCGCCCGAGAACGACCACGGGCTCGCCTTCGACGACCCGGCGCTCGGCATCGACTGGCGCCTGCCGCTCCCGGACCTCACGCTCTCAGACAAGGACCGCAAGCATCCGCGCCTCGCCGAGATGCTGCGTTATTTCGACTGATGACCTTGCGCATCGCCGTCACCGGTTGGACCGGCCAAGTCGTCTGCGCCATGCTGGAGCGCGTGCCCGTCGGCGTCGAGGTCATCGCGCTGCGCCGGCCGGAGCTTGATCTCGCCCAGCCGAAGACGGTCGCTCCGGCCCTGCGTTCGGCGAGGCCCGACGTGATCGTCAACACCGCCGCTTATACCGCCGTGGATCAGGCTGAGAGCGAGCCGGAGCTTGCCATGCGCGTCAACGGCGAGGCGGCCGGCGAAGCGGCGCGGGCGGCGGCGGCGCTGGGCATTCCCATGATCCAGCTCTCGACCGACTATGTCTTCGACGGCGGGCTCGATCGGCCCTATCGCGAGGACGATCCGACCGGCCCGATTTCGGCCTATGGCGCCAGCAAGCTTGCCGGCGAGCGGGCGGTCGCCGCGGCAACGGACAACCACGCCATCCTGCGCACGGCCTGGATCTACAGCCCCTTCGGCAAGAACTTCGTCAAGACCATGCTCCACCTCGCCGAGACGCGCGACGAGATCGGCGTCGTCGCCGACCAGGCGGGCTGCCCGACCAGCGCGCTCGATATCGCCGATGCGATCTTCACCGTCGCGCGCAACCTGACCGCGCGGGCGAATGACGGTTCGCTGCGCGGCGTCTTCCACATGAGCGCGGCGGGCGAGGCCGTCTGGGCCGATGTCGCCGAGGCGATCTTCGCCGAGCGCGAGCGGCAAGGCGGCAAGCCGGTCCGGGTCAAGCGCATCGCGACAGTCGACTATCCGACCCCGGCGCGCCGGCCTGCCAATTCCCGGCTCGATTGCAGCAAGCTCGCGCTTGCACACGAGGTGCGGCTGCCGGAATGGCAAAGCGCCCTCCGGCCTTGCGTCGCGCGACTTCTCAAAGGCCAGGCCAAGGATCAGAGGTAGACGATGAAGGGCATCATCCTGGCCGGCGGCTCCGGCACTCGGCTTCACCCGATGACGCTGGCAATGTCGAAGCAGCTCCTGCCTGTCTATGACAAGCCGATGATCTACTATCCGCTCTCGACCCTGATGTTAGCGGGCGTCCGCGAGGTACTGATCATCTCGACCCCGCACGACCTCCCGCATTTTAAGCGCTTGCTCGGCGACGGCTCCGACTGGGGCATGAACCTGACCTATGCCGAGCAGCCGCATCCGGGCGGGCTGGCACAGGCCTACCTGATCGGCGCCGATTTCGTCGCCGGCGAACCATCCGCCCTGATCCTCGGCGACAATCTCTATTACGGCCATGCCCTGCCCGAGATGATGGCCCGGGCGACGGCCCGGAAATCCGGCGCGACCGTCTTCGCCTATCATGTCCGCGACCCCGAGCGTTACGGCGTCGTCGCCTTCGACCAGACCGGCAAGGCCATCTCGATCGAGGAGAAGCCGAAGCTTCCCCAATCGAACTGGGCCGTCACGGGCCTGTATTTCTACGACGCCGAGGTCGTCGAAATCGCGCGTTCACTGAAGCCTTCGGCGCGCGGCGAGCTCGAAATCACCGACGTCAACCGGATCTATCTCGAACGCGGCCAGCTCTCGGTGGAATCGATGGGCCGCGGCTTCGCCTGGCTCGATACCGGCACGCCCGACAGCCTGTTGGAAGCCGGCGAGTTCGTGCGCACGCTCGAAAGCCGGCAGGGCCTGCGCATCGCATGCCCCGAGGAAATCGCCGCGCGACAGGGCTGGATCTCGGCGGCGCAGCTCACCTTGCTTGGTGAAAAGCTCGCCAAGGGCGATTACGGACGCTACCTGATTAATGTGGCTAGGGATCTCCACCGCATCTAGTCTCGCTCGCAACAGCAGAGGGCGGTTCACGCATCGCAACGATAATTATCGGACGCCGCCCGCAAGGCGTCCGGTTCGCGTTCCCTTGCGACGATGCAGGCGCCAGATATAATACGCTTAAGGCAGCCAGAAGCAGACACGCCTCTCCTCAATATCTACGAAGATCGCGAGTTATGTATGAATGAACCTAGAGTTTCCGTTTTGATTCCTACTCGGAATTCCGAGAAATACCTGAGAGAAGCGATAAATAGCATTCTGGAGCAAACGTTTTCGGATATCGAATTATTGGTAGTGGATGACAACTCCTCCGATGATACGAGGTCAATATTATCTTCATACGGAGATCCACGCATTGTTATTCTGGACGGCCCAGGAAAGGGTTTGGCAGCTGCGCTCAACTTTGGGCTGCGACAGGCTAAGGGCGAGTTTGTCGCGCGTATGGATGCTGACGATATCGCCGATGTCACACGCCTGCAAAAGCAAGTCGAGTACCTCGACAGACATCCGCATCTAGGTTTGTGCGGGACTCTTTTCCAGCAGTTCATGGACGGAAACGCCATACATGAACATATGGAGAATGTTAAATACGCTGATTTGCTTGAAGGTTGCTATATCGGCCACCCGACGGCAATGCTTCGTCGCAAGATTTTTATAGATAACGAACTTTTCTATAACGAGTCGATGAAGTTCAGTGAGGATTATGATCTCTGGACAAGAGCGATTCGGGTTACGGAGATCGGAAACGTTCAGGAGAATCTGCTCCGGTACCGCCGGCATGGCGAGAGCGCATCGGTGTCAAACATTGCTGAAATGACCGGACTCGATGTGGATGTCAAAATTCGCATGATCGAATACCTCGTTGGTGGCATCGAGGCCGGGAAGAAGGATTTCCTGAGAAAGCTCATCACGAATCAAAGAATCATTGAAAGTGATAGAGAGGAGTTCGTGACCGAACTGTGCGACTCCATACGGTTTCCATCGCTGTGTTCGCGTGCCGAATTGCTTTCGTATTTCCATAGATTGGATCCATTCAGGGATTCATTTTTTAGGAATTCCGTACAGGGCTTGATCGATAACGCAACATTTTTTGTTATATCCTTTAATCAGCTAACTTATCTCAAAAATATCGTTGAATTCTTCATAAAGAATAAAATAAAAAATGTTATCATCATCGATAACGCGTCATCGTACCCTCCCTTACTTGCTTACTTGGATACGATTCCCTTCAAAGTTCATCGGATGACAGAAAATTACGGCCATATGGTCCTTTTCGAGAATGAAACATTTAAAGAAGAGATCGACAAAAATTACTTTTTCCTGACTGACCCTGATGTTCTGCCGGTCCCCGAATGCCCGAACGATTTTTCTTTTGTATTTATGGACATTCTCCTTAGGAATAATCTGAAGAATAAAGTCGGTTTTTCTTTGAAGATCGACGACCTTCCGAATCACTACGAACTCAGAGACAATGTTGTCGCTTGGGAATCGCGCTTCTTCAACGATAAGAGGACCTACAAGGACATCCAGATCTACGATTCTCCGATTGACACGACATTTGCCTTGTATCGACCGCGGCGAGAATGGCGGACAACAGATTTCTTTGCTGCCTTCCGCGTCGGCGCGCCTTATATGGCTCGGCATCTGCCGTGGTATCGGAATCTGTCAAAAATGACGGATGAGGAACTGTTCTATAAGAGAACAGACAAAGGAAGTAGCAACTGGAACGGAACGATGAGTTCCGATGAGCTTCACAAGAAATACGGCACGGGTGACGCGGAGAATTGCGAGGCTAAGCCCGCCGGACTTTTCGAGAGAGGCAGAGCCGCCTTCCGGTCGACCAGGGAATTGAAGCAAGTTGGGGCGTTGAGAGGCTATTTTTTATTCGGAAGATTTCCTCTAGTGAATAAGAAGACCGAGCACTATTCTTGCATAACCACGACAGTCTATGCGTTTGGGGCGATCCCCCTGGTGAGCAAGTCAGCGACAAAATACCGCTTCGTCTATCGACTTTTGGGTGTTCTGCCGGTGTGGACGAAGAGGGCCGGATGACGGCGGCGCAACCGTTCCCGATGCGCCTAGTCTAAGGGTAGGCTGAGCCGGCGTGGCTCAGCTGCCGGCCGCGTCCTCGCTCGATCGGCGAGCGAGGACGTGCGAGCGTCCGGGCCAGCGTTGCTCGATGTGGCCGCTCCGTAAGCATGCGAGGAAGGCCGCGTGATCGAAGCCTTCGCGCGAGCGTAGCGGGCTCTATGATGAGGTTGGTTGAAGTTCAGGCGGCTTGCTGATCGCCGATCGTGCCGGCCTGCGCAGGCGCTTCCACGTCCAAGGCAGCAGTTCGTGCAGACGCGATATGGGAAGATCGGCGATGCGCGCCAGACGTCGGCCAGCCAAGCCTTCGGGTCGATGTCGTTGGGCGGGCTGTGGCGATGGGGATGAGCATGACGGCGGCGCGATCAGCGCGCATCCGTCCGAGGGCGGCCGTCTTGAGCAATGAGATTTTGCGGTGAGAAAACGTCTGTATGGACATCTATACAGACACACCGGTCAGTCGGCTTGGGATCTTTGAGAGAGGCGGTCGGCGTCGCTTCAGCGATGAAGTGAAGCTCCGGATCGTCGAGGAGAGTTATTCGGGTCGGCGCCCGGGCTCGGCGACGGCTCGCAAGTACGGGATCACACGCGCACAGTTGAACGACTGGCGTGATGCTGCGCGCGCCGGACGGTTCGGCCCGACTTCGAGCTCAGGATTTGTACCGGCGTTCATCGTGCCGGAGGTCACGGCGAAGAGCGCCCCGCTGATGGTAGAGGGCCGGGGTCGGATTGCGATCGTGACGACGAACGAGCGGCGGGTGATCGTGGATCGCGATGTCGACGTCGAAGCTCCGTTGCAAATCGTGCAAGCGCTGGAGCGGCTTGCCTGATCCCGGTTCCGACGGGGGTGCGGGTCTGGCTGGCGACAGGCTACATAGACATGCACCACGGCTTTCCGGGCTTGTCGCGGCAGGTTCAGGAAGTGCTTCGCCGGGATCCGCTGAGTGACCACCTGTTCTGCTTCCGGGGGCGCCGAGGCGATCTTTTGAAGGTGATTTGTCATGATGGCCAGGGCGCCTCCGTTCACGAAAAAGCTGGAACGGGGCGCTTTTTATGGCCGAGTCCAGCGGACGGGGCGGTGACGATCACGCCGGCACAGATGGGTTATACCAACGGCCGCTGAGGCTGACCCACGAGGGCTTTTCGACAATCGGTGTCGCTGATTCAATGAGCGCGGGGAGGGTTCGCGCCATGCCTGCTGCGGTGAAGCTTCGGAGGGACTATTCGGCCTTTGACCTGTGACGTCTTGCGACCTGGGCGAGGCACGCCAACCAGAGCCGCCGGCTTCTGTCACTGGCGGCGGTTCTCGACGGGATGGATCGGGAGCAGGCCGCGCGGATCGGCGGCATGGACCGCCAGACGCTGCGCGACTGGGTTCACCGGTTCAACGAAAGCGGACCCGACGGGTGAAGGACATCCGCTCGAAGCGGGCATCCGCCCAGGCTCTCGGTCGATCAACTCTCCGCCTTGGCGCGCATCGTCGAGGCGGGCCCCGACCGAGCCGTCGATGGCGTCGTCCGCTGGCGGCGGATCGACCTGAAGGGGGTGATCGAGGAACGCTTCGGCGTCGTCTATCACGAGCGGACGATCGGCAAGCTGCTCAGGCAGATCGGCTTCTCCTACATCAGCGCGAGGCCGCGCCATCCTGCTCAGCACGAGCGCGTGATCGAGATTTACAAAAAAGTTCACGGCGACGCTGAACGCACATCTCGCTCATATCCCGAAGCGCAAGCCGATCGAGATCTGGTTCCAGGACGAGGCCCGGATCGGCCATAAGAACGGACTGGTCCGGCAATGGGCGAGACGCGGGACGAGGTCACGCCAGCCTGCCGATCAGCGCTGCGAGAGCGCCTACCTCTTCAGGGCGATCTGTCCGGCTCGCGGCGTCGGGGCAGCTCTCGTCACGCCTTTTGCCGATACATGGGCCATGTAGCATTTCCCTTTCCACGGTCTGCACCTGTCGCGGTGGATCGCGGCTGTCAAAGCGGCGAGGACGTGACCGAAACGCTGGAGGACATCCCGCGCCGCTTCAGGTTGATCGAGACGGTGCGCGAGAAGTTCGGTCGCCGCGATTGCGGCAATGTCAGCCAGCCGCCGCCGCCGTTCCATGCCACGCCACGCGGCTTCATCGGCTTGCAACTGCTGGCGACGATCGTCTTGGACAAGTTCGGGCAGCACATCCCGATGAACCGTCAGAGCGCGCGCTTCAAGGCCGAGGGGATGGACCTGCCCCTGTCGACGCTGGCCGACCAAGTCGGCCATGGAACCATCGCCCTGAAGCCAGTCTTCGACTTGATCGAGGCCCATGTGCTCGCGGCCGAGCGCCTTCATGGCGACGACACCACGGTCCCTATCCTGGCGAAGGGAAAATGTGCGACCGGGCGGATCTGGAGCTATGTGCGCGATGATGGCCCTTCGCCGGCCCCGCGCCGCCTGCGGCGGTGTATTACGCTTCAGGCGACCGACTCGGCGAGCACCCGCAGAAGCATCTCACCGGATTCACCGGCATCCTTCCGTGCGACTGCTACGGCGGCTTCGAGCCGCTGTTCGACCCGCAACGGAAGGAACAGCCGATCACACCGACGTTCTGCTTCGCCCATGCCCGCGCGGCTTCTTCGAACTGGCCGATATTGCGAAGAAGGCCGGCGACGGCGTGAAGGGCAACCCGATCTCGCCGATCGCGTTGGAGGCCGTCAGGCGCCTCGACGCGCTGTTCGAGATCGAGCGCGCCATCAACGGCAAGGCCGCCACCGAGCGGCGGACCGTGCGCCAGGAGAAGAGCAAACCGCTTCTCGATGACATGCAGGCCTGGCTGTTGCTGGAGCGCGAAACCCTCTTGCGCTCCGATGCTGCGTTGTTGCTTAGGCAGATCCTGCCGTCACCCAGTATCGGTCCGAGGGGAATGCAGTTCGATGGCCGGGGTTTGCTGAAGCGCGATCCGCGTGATGCCGCCCCTGAACTGCGGCGAGGGTACCCGCTCGTGCGAAGCCGTGCGCGTCGGCCACTTGGGAAGCGCGGGAGCAGTCTGGACGAGAAGAGATCGGCCCAGCGAAAAACCCGGCAACGCGGCTCCCGCCCCAGTAGCCGCCTGGAACGCCCTCGGGCCATCTTGGGCGTCCCATCGCCAGCCTCCGGCGCCACACCACGTCGGAGAGGCGGGGCGATTTGCGGCCGCGCTCGAACGGAAGGTGCGGCTAGTCCAAGTATTTCAGGTTCGCTGGAAAACGACGAGAAGGCAATCGCCGGGCCGTTCCCGATAAGAATGCTGTGGGCGGTAGTAAATGCTGGCATTTCCGTTGCCGCGGGCATAATCGAGTTTTGAAAAGGCCCCGTTGTCCAATGGGCTGAAGCCGTGCTTGGCTGCGGAATCCCGCCACCATGGCAACGGCTCCAGCGTCTGGTGCAGGGGAGTTCCGTCGTCGGTGAATCCGCCGTCGACCTGCGATATCGAGCAGGCGAAGATGCTCCCTGGATAGGTGTGGTCGCGGAGATTCTGGAACATTCCATCTACCCCCTCAGGCGTCAGATGCTCTAGAACCTCCCAGGCGGAAATCACGTCGAACTTGTGCGGCTCTTCGCTGCCCCTCTTGAGGCTGAAGGGTTTGGTGATATCGCAGGTGAAAAGGCTCTCCCGTAGCAGTCGCCACTCCGCCCGTTGCTGGAGCCTGGAAATGTCGCTCCCTTCCAGGCCGATCCCGATATGACCTCGCAATATGGCGTCCCATACGATGCCGCCGGCCGAACATCCCAGGTCTAGGAAGGAGAGCGTCTGCTTGTCGGTAAAATAATCTTCGCAGGCGCGGATGAAGCGAGGATGGCGCGTATGGTCGACCAGCGTTCCCACCGGGTGCAAGTGGTCGGGGCTATCATAGGCCACCGGGTGATCCGTGCTGCAGGAAAAGCCCTGCGACTTGCTGAAATCGATCCGATCTTTCAGAGCGATGAGAATATCTCTCTGGGCCCAATCGATATGGCCGTGGAGTTCCGTCATCGAGACCTGCGCATCCGCGGCCCGTTTCTTCAGGTCAGAAATGCGGTCGATAATCTTCGATATCGAAGCTTGTTGCTCATGCAGTCGGGTGTGAAACGTATCGTTTGTCGTATGCAGGTCATTCTGCAAGACAGAAGTAGACGAATCAATACGATCAAGAATTTTATCCATTAATATAATGATCTGATCCGTGGATTGACTCGTGCTATTAAGCTTTGTTTCGATCATATAAAGTTTGTCGACGATCCGGTATTTAAACGGTCTGTATATTGGCATAATTAATTTCTTTATTACTGATATTAGATTAGTGCGAATATTTGTAATTGATCGCACTTTTAATGAATTGTCGCTGATATCATCAAAATTATTTGTGGAATAATACAATTGTTCGCGGCTATCTAGATCTTCAACTGCAATTTTGTGCTGAATAAAGTCCGACGGATATGCATTCCGTTTGAGTATATCATATGTCTCAACCAAATCCTCTCTGGCAAATCCTCGCTCCGTGAAAACTTTCTTCTTCAGGAAGGGTGAGCCTGCGCTGAGAAGGCTGTTCTGATAGGCGGATGCATCGGCCCCGAAGGGGATATTCAGAGCAGCGCGATCGATATATGTTCCAAACGATAACCCCGATTTGAACAGAAGCTTCGTCAGGCCGATTTCATAGGCAATGCAGATTTCGACCTTACTGGATTGAGCTTGAATGCTTTCGAAGAAATTTCGAAATTCTGGCATAGAAAATGCATTCTTATAAAGATTTATAAAATAACTTTGAATATGAACATGAACCCCATTGTTAGCAGTAACTCCCCAAAAATCGAATCCAGAACTATCCATTTTTTCAAACATTATTGATAGATCACACACAGGCCCATAATTACTATCATTTGCAAGGATTAGAGCCTCGTATGACTCGATATTAGACCAGCCAATGTTGTAAATCAGCTTCTGCCAGGAGCCAAAATCGTACTTATCGTGCCTGGCGGCATATCTGCGCTTAACAAAAGGATCCAGTTTTTGCAGCTCCGCTTCGCTTATGTCACTCGCTGAATAATAATAAACATCGGAGTGCTTTGAAAGTTCCTTAATATAAAATAGTACATAATCGTCAATAACGAGCGCCTCACTGTACCCGGCAAACAAGCAAAGGCGTTTCATTTGATCGTCCTATTTATATTTTCGGCCGGCTAGGGAGGCGAGTTAGGTCGGCTTATAGATATGGATTCCGTCTCAATCGTGTCCCTAGTTGATTATTCGATTAGGGCTGCATCGGCCAGCATTCCGCTGTAAAAATATCGCGGCAGGCTTTCATCGAGCCCCCTGCGAGCAAGCGCATTGGCCAGTCTTTGATTGCTGGCGCGGTCGCTGGGACGCTGCCCCAAAATGGCTGCATGCGTTGCCTAACGGCATCGATTGGGCGCGGAGGCGCAGAGGCGTTCAAATTTGCCTGTTGGTCGACAATAGGTGGAAAAGCCTTCCGCGGTTCGGCGCGCCATGAGGTGGCGGAAAAACGTCACCCCGGTTCCGAATTCATGTGATATGAGCACGCGCAGGCAGTTATGGCTGCTTTCGCACGCAATCTTATCGCGGCATTCGATCAGAGCACGGCTTTGCCTCATGGTAGGCGCCGCAGTTGGAAGGTGAGGAAAAGAGAACTGCAATGCAGGATTTCGTCAAAAAGTACTTCACGCTACTCCAGGGAGCGATCGGAGATGTCGAGACCCAGGCGGTGGCTGCGGGCGTCGAGGAGATCAGGTCGGCGTGGTTGCGCGGCGCACAGATCATCACGCTCGGTAACGGCGGCAGCGCGATGACGGCGCTGCACTACATCACCGATTGGTCGAAGGCCGTCTACCTGAAACACGGTAAGCCGTTCCGGGGGCGCTCTCTGACCGACAACATGGGATTGATCACCGCCTACGCGAACGACATATCCTATGCCGATGTTTTCAGCGAGCAGTTGAAGAACATCATGCAGCCGGGGGATCTCGTCGTCGCCGTCTCCGGCAGCGGAAACTCGGAGAACGTCATCCGCGCGGTGGATTACGCCAACGGCCATGGCGGCCGCACTCTCGGCCTTAGCGGTTTCTCCGGCGGAAGGCTCAAGGAAAGGGCTCAGAGCTCGATCTGGGTCAACGTGCATGACATGCAGATCGTGGAAGACATCCACGCCATCTTTGGTCACATCGTCATGCGGGCCCTCTGCGACGCCTCATCTTCCGAGCTGTGAAGCCCCCTCATGTCATCTTTGCATGTCATCACCGGCGGCGCCGGCTTTGTGGCAACCAACTTGGCTCGTGCGTTGTTGGAGCGGGGCTCGCGTCTCGTTCTCATCGACAACCTGTCGCGCGGCAAGCGTAGCTATGTCGATGCGCTCGGCCATAGCAATCGCATCTCTTTCATCGAGGCGGATGTCTCGCACGAGGGCGAGCTCGAGGCCGCGCTGAGTTCGGTTTCGGCTGAGCCGGACGCCGAGATTTGGCATCTGTGCGCCAACTCCGATATCCCAGCCGGCGTCAACGATCCGACGGTGGATCTGCGCGACACCTTCATGGTCACTTTCGCGCTGCTCCAGTTGATGCGGCGAAACGGCTGGAAGCGATTGCATTTCTCGTCGACCTCCGCCGTCTATGGCGATCACGGCTCTGCCCCGCTGACGGAGGAGACGTTCGTCGAACCGATTTCTAATTACGGTGCGATGAAACTCGCGTCTGAGGCGGCGATCAGGGCTTGGTGCGAATCTTCGGGCGGGCGGGCGAGCGTCTTTCGTTTTCCGAATGTCGTTGGTGTGCCTGCCACGCACGGCGTCCTGATCGACTTCGTCCGCAAGTTGCAGGCTGATTCCAGCGTTCTGCCGGTGCTGGGCGACGGAACCCAGCGCAAAGCCTATCTGCATGTCTCCGATCTGGTCGAGGCCATGCTCTTCATCAGGCAGCGCGACCTGGCGGGATATCAACTGTTCAACATCGGCCCGCGCGACGAAGGTATCACGGTACGCGAGATTGCGGAGCTCGTGTGCCAGCGGGTGGCTCCGGAGGCCCGGTTGTCCTTCGGCGCGGAGGGGCGGGGCTGGGTCGGCGATGTGCCGCGCTTCCGCTATGATGTCTCCAAGCTCGCCAAGCTTGGCTGGTCGAGCGCGCAATCCTCGCTTGAAACGATCCGCATGGCGATCGATCAGATCGCGATGCAGGAAGGTGTGGGCGCGCCGTGATGACCGATAGCACTGACCGCCGGCAGGCCGTCATTCTGGCGGGCGGGGCGGGCACGCGGCTGGCGTCGCGCCTCAACGGCTTGCCAAAGCCGTTGGTGGACGTTGACGGCTCCCCGTTGCTCGAGCGGCAATTGCGTCAGCTCGCCGCTGCTGGCTTTCGGGAGGCCGTGATTCTCGTGAGCCATCGTCGCGAGGCGATCGAGGCCTTTTGCGCAACGATGGATATCCCCGATTTCACGATCCATGTCCGGGACGACGGTGCGAAGGCGCGTGGCACGGCGGGCGCGACCTACGGAGCACGCGACATCCTGGCTGCGCGGTTTCTGGTCGTTTACGGAGATACGCTGTTCGACATCGATCTGGCTCGCTTCTGGGCAGCGCATGAGATAGCGCGAGAACAAGGCTGCGATGCGACCTTGTTCTTGCATCCCAATGACCATCCCTTTGATTCCGATCTCGTTGAAATCGATGCGGACGGCGTAGTCCGCGCCTTCCACCCAAAACCGCATGCGCCGGGCGAGTGGCTGCCCAATCTCGTCAATGCCGCGCTCTACGTGGTGGAAAAAAGCCTGATCACCGATTTTCCTGCAGAGGACGGTGTCGTCGATTTCGGCCGCGACCTCTTCCCGAAGGTGGTCGCCGCCGGCCGCCGCCTCAAGGGATATATCACCTATGAGTACATCAAGGACCTCGGTACCCCGGAACGCCTGGAGCGTGTCACGGCCGATCTGCGTTCGGGCAAGGTTGCGCGGGCTCGCCTATCGAATCCGCAGAAGGCGGTGTTCCTGGATCGCGATGGCACCTTGAATGTCATGGCCGGCCACATCGCCAGGCCTGAAGCTCTCGCACTTGCGGACGGGGCCGCAGAGGCGGTGCGCGCCTTCAATCGCGCGGAGTACCGGTGTGTATTGATCACCAACCAGCCTGTGATTGCGCGCGGCGAATGCACGCTGGAGGAACTTTCGCGCATTCACGCCAAGCTCGAGACGAAACTCGGAGAGAGCGGCGGGTTTCTCGATGCGATCTATTATTGTCCGCACCATCCGGATTCCGGCTTCGCCGGAGAAGTGCCGGACCTCAAGATGATCTGTAACTGTCGCAAGCCCGCACCCGGCCTCCTGCTTCAAGCGGCCAAGGACCTGTCGGTGGATCTGGCCGCTTCCTGGGTGGTGGGAGACAGTGCGGCAGATGTAGGCGCAGCGCGGCGGGCGGGCGTGCGCAGCATCCTGCTACGAACCTCCGGTGCACGCGGCATCGGAATGACCGAGCAGCCAGACTACGAGGTTCAGGATATCGGCGAAGCCAGGGCGCTGATTCTCGGCGGTGCACAAGCTGTGCGTGAGGCCCTGGCGCCTTGGGTGGAGCGTATCCGTCCCGGGATGATGGTGCGCATTGCCGGTCGATCTTGTGTAGGCAAATCGACGGCGGCAGCCACATTGTCTGAATTGCTCGTGGAGCGCGGAATTGCGGCTCTGCATCTGCAATTGGATCGCTGGACCATACCTCGGCCCGTGCCGTTAGCTGACGGCGGCGCGCCCGATGCGGATGCTCTCGCGCTCTTCGATGCTACGATAGCAACCTGGCGAGCGGGAGAAGCGCTCGACATCGTGACGCCGCGCTATGATCCGATCCGACGCGTGAGCGATCCGTTGGGCTGGCGCGCGCAACTGCCGGCGAACGGTGTCCTCATCGTCGATGGTGCGCTTGGTTTCATGGTTGATCCAGGAGGCAGAGAGGTCTTTTCGCTCTTCATGACGGCCGCCGAAGATCACCGGCGCAGCCGCTTCATGCGCGAAGCGGCCGCGCGGGGGCTGCCTGAAAGCGGAGCAATCGATCTCTACCGCTCCGACCTCAGCGATCACATCCCACGGGTGGACATGCAGCGCGATGAAGCCGACGGCGAAATTGAGATTCCCAGTTTTGAGAGACAGCTTTCATGATCATTAGCCGCACACCGCTGCGTATGAGCTTTGTGGGAGGTGGCAGCGATCTCCCGCAATTCTACCGTGAGCATGGCGGCGCCGTGCTGAGCACGGCGATCGACAAGTACATTTTTGTTACCGCCAATAAGAAATTCGACCAAGGAGTGAGGCTTTCTTACTCTGTGACAGAAGAGGTTGATGCGATCGCCAAGATCGAACATCGCCTCGCCCGCCATTCGTTGCAGTTCCTGAGCATGTCTGGCGGCATCGAGCTGACGACGGTGGCGGATATTCCCTCGAAGGGAACGGGGCTGGGTTCTTCCAGCTCTTTTGCAGTCGGCCTTCTGCATGTTCTGCATGCATTCCTAGGCCGGTTCGCATCGGCGGGCCAGCTCGCGACGGAAGCCTGCCGAATCGAGATCGATCTGATGGGGGAGCCGATCGGCAAGCAGGACCAGTACGCTGCCGCCTATGGCGGGTTCCATCTTTATGAGTTCAAGCCCGACGAAAGCGTGGTGGTCACGCCGATCATCATGCCGCCGCAGCTCAAGCTGGATCTGCAGCGCCGCATCCTGATGTTCTACACGGGCGTGACGCGCTCGGCTTCGGCCATTCTGTCCGATCAGGCCAAAGCCATTACGTCCAACACCGACAAGATCAACAGCATGAAGCGCATGGTCGAATTGACCTATCATCTGCGCGACGAGCTCCAGTCATCGAGGCTCGATGCCTTCGGGGAGATTCTTCACGAGAACTGGGAATTGAAGAAGACCATGGCTCAGGGTGTGAGCAACCCCTCGATCGATGCAGCTTATGACGCTGCCCTCAACGCGGGAGCGCTGGGAGGCAAGATTCTCGGTGCGGGCGCGGGAGGTTTCCTAATCTTCTATGCGCCCGAAGATGCCCATCTGGCCATCGAGAGCGCTCTGGCTCCGATGCGCCGCGTTCCCTTTGCGTTCGACGGGGTGGGTAGCCGCATTATTTTTGCGGGATGACCAGCGGGTGAGCTTCGTTACAGGCGAAGTCCAGACCGTCGGTCACATGCGCTGTCGTAGGCAGGCGCTGCGCTTCGGGAATGGTCGCCGAGCGCCTAAATGATGGGGCGAGACGCCGCGGACACGACCATGGGCCAACGCGTCGTTCGGGTTCCATTGCCCTCAATTTCGGCTCATCGCCCCGAGAAGGCGCCGTCCATTGTCAGGTCCTTTACTCCATGCCAAACAGCATAAACGTCCCGCATCGAGCAACGAAAGCTGAGCTGATACGTCGGTCGATGCGCGAAATGATCTGAAATGAGCAACGCTCACCGTCCTCTTTGGAAACGCGTCCTGCGACGACCGGTTCTTGCGGCCATGAGGGCCCTCGAGATCGCCGGGGGGCTTGTCTATGCGTCAAAGCCGTTCCAGAGCCTTCGGGCAAAGCGCTTCTCCGATACGAGCGCGCCGTGCAACCTGCGTGCCGCTGTTCTGGTGCATGTCTTCTATCCCGAGGTGTGGGATGAGATTCTCGCTGTTCTTGATTCACTGCCTGCGGGTGCGCCGATCATCGTGACGGCTCCGCGCCATCAGGCGGCGGAGATCGCTGCGCTGGCGAAAGGCAATCCTCTGGTTGAGATCGTCGAAACGCCCAATCGTGGGCGCGACATTGCACCGTTCCTTCAGGTGCTCCAGTCCGGCCAGCTGGATCGCTTCGACGCGGTTCTCAAGATTCACACGAAAAAAAGCCCGCATCTGAGGCAGGGCAACCTCCGTCGGCGTGTACTCTTTACCGCCTTGGCGGGCTCGTCCGGCGTCGTTTCACGCGTGCTGAAACAGTTCCTCGACCCGAACGTCGGAATGGTTGGGCCTAGCATATATTTCCGAACTGCTCCCGTCTATTGGATGGATAATCGCCGGCGGGTCGAAGAGCTTGCGGCGCGAATGGGAACAGTGGGGAAGCTCGGCTTCTTCGAGGGGTCCATGTTCTGGTTTCGGCCAGCTGCGTTTGCACCTCTTCGCTCGCTCGCGCTGACGGGCGCTGATTTCGAGGAGGAAGCGGCGCAGCTTGATGCTACATTCCATCATGCGATCGAAAGGGTTTTTCCCTTGACCGCGGCAGCCGCCGGTTTCGAGACCCGGTCGCTGGGGGGGAAGACCCTTTGGCCTGCTGCCGGTTTTGCAGATAGGCCGTAAGCTGACTGACCTGAGACCCATTTCTCCTCCGGTCTGAGGGAGAGTCCCGAGTTTCATTTCTGGCCTCAGGCGGCCTGCTTTTCCGGCGAGGATTTGAGGGCGAACTCGGCGGGCGTGATGTTGCCGAGGGCCGAATGGGGTCGGTTCCGGTTGTAGTCCCCCTCCCATGAGGCGATGGCGCTGCGGGCCTCGGTGAGCGTCGAGAACAGCGTGTCGTTGAGGCACTCGTCCCGGAAGCGTCCGTTGAAGCTCTCGACGAAGGCATTCTGCGTCGGCTTGCCGGCGGCGATGTAGTGCTACTCGACGCCGGTCTCCTGGCACCAGCGCAGGATCGCCATCGAGGTGAACTCGGTGCCGTTGTCGGACACGATCGTCTTGGGCCGACCGCGCAGGCGAATGACATCATTCAGTTCGCGAGCCACGCGCAGGCCCGAGAGCGAGGTGTCGGCGACGTGCCAGGCACTCGCGCGTGTAGTCGTCAACGATGGTGAGCACCCTGAAGCGGCGACTGTCCGAGATCGTGTCGGAGAGAAAATCGAGGCTCCAGCGCGCATTGGCCCGATCAGGCACGAGCATGGGCCTGCGCGTGCCCAGTGCCCGTTTGCGGCCGCCGCGCCGGCGCACCTGCAACTTCTCCTCGCGATAGAGCCGCCGCAGCTTCTTCTGGTTCATCACGATGCCCTGGCGGTCCAGCATGATGTGGATCCTGCGATAGCCGAACCGCCGGCGCTCCGCCGCCACGGCCTTCATCGCCTCGCGCAACAGGGCATCGTCCGGTCGGGTGTCATGTAGCGCACCGTCGAGCGGTCGATCGTCAAGGCCAGGCACGCCCGACGCTGGCTCACTGCATGCAGCGTGCAGGCATGAGCCACCGCCTTCCGCTTCGCATCGGGCGTCACCATTTCTTGCGGCGACATCCTTCAGGATCGCGTTGTCGAGCAACTGCCAGCAGTTTCTTGAGACGGGCGTTCACGGCGTAAACCCGTTCCGGGTTTATCGCAACGTCCTCAAGGGTCTTCAGCCCGCGCGCATCCGACACGTCTATCCCGCCATACTTCGCCTTGAACTTGTAGAAGGTCGCCGAGGAGATGCCGTGCTTGGCTAGCAGACATCCGCCCTTGCAGCTCCAGCCTCCTGCTCCTTCAGCATCCCGATGATCTGCTCTTCCGTGAATCGCGAGGGGCGCATCGTCCGTCTTCGTGAGTGACGGACTCTACTCAAATCTGGAGGAAGATCGGAGGCTCAGGTCAACATCAACAAGGTCCATTCTGTCAGGACGCTCGTCCTCGTCGTAAGAGACCTCGGCGAGACGAGGATGGGCTCGCCGATATCGCCATCGACCTCGAGCCCGAGGATGGCTTGATCTGGGTCTACAATCCCGAGCACGAAGGCGGCACCATGGCCTTCTCCGACTTCGGAATCGAAAGCCTACACAACCTCATCGAAATCCACCGCGGCCGGGAAAAGTAAATCCTCGCGACCCACGCCGGATGGATACATTCAAGACAGCGGCGGAACGTGATATTTCTCCGTACGACCGCCACGCAGACGGCGATGAGGCTAGCGCATAGGTCGAACGGCTCTTCGGGTCGCCCAGCATCTTTTGAGATACCTTTTCAATGCGAAACGCTCTGCAGTAGCAAGCTGAGCCCATCACTGGCGTAGCGGCGTTTGCCACCCCCGCCATATATGACAGAGCAAGGTTCGGCGTCAGAGCCGCGATTGCTATCTGGCCCCAAGACGCGAGCGTTGCGAAACGAACAGGCGCCGTGAGCCAAAGGGGGACTTCGCAAGCTCAAAAAAGCGATGACACCGGCTTACAGTATTCGCCCCTGAAGGTCACGAACCCTGTAGCCGCGCGACCAGGCGGCAATACTAAAACAGCGTTCAATCGCGTGATGCAATGCCCCGTCGAGCTGGCCGGCCTCTACTTCGAACACATCCGGAGTGAGATTGAGTTCACGCAGCGCATCGAAGGCTTTCGGTCTGAACCAGAACATTGTGCCCTCGAAGAAGCCGAGCTTCACGAAATCGGCAGCGCCCATCCGCTCGCAAATTTCCGAGACCCGAGCCCGATTGGCCATCCAGAAGACTGGGTCGGAGCGGTAGCTGTCACGCCAGCCGACGATGCCAGTATCAGGCTCCTCGAATGCCGTGAGCGCTCGGTAGACGGCGGATCTCTCGCCGCAAAGCATCGCAAAAAGCAGCTTGCGGCGCAGATCTCCATCCATGAGATGCGGGCTGCGTTTGGAGTGCAGCTTCAGAACAGTATCGAAGCCGTCCAAGGCTCCGGATTGCAGGAGCGTGAGGAACGGAGCGATATCGCGCCCGCGGTTCTCGCAGGGAAACAGAACGACGTCCGGTACGTCCGCGACGACGCGGGACAATTCCTCCGCCCGATCATACGGAACCGTAAAGAATACCGGCACCGGTTCGGGAAAAATATCGCGAAGGGCGATGATCTCCCTGGCGAGGTCGAGGTAGAAGATGTGGGCCGTGATTGCGATGCGGACGTCGGGGCGGGCGGACTGCGGGCCGATCGCCGCAAGCCGGCGGCGAAGCCGGCGACCGCCCTCTGAAATAAAAAGACGTCCAACCGTGTTCGCCTTCAGCTTCTGCCAATAGTGGCGCGTGATCGCGCGGAGGCGATCGAACGTGGCGACATCTGCGCCAAAAAATGACCCGAATTTTTTCAGCATGAATTGAAATGGCCGGACGCAATGATTTTGCGTTGTAGGACAAAGGGTCGCGACGTTCGATGGACAACCCGGAACGAGGGAGCCAAGATTGCAATGCCTATCACGCCCCCGGCAAGGCCCGCCGCCACGCGCGGGCCACTGCAGGGTTCAAGTCGCCAAATCGGCGGCGTAGGCGCTCAGAACCTCGTCCGGCGTCCCATCCATCGCGAGTCGACCGCCTTTCATCCAAAGCGTGCGGTTGCAGAAGCGCCGGATCGTGTTGTTATCGTGAGAGGCAAGGAACATGATGCTCGCCTTTTCGATCATAGAGTGAAGCCGCCTCTCGGCCTTTTCGGCAAATGCGGCATCACCAACCCCGATGACCTCGTCGAGAATCAGGATATCGGGATGAACGGCTGTCGAAACCGCGAAGGCAAGGCGCAACATCATGCCGCTCGAATAGGTGCGGATGGGGAGAGACAGGAATTCTCCCAACTCGCTGAAATCTTCGATGTCCGGGATGAGAGCCTGTGCCTGTTTGCGGTCGAGCCCGAGCATGATCCCGCGCATCTCGATGTTGTCATAGCCAGTCGCGTCGTTATCCATGCCCATCGAGAGATCGATCAGCGACGAAATACGTCCCGTAATCCTAGCGTGGCCGGAAGTGGGCGGGTATACGCGGCTCAAGACCCGCAACAGGGTCGTCTTACCGGCGCCGTTGCCGCCGATGAGTCCGATCCGATCGCCGTCGCACGCCTCGAAGCTAACCTCACTCAGCGCCCTTACCACTTGGACGCTCCGATCGCGATCGTCTTGTAGGCCGCCGCCAACCGTACGGCGGAGAATCTCGCTCTTTAGCGCACGGCCGCGCGAATTGTAGATGGCGAGCTCGACGCTGGCCTTGTCCAGAACGATTTGAGCCATTGAGCACTCAGAGCCAATAGACGACGCGATGTGAGAACTTGCCGGCGAACGCAAGGCTTAGAAGCCATCCAAAGACGAGCAGCACCAGCAGAAAAAGATAAGAGATTAGACTTGGCATCTGGCCGAGCAAGGGCGCGCTCATCACGTTAAGCATACTGGCGAACGGATTGAGGATGAGAACCGGATGGTCCACTCGCAACTGCGACGGCTTGAAGACGACAGGCGAGACGAAGAAGGCAACCTGCACGATACTCTGCACAATCTGCGGAATGTCGCGGAAGCGCGCCGACAAGATGGCGAGCAAATAGCCGATCCATGCGAGATTGGCGAGGACTAGAAGCAGGCCCGGAAAGAAGAGCAAGATACACCAGTCTACTGGAGAGCCGGTAACCAGATAAACGACCGGCAATATGACAAGATTATGGACAAAAACCAGCAGATTGCGCGCCAATGTGCGCATCAAATAAGTAAATCGCGGCAGCGATATCTGACGGATAATGCTCTCGTTCTCGGTGAAACTAGAGCAGCTTTCGTTGATTGCCGAGGAAATCAGCCCCCAAAGCACCAACCCGGTCCCAAGATGCGGCATGTAATCGGCAAGCGAAGAGCCGAACAACGACGAATAGACGGCGCCCATGCCAAAGATCATCACCGCCATGCTGAGCGTCAGCCAGAGCTGACCTAAGCGTGAGCGACGATAGCGGCGGACCACATCGTTCTTCGCCAGCATCCACCACATGCGCCAGGCTCCGAAGCCGCCTAGGACATCGGATGCTCCCCTTGCGATCGAACTCATGCAGGCACTTTCTCGCAGCCGCGCTTTCGTGGAATCTTAATCTTCCAGCGCTCCCAATGCATGGACTGCATCAGAATGGCAAGATTGAGTTCGACCCGGATGCATGTGCACCGCGGTGAGAAACCCATCCAGTGAAGCGCCGGGGTTAGTGCTGACGCGGGCGGCGTAAAAGCCGGCCGCAGGCCGGGCCGATCCCTTTTGGAGTCGGCAGGGATGTTCGCTGTGCAGATCCACGCGGCAGTTCGGCGTTTCGTTTTCGATCAGAAGCGGCGCCGGCGGGAAGCAGCGCGGGTGTTTGAGCTGAGCCGGGATACGATCGCCAAGGTGTGCCGTTTCTCGATTCCGCCGCGCTACACGCGCGCGAAGCCGGCTGAGAAGCCGAAGCCGGGTCCACTACTTCCGGCGATCGACGCGATCCTGTTTTAGGACCGGGCGTCACCGGTGAAGCAGCGTCATATGACCAAACGGAACTTCTGGCGTCCTCGGGATGAGCGCGGCTTTGCCAGGCGCGGCGCCGGGAGACATTCGTGCTGCTGTCGCATCCATCCGGTTATGCCCAGTTGGACTTCGGCGAGGCGATCGCGGCGATCGGTGAGGTGCGGCAGAAGATCCACTTTTTGACCTGCCGCAGTCGGGCTCCTGCTTTGTGAAGGCGTATCCGCGAGAGCCGACGGAAGTATTCCTGGACGGGCATATCTTGGCGTTCGGGTTTTTCGGAGGCGTGCCACTGTCGGTGCTTTACGACAAAACGCGCATCGCGGTGGCGAGTATCTGCGGCGCCCGCCAACGAACGGACGCAGGCCTTCACGGAGCTGGTGAGCACTATCTGTTCCGGGATCGATGGGCCATCCTGGCAAGGGCAAGGTCGAGAGGATGGTGAAGTATGCCCGCTCGAACTTCATGACGCCGATCCCTGGCGTCCACGAAACCGGCATCAGGCCAAGGCGCTTAAAACAAACCGTGCATGCTCCCGACCACCCGCTCAGCTCAAAACTCCCTAAAGCTTCCCTGCTACCAGGAAATTCGAGTTCGTTGATAGATGCCAGTGCGATATGCATGTCCTCGCACTGTCGCTCCACGAAAGCCTATGACAGGTTGCTGAGCCAGAGCCGCTAAATGGGCGGCCTCGCGGCCATGTAGCTGGAAGCCCATGCCTGACTCTACCCGCACAGATCGTCGCTTTATCGGTACCTTCGACTATGTCGTGATCGGCGCGGGCTCGGCCGGTTGCGTCGTCGCCAATCGGCTGGCGAGCGATCCGCAGACCAAGGTCCTGGTGCTCGAAGCCGGCGGCCTGGACGACTGGATCTGGTTCCATATCCCGGTCGGCTATCTCTTCGCCATCGGCAACCCCCGCGCCGACTGGCTGTTCCGGACCGAGCCGCAGGCCGGGCTCGGCGGGCGGGCGCTGGCCTATCCGCGCGGCAAGGTCGTCGGCGGCTCCTCGGCGATCAATGCCATGGTCTATATGCGCGGCCAGGCCGCCGACTATGACGGCTGGCGCCAGCGCGGCCTCACCGGCTGGGGCTGGGACGACGTGCTGCCCTATTTCCTGAAGCATGAGGATCACATTGCGCCGCCGCCCGGGGGGCTGCACAAGGCCGGCGGGGAATGGCGCGTCGAGCATCCGCGTGTGCGCTGGGCGATCCTCGATGCGATCCGCGACGCGGCGGAAGCCGCCGGCATCGCAAAGATCCCGGACTTCAACGCCGGCGACAATGAAGGCTCCTCCTATTTCCAAGTCAACCAGCGGCGTGGGCGGCGCCTGAGCGCCTATGGCGCCTTCCTGAAACCGCTGCTGCGCGAGAAGGAACGCCGCAATCTCCGGCTGGAGACCCGCGTCCATGTCGAGCGCATCGTCTTCGAGGATGGACGCGCGAAGGCCGTCGAATTCACCCATGGGCTGGGCACGCCGAGCGAGGAGAAGCTTCGGGTCGAGGTCGGCGGCGAAGTCGTGCTTTCGGCCGGCGCCGTCGCCTCGCCGCTCCTGCTCGAGCGCTCCGGCATTGGCAGCGGGGCGCGCTTGCAGGGCCTCGGCATCGAGACGCTGGTCGATGCGCCCGGCGTCGGCGAGAACCTGCAGGATCATCTCCAGATCCGGCCGGTCTACAAGGTCCAGGGCGTCAAGACGCTGAACAGCGACTATGCCAGGCTCTGGCGCCGGCCCCTCATGGCGCTGCAATGGGCGGCCTTGCGCACGGGACCACTGACCATGGCGCCATCGCAGGTCGGCGCCTTCGCGAAGTCCTCGCCGCAATACGCGACGGCGAACCTGCAATATCATTTCCAGCCGCTCTCGCTCGACAGCTGGGGCTCGGGCCTGCATCCATTCGACGCCTTCACGGCCAGCGTCTGCAATCTCAGGCCGACGAGCCGGGGCAGCGTGCATCTGCGCTCGGCCGACGTACATGACGCGCCGGTGATCTCGCCGAACTATTTCGATACGGAAGAAGACCGGCAGGTCGCGGTCGATGCGATGAAGCTGACGCGCCGGATCGTGGCGCAGGCGCCGCTCGCCCGCTTCCGGCCGGAGGAATATCTGCCAGGCGAGGCCGCCCAGTCTAACGAGGCACTGCTGAAAGCGGCCGCCGAGCTCGGCACCACGATCTTCCATCCGGTCGGCACGGTGCGGATGGGAGGCGACGACGATTCCGGCGCCGTTCTCGACGGGCGGCTCAGGGTGCGCGGCGTCTCGGGCCTTCGCGTCATCGACGCCTCGGTGATGCCGACGATCACCTCCGGCAATACGGCCAACCCGACGATGATGATCGCCGAGAAGGGCGTGGCGATGCTGAAGGACGATGCACGTCGCTAGGCGAAGCTCGCGCGGCGGGTATGAAGCGGCATGGAATTGCCGCAAATCCTGGCTTATGAATCGGTCGGGATGACCAACGATCTTCCGCCCTCGCCCGCACCGGAACGCGGCCCGCTTGTTCGCGGATTGCTCGCGATCCTGCGCGCCGTCATCACCGTCTTCATCATCCTCGACGAACTCCTGCGGCCGCTCTACCGGCCGCTGCTGCGCCGGCTCGCCGAATTGCGGGTCATGCGCCGGCTGGAGGACATCGTCGCCGCCTTGCCGCCGCCGCTCGTCCTGCTGGCGCTGGCGATCCCCTTCGCCATCGCCGAGCCGCTGAAGCTCTTCGGCCTGCTGCTCTTCGCGCGCGGGCAGTTCTGGGCCGGGCTCGTGGTCACCGCCTTCGCGCATCTGATGAGCTTCGTCTTCGTCGAGCGCATCTACCATGCCGGCCGCGAGAAACTCATGAGCTATCGCTGGTTCGCCTGGATCATGGGGCAGATCGTGCGCGTGCGCGACAGCGTGCTCGGCTGGGTCAGGGCCACACCCGCCTATGGTCTGGCGATGCGGACGCGCGACGCGGTGCGCCGGTGGTGGCGGACGATGCTGGCCTGATCATCGAGGCGCAGCGCGGCGCGCCAGCACCACGAGCGCCCCGGCAGCCGACGCCGAGACCGCGATCAGCAGCAGCGTCGAGAGCATCACGCCGCCGCGCTCCAGCGAGATCGCGAAGACGAGCGGCGCCGCCGCCTTGATGACGAGGCCGGGCGCCGAGAGCTTGCCCATGGTCGCGCCGAAGCCGACCGGGCCGAAGAGCTGCAAGGGGACGGTGCCGCGCACGATCGAGCTCAGCCCCATGCTGATGCCGAAGGCGATGGCGAAGAGCCCGGCGACGATGGGAAACGATCCGCCGAGCAGGAGCAGCACGAGGCCGAACGGCATCAGCCAGGCGGAGACCCAGGCCGTGGTGACCGGAGAGACGCCCCGGCCGAACAGCATCTCGGTCAGGCGCCCGGCGACCTGCGACGGCCCGAGCATCGCGCCGATGCCGACGGCGACGGCGGCGCTGAGCCCGAAGCCCTGCAGCAGCGCCAGCATATGCACGGCCATGGCCGAGACGACGAAACCCTGCAGCGAGAAGGCGAGCGCCAGCAGCAGGAAGGCGCGGCGGCGCGCATCGCCCGTGAGGTACGCCGCTTCCGGCTCCGGTGTCATCGCGGATGGCGCGCTTGCCGCGGCAGCGGTGACCGGCCGTTTCACGCGTCCCGGCAGGAACAGGAGGTGCAGGGGCAGGCAGACCAGGATCTGCGCAAGGCCATAGAGCCGATAGACGCCGCGCCAGTCGAGAACCGCGAGCAGGCTCGAGGTCAGCGGCCAGAACAGGGTCGAGGCGAAGCCGCCGATCAGGGTGAGCTGGCTGATCGCGCGGCGCGCCTGGCCGCCGCGCGCCTGCGTCAAGGCCGCGAAGGCGGCGTCATAGAACACGGCGGTGGTGACGGCCTGGAGGGCGACCATCGCAAGGATGTAGCTGACGATGCCGCGTGCCTCGGCCAAGGCCAGGAGCGAGAGGCCGGCCAGCGCCGAGCCGATCGTCATCACCAGCCGCGTGCCGTGGCGGTCGATCAGGCTGCCGGTGACGGGCGCGACCGCGCCGCCCAACAAGAGGCCGATCGCGAAGCCGCCGAAGGTCCATTCCGGCGCCCAACCGAAATCGGCGGTGATGCGCGGCGCCAGCACGGTGAAGGCATAATAGAGCGTGCCGTAGCCGACGACCTGGGTGATGCCGAGCGCAGGGATCAGCGACGATCCGCCGGGCCGGAAGAATCTCGGCGAAGCCATGGCCGCCACCCGTCCCGCTCAGATGATCTGGTTGCGCAAACCCGCTTCGCCACGTCCGAGGCGATCCAGATTGTCGAGGAGGATATCGACCACGTTGCCTTCGTAAGCGCGGGTCTCGCCGGCGCTATGCGGGGTGACGATGACCTGCGGCATGCGCCAGAGCAGCGAAACCGGCGGCAACGGCTCCTCGTGGAAGCAGTCGAGCCCGGCGCCGGCGATGACACTGTTGCCGAGCGCATCGAGCAGGGCCATCTCGTCGACGACGCGGCCGCGCGCGACGTTGATCAGATAAGCCGAGGGCTTCATCACGCCGAGGATGCGGGCATCGATGAGCCCTTCCGTCTCGGGCGTCAGGGGGCAGGTCAAGGCGACGAAATCGGCCTCAGCTACGGCCTCGGCGAGCTTGCTCGGATGGATGACGGCCTCGACATGCGGCTGCGGCTCGGCGCTGCGGCGCACGCCGATGACGCGCATGTCGAAGGCGCTCGCGAGCTTAGCGAGTCTCAGGCCGATGCGGCCGAGGCCGACGATGACCAGCGTCTTGCCGCCGAGCTCGTCCTCGCGCAGGGCGCGATCACCGATCATCGGGCGCCAGAACTGCCTGGCCTGATTGTCTCTGGCGAAATGGATCTGGCGGGTCAGCGCCAGGATCAGCGACATCGCATGCTCGGCAACCGCCCGCTCGTTGCCGCCCTGCGCGCTGGCGAGCCGGATGCCGGCGGCGCCGATCGCCGGCTTGTCGAACTGGTCGGTGCCGGCGCTGATCGACTGGATGAAGCGCAGCTTCGGCAGGCGCGGCAGCAGGTCGTTGCGCCAGAGACCGGAGACGACGAGGACATCGGCCTGCGGCGCACGCTCGCGCAATTCGTCGAGGCTGCGGACCTCGAAGCTTTTGGCGGCGCGGCCGCGCGTCAGGAACTCATCCCGAAGCTGATAGGCGGCATGGGCGAAGCCGATCGTCAGGTCGCCTTCCGGCGGCAGGAATGCCATGCGTCGTCTCTCCCCGAATCCTTGTTCAGGGACGTTATCCGGCCCGCCGGCTCCTGTCCCCGCATCCGCCGCATGCAAGCTTCACGCTGATGGCGATGCTTCCCGGACATCGAGGGTTAGCGCCGCGCGCAGGCGCGACCAGCCGGCCTCGTCGCCCGGCAGGCCGAAGCGCAGGCGATCCGGCGCATTCTGGAAGCGGCGGACATAGATGCCGTGGCGCCCAAGGCGGGCGAAGAGTGCCGCCGCTGCGGGCGCTTCGAGCAGGCGAAAGAGGGCGGTTCCACCGACGATGCGGCCATGGGAGGCCAGCAACGCATCAAGGCGAGCCCCGTCGTGGGTCCTGTCCCGGCCGGCACTGGCGAGCCAATCGGCATCCGATAGGGCCCGCGCGCCAACATGAAGCGCCGGCCCGGCGACCGACCATGGCCCGAGCGCCGCCTTGAGCTTCATCATCAATTCGGGCGCCCCGATCGCGAAACCGAGCCGCAGGCCGGCCAGCCCATAGGTCTTGCCGAAGGAACGCAGCACGATCGTACCGGGCGGGATGTCGGGGACGACACTGGTTTCGGGCGTGAAATCGGCAAAGGCCTCGTCGACGACGAGGAGGCCGCCGCGGGCGACGCAACGCGCGGCCAGGCCGGCGAGGTCTTTTAGCGACAGCACGCGTCCGTCGGGATTGTTGGGATTGACGACGACGATGGTCGCAGCCTGCTCGGACGGCACCACCGCCTCGCTGACCGAAAAGCCGGCTTTGCGCCAGGCATGGCCATGCTCGGCATAGGTCGGGCCGAGAATCGCGACGGGGCCGGTGGGCGCCAGCCGCGGCAGCAACTCGATCAGGATCTGCGTACCAGGCGCGGCGACGATGTCTGCGTGAGCCGGCACGCGATAGGCGGCGCGGGCCGCCGCGATCAGCGCGGCCTCGTCATCGGCGCCAGGCAGGCGCGTCCAGAGGCTTAACGGCAGCGCCGGAAGCGGATAGGGGATCGGGTTGATCCCGGTGGAGAGATCGATCCAGGGCCCGGGCGCTTCCGGAAAGAGCGCGCGGGCCGTGGCGAGATCGCCGCCATGCCAGATACCGTCCTCAGCCACGACCCTGTCCGCGCCCCGCATGAATCTCTCCGCCAGCCTGCCGCTGCTCGTGCTCGCGCTGACCATCGAGGCGGCATTCGGCTATCCCCAGCGCTTCTATGCCGTGATGGGCCATCCCGTCACCTGGACCGGCCGCCTGATCGGCCTGCTCGATCGCGTGCTGAACCGGGAGACCGCCTCCTTCATCACGCGCAAGGCGATGGGTGTGCTGGCGCTCGCCCTCATGCTCGCCGTCGTCCTTGCGCTGTCCGTGGCGATCCAGCGCCAGTGCCTCTCCTTCTGGCCGCTCGGTCTCGTCCCGCTCGCCTTCCTCGCCTCGACGCTGATCGCCCAACGCAGCCTCTACGAACATGTCGCCCGCGTCGCGGAGGGGCTGGAGCGGGATGGACTCGCAGGCGGGCGAAAGGCCGTCTCGATGATCGTCGGGCGCAATCCGCAGACGCTGGACGAAGCCGGCGTGTCGCGCGCGGCGATCGAGAGCCTCGCGGAGAATTTCTCGGACGGCATCGTCGCACCGGCCTTCTGGCTCGGTGTGGGTGGGTTGCCCGGCCTTGCCGCCTACAAGGCGATCAACACCGCCGATTCGATGATCGGCCACCGGACGCCGCGCCATCTCGCCTTCGGCTGGGCTTCCGCCCGGCTCGACGATCTCGTCAACCTGCCGGCCTCGCGATTGACGGCGCTGCTGCTGGTCGCCTCGGTAGCACTCGACCGATCGGCTGATGCGGGCAGCGCTTGGCGCGCAGTCAAGCGCGATGCCGGCAAGCACGGCTCACCCAATGCCGGCTGGCCGGAAGCGGCGATGGCCGGGGCGCTGGGTCTGCGCCTCGCCGGGCCGCGCGTCTATGGCGAGACCCCCGTCGAGGACCACTGGATGGGCGATGGTCGGGCGGCAGCGAATGCGGCCGATATCCGCAGGGCGCTCACGCTCTACAAGCGCTCCTGCGGGTTGCTCTGGGCGCTGGCGCTGCTGGGAGCGCTGGCGATAGGGGTCTAGCGCGCATACAGCGCTCGTCATTCTCGGGCGGAGCGCAGCGCAGACCTGAGAATCTCTTGTCGGAGGAGGCGCGAGAGCCTTTCCGTCAAAAGATGCTCGGCTCAAGCCCGAGCATGACGTCCCTTGCCACCCGGCACGTTCGTCAGAACTCGATGCCTTCCTGGGCCTTCACGCCGGCCGCGAAATGGTGCTTCACCAGCGTCATCTCGGTGACGAGATCGGCTGCCTCGATCAACTCCGGCTTGGCGTTGCGACCGGTGACGACGATGTGGAGGTCCGGCCGGCGGGCGGCGAGCGTCTCGACCACCTCGGCGAGCGGCAAATAATCGTAGCGCAGGGCGATGTTGAGCTCGTCCAGCACCAGGAGCCTGATCTCCGGATCTGCCATCAGCTCCCGCGCCTTGGCGAAAGCGCGTTCGGCGGCGGCGATGTCGCGGGCCTTGTCCTGCGTCTCCCAGGTGAAGCCTTCGCCCATGCTGTGCCAGCTCACCTGATCGCCGAAGGCTTCGAGCGCCCGGCGCTCGCCGGTCGACCAGGCGCCCTTGATGAACTGCACCACGCCGATGCGCCAGCCATGGCCGAGCGCCCGCAGGATCAGCCCGAAGGCCGCCGTCGACTTGCCCTTGCCGGGGCCGGTATTGACGATGAGAAGGCCCTTCTCCAGCGTCTTGGAGGCGACTTCGGCGTCCTGCACCGCCTTGCGCCTCTCCATCTTCGCCTTGTGGCGGGCGGCGTCATCGGTATCGGTCATCACTTCGCTCGTGTCATTTTACTTGCATCGGCAATCCAGCGACCATGAAGACCACGCGGCCGGCGCGCGCTGCAAGCGCCTGATGCAATCGCCCGGCCTCGTCGCGAAAGCGGCGGGCGAGCGCATTATCCGGCACGATGCCGAGGCCGACCTCGTTGCCGACCAGCACGAGCGGGCCAAAAACCCGCTCACAGGTGGAGATGAGAGCCGTCGTGGCAGCGACGGTGTCGCGCTCTGCCAGGATGAGGTTGGTCAGCCAAAGCGTCAGGCAATCGACGAGAACCGGCCGACCGGCCGGCATCGCGGCGATCGCCTCGGGAAGATCGAGCGGAGCATCGACCGTATCCCAGCCGGACGGCCTGCGCGCGCGGTGCGTGGCGATCCGCTCCCGCATCTCGTCGTCATAGGCCTGAGCGGTGGCGATATAGGCCCAGGGCGCGGGCAGCGTTTCGACCAGCCCTTCGGCATAGCGGCTCTTGCCCGAGCGGGCGCCGCCCAGGACGAGGGTGAGATGACGCATTTCGCGAGGCATAACATTCGCCATGTTCACGAGCCCCATCGCGCGAAGCGCCGCTAAGCGGCTCTCCGAGATGAAGGTTCGCAAGGAGTAGAGCCTCTGCATTGCACAGCCGCCCGACGAAGGCTAATGATCGTCGCTGACGGTGCCTCCGCGAGGAGGTGAAAAGGGAACGCGGTGCGGGCTTGCTTTGCCCAATGCCGCGGCTGCCCCCGCAACTGTAAGCGGATGTCCTTCGCCATCGGCCACTGGAGCTCCCGCTCCGGGAAGGCGGCAAAGGGCGTTAAATCCGCGAGCCAGGAGACCTGCCGTCAACCCGCAGAGATCCAACCGGCTGCCGGCGGGGCGGTCACGGAGAACGCATATGAACACCGTTTCGGTTTCCACCCCCACACTCAGCGTTTCGGAACGCGTCAAGGCGGTCACCGCCGCGCTCGTGATCGGCGTTGCGCTGATCTACACGACCGGCTTCGCGGCCTCGACCAATGTCCACAACGCCGCGCACGACACCCGTCACGGCCTCGCCTTTCCCTGCCACTGAGGGAAAGCATCCATGGTCACGCGTGTTCTCACGGTCAGCATCCTGGCCGGGCTTCTGGCTGGCATGATCGTCGCCGCCCTGCAGCATGTCACCACCACTCCGCTGATCCTCAAGGCCGAGACCTATGAGGCGGCGCTCGCGCTGCAGGCGCCGACGCTCGCCGCTTTCGACGGCGAGGCGAAACTCATCTTCGCGCATGGCCCGGCCGGCGATGCTCCCGGCCACGACCATGCCGAATGGAAGCCGCAGGACGGCCTCCAGCGGACGCTTTTCACCAGCGCCGTGACGATCGCCACCGCGATCGGCTTCGCGGGGCTGCTGCTCGCCGGCATGATCGCAGCCGGCGACACCATCGACCAGCGCAGCGCGCTCGTCTGGGGTGCCTGCGGCTTTCTCGCGCTCGGGCTCGCGCCGGCGATGGGACTTGCGCCCGAGCTGCCGGGCGCAGCCTCGGCCGCATTGGAGCAGCGCCAGCTCTGGTGGCTCGCGACCGTGATC
>NZ_JAELTI010000005.1 GCF_016428755.1 Allobosea sp. ASV33
ACCCGCACCGTGATGAACGCCACGATGTGCCTGGTCCGCGGCATGATCAGCCAGACCGTGCTGCGCCCGAACGACCCGGCCTATTACGAGGGCCTGCTCGGCTTCTGGAAGCAGCAGGTCAGGCAGCATTTCCCGATGAAACCAGCGGCTGCCCAATCCGGCCGGCGCAAGACGGCGGTGGCATGACGGCAGCACTGACCATCCAGGGGCTGAAGCTCGGCTTCTACGGCGTGCAGGTGCTGCGCGGCGTCGATTTCGCGGTGCCGCAGGGCTCCTTCACGGGATTGATCGGGCCGAACGGCGCCGGCAAGTCGACCCTGTTCAACGCGGTTTCCGGGCTCTACCGGCCACAGGCCGGCTCGGTCCGGTTGGGAGCGACCGAGACGGCCGGGATGCCGCCGGAGAAGCTCGTCGCGGCGGGACTCGTCCGCTCCTTCCAGCTCGCGCGCGGCTTTCCCAAGCTCAGCGTCTTCCAGCACCTGATGCTCTATGGCGCCGACCAGCCGGGCGAAAGCCTGCTGGCCGGGCTGATCGGCACGGGCGGGGCCAAGCGACGCGAGGCGGAGCTCAGCGAGCGCGCCTTCGGCATCGCCCGTCGATTGAAGCTCGACCATGTCCTCGACAACCCCGTCACCGCCCTCTCCGGCGGCCAGAAGAAGCTGGTGGAGATCGGCCGGGCGCTGATGGCCGAGCCCAAGATCCTGCTGCTGGACGAGCCGATGGCCGGCGTCAATCCGAGCCTGACCGAGCAGATCGCCGAGCATCTCGTCGCGCTCAACCGCGATGGGCTGACGATCTGCCTGATCGAGCACGACATGGGGCTGATCAGAAAGCTCTGCGCGCCGGTCATCGTCATGGCCGAGGGCAAGACGCTGACGCAGGGCACGTTCGACGAGGTCGCCGCCGACACCCGCGTGCAGGAAGCCTATCTCGGGAGGCGTCATTGAGCGAGGCACAGGGCGAATTACTCGCCGTCGACGGCGTCGTTGCCGGTTATGGCGCGGCCGAGCAGATCCTGAAGGGCACCTCCTTGAAGGTGACGCCGGGCGAGATCGTCTCGATCATCGGCCCGAACGGCGCCGGCAAGTCGACATTGCTCAAGACCATCGCCGGCCTCGTCCAGGCGCGCGACGGCACGATCAAGCTCAAGGGCGGCGACGTCACCCGCGAGAACGCGCTCGGCCGGGCCAAGGCCGGCATCGGCTTCGTGCCGCAGGAGCGCAACGTCTTCGGCGCGATGACGGTCGCCGAGAATCTCGAGATCAGCGGCTTCCAGGAGCCCGGCAAGGTCGCGGAGCGCACCGAGGAGATGTATGCGCGCTATCCGATGCTGGCGGAGAAGCGCAAGGCGCTGGCGCGCACGCTCTCGGGCGGCCAGCGCCAGATCCTCGCCATGGCGATGGGGCTGATGAACGCCCCTGCCCTGCTCCTGCTCGACGAGCCGACGGCCGGGCTCTCACCCAAGGCCGCCGACGAGTTGTTCGACGCGATCGTCGCGCTCAACAAGGGCGGCCTGCCGATCCTGATGGTCGAGCAGCATGCGCTCGAAGCGCTGCAGATCTCGACGCGCGGCTATGTGTTGGTCTCCGGCCGCAACAGCCGCGAAGGCGCGGGCCCCGCGCTCGCCACCGACCCCGAAATCCGCCGCCTCTTCCTCGGCGGCTAGGACGAAGCCGAAACGATAGCGAACCAACAAGACAACAGGGGAATAGCATGACCGAGTTCACGACCGACCGCCGCACGCTTCTGGCTGGCGCCGCCGCGCTTGCCGGCCTCTCCGCCCTGCCCGGACGGGCGCTTGCCCAGGGCGCGCCGATCAAGATCGGCACGCTGACGCCGCTCACCGGCGCCGGCGGCCCCTACGGCCCGGTCATGGTCAAGGCGGTGAAGGCCGTCGTCGACGAGGTCAATGCCGCCGGCGGCGTGCTCGGCCGCAAGGTCGAGCTGATCTCCGAAGACGACCAGACCAACCCGGAAGCCGGCGTGCGCGCCGCCCGCAAGCTGATCGATGTCGACAAGGTGTCCGCCATCCTCGGCACCTGGGCCTCCTCGGTCACGACCGCCGTCGCGCCGCTCTGCTGGGAATCGAAGACTTTCCTCGCCACCGTCTCGGGCGCCGATTCGATCACCCAGCTGCCGCATCAGGGCTACCTGATCCGCACCCAGCCCAACACGACGCTGCAGGGCCGCAAGTTCGGCGAGTTCTGTGTCGCCGAGAAGGCCAAGCGCGTCTTCTTCCTCTCGCCGCAGACGCCTTTCGCCAAGAGCCAGTTCGACAACATCACCGAGGCCGTGAAGAAGGCCGGCGGCGAGACCGGCTCGCTGATCTATGACGACAAGAAGCCGGCCTATCGCAGCGAGATCGACGAGGTGCTGCGCTTCAAGCCCGACGCGATCATCTTCGGCGGCTACACGCCCGATACGGCGGTGATGCTGAAGGATGCCTATCGCGCCGGCTATGGCGGGCTGAAGGTCGCCTTCGGCTATGCGGTCAATCAGAAGCTGGTCGAGAGCGTGCCGGCCGAGGTGGTCGACAAGACCTTCACCCTCGCGCCCTCCCCGGCCGAAGGCTCCAAGGCCTATGCCAGGCTGGTCAAGATGATCGGCGTCGCCTCGCCCGATCCGTACACCACCCAGATCTACGACCAGATCAATCTCGTCCTGATGGCGATCGCGCTGGCCGGCGACGCGTCGGGCACCGCGATCAAGGATGCCGTGCGCAAGGTCAGCCAGGCGCCGGGCGGCGCCAAGGTCGACAATGCCGTCGACGGGCTCAAGGCCATCGCGGCCAAGCAGGCGGTCGATTATGACGGCGCCAGCGGCCCCTGCGACTTCACCGAGACCGGCGACATCGCCGATTGCCAGTTCCGTTACGAGCAGGTGCAGGGCGGCAAGCTGACGCTGGTGAAGATCGCGTGAGCCAGTTGCTGCAGGCGCTCATCAACGGGGTGATGACCGGGACGCTGATCGCCGTCCCGGCCATCGGCTTCTCCGCCATCTTCGCGGTGCTGCGCTATCCGAACTTCGCGATCGCGGCCTATGCCACGATCGGCGCCTTCGCCGCCTGGTGGGCGAATGTCGCGATGGGGCTGCCGATACCGGCCGCACTCCTCGTCGCCTTCGCGGTGACGGGCTTCATCGGCGTCGTCGCCGAGGAGACCTCGCTGAAGCGCCTGCGCAACAACGGCGCGCTGATCGTCGCCATCGCCTCGATCGCGCTCAATCTCGTGCTGGAGAACATCGTCCGCTTCATCTTCGGCAACGAGATGCGCGGCTACGACCTGCCGATCGCGCGCGACATGCGCTTCGGCGACCTGCGCATCGGCCCGCAGCAGCTCCAAAGCCTGCTGCTCGCCGTCGTGATCATGGCGGCGATGTTCCTGTTCCTGCGCTATACCCGCTTCGGCAAGGCGATGCGCGCCGTCGCCGACAATCCCGACCTCGCCCGGCTCAAGGGCATCGATCCCGCCAAGATCGCGATCGTGACGCTGTTCCTTGGCGCCGGGCTGACCGGAGTCGGCGGCGTGCTGATAGGACTGGACACCTCGATCGATCCGCTGACCGGCTATCGCGTGCTGCTCTCGGTCTTCGCCGCGGCCGTGCTCGGTGGATTGGGCTCGATTCCCGGCGCGGTCGCCGGCGCGCTGATGCTCGGCATCGCCGAGGAACTGGCATTGCTCGTCGTGCCCGCGACCTATCGCACCGGCGTCGGCTTCGTCGCGATCCTCTTGATGCTCACCTTCCGGCCGCGCGGCCTCCTCGGGGAAAGGGCCGCCTGATGCTGTCCTATCTGATCTTCACCCTGACGCTCTGCGCGATCTACGGCCTGCTCGCGCTGAGCCTGAACCTGATCTGGGGCAGCGCCGGCCTCGTCAATCTCGGCCTCGCCGGCTTCTTCGCGGTCGGCGCCTACGCCTCGGCGCTGGCGACGGGGGCCGGTGCGCCCGTGCTGATCGGCTGGGGCGCGGCGCTGCTTGTCGGCGCGACGGTCGGGCTCGTCGTCACCTTCGCGACCTTGCGGCTGCGCGACGACTATCTCGCCATCGTCACGCTCGGCTTCGCCGAGGTCATCCGCCTCGTGGCGCTCAACGAGCGCTGGCTGACCAACGGCTCGGACGGTATTTCCGGCATCAAGGCGCCGCTGAAGGCCGAGCTCGGCACGCAGAATTTCGCCTATTTCTATCTCGGCCTCGCCACGCTGGTGCTGGTCATCGTCTGGGCATTGCTGCGCCGGCTCGATGGCTCGCCCTATGGCCGCGCCTTGAAGGCGATCCGCGAGGACCAGCAGCTCGCCAGCTTCGCCGGCAAGCCGGTGCTGCGCTTCAAGCTCCAGGCCTTCGCGCTCTCGGCTGCGATCGCGGCGCTGGCCGGCGCGCTCTACGCCCATTTCCAGTCCTATATCTCGCCGGACCATTTCCAGCCGCTGATCACGATCTACATCTTCCTCGCCGTCACCGCCGGCGGCGTCGGACGCCCGAGCGGAGCCGTGCTCGGCGCCTATCTCGTCGTGATCTTCCTGGAGGCGACCCGCTTCGTCACCGAATGGGTGCCGGGCCTCCAGCCGGTCCAGCTCGCCGCCACGCGCGAGATGCTGATCGGCATTGCCCTCATCCTCGTCCTGCATCTCAAGCCGCAGGGCATCCTGCCCGAGCGCATCCCGAAGGCGCCGGTCCCTCCGGCCGCTGCCTAAACCGAAGGCCTGCCCATGTCCGACGATCTCGCCACCCTCTCCGCCCTCATCAGGGAGCCCGGCCAGCCCGACACGGTGTTCAAGGCCTTCGAGGACATCACCCGCCGCCTCGTCGGCCATGAGCTGTTCACGCTGCTCTATGTCGACGGGCAGGAGGTCGCGCGGATCTATTCCAACCGGCCGGACGAGTACCCGGTCTTCGGCCGCAAGACGATGGGCCCGACGCCCTGGGGCAAGCATGTGCTGGACGGCCGCCAGCCCTATCTCGGTAAGGACAAGGCCGGCATCCGCTGGGCCTTCTTCGACCATGAACTGATCGAGAGCATGGGGCTGGGCTCCGTGATCAACATCCCCGCGATCTATGACGGCAAGGTCGTCGGCACGATCAACCTGCTCGCGCCCGAGCACCATTACCGCGAAGAGCATGTCGCGCCGGTCGAGCGGCTGGCGCCGCTGCTGGTGCCCGCCTTCCTCGCCGCACGCGCTGCCAACAAGGCCGCCTGATCTCTCCCCTTTCGATTGTCCGAAGGAACATGCCAGTGGCTTCGACCCTCTTCACCAATGCCCGCATCGTCGACGGCTCGGCGCCGGAGGCTGGCGCGCCCGTCAGCGTCCTCGTCGAAGGCGGCACCATCCGCGAGGTCGGCAAATCCGTGACCTCGGCCAAGGCCAAGGTCGTCGACCTCAAGGGCAAGACGCTGATGCCCGGCCTGATCGACGCCCATGTCCATGTCGTCGCCGGCGTCGCCGATCTCGGCGCGAATTCCCGCCTGCCGGATTCGCTGGTCACCGCGCGCTCCTTCGGGATCATGCGGGCGATGCTGATGCGCGGCTTCACCACGGTGCGCGATGTCGGCGGCGCCGATTTCGGCCTGAAGCAGGCGACGGAGGAAGGCGATTTCCCGACGCCCCGCCTCGTCATCTCCGGCAAGGCGCTGAGCCAGACCGGCGGCCATGCCGATTTCCGCGGCCGCTATGACGACCGCCCGAGCGTGATCGAGCGTCATCGCCTGGGCGCGCTCGGCCGCATCTGCGACGGCGTCGACCAGGTGCGCCGCGCCGCGCGCGAGGAGCTGAAGGGCGGGGCCGACTTCATCAAGATCATGGCCAATGGCGGCTGCGCTTCGCCGACCGACCCGATCCATTTCCTCGGCTTCTCGGTGAGCGAGCTGGAGGCCGTGGTCGAGGAAGCCCGGATGGCCGGCACCTATGTCTCTGCTCATGTCTATACCGACGACGCCATCCGCCGCTGCGTCGAGGCCGGCGTGCATTCGCTGGAGCATTGCAACCTGATCCAGGCCGAGACCGCGAAGCTCGCCGCCTCCAAGGGCGCGGTCGCGGTGCCGACGCTCGTGACCTATGACAAGCTGGTCTCGGACGGGCCGAAGCTCGGCTTCCCGCCGGATTCGGTCGCGAAGGTCGATGTCGTCCGCTCCGCCGGCATGGAATCGCTCGCGATCATGAAGAAGGCCGGCCTGACCATGGCTTATGGCAGCGACCTGCTCGGCGAGATGCACAAGTACCAGTCCGAGGAGTTCGTGATCCGCGGCCGCGCCCTGCCGGCGCATGAGGTCATCGCCTCCGCGACCCATGTCGCGGCCAAGCTCCTGAAGATGGAAGGCCTGATCGGCACCGTCGCGGCCGGCGCCCATGCCGACCTGATCGTCGTCGACGGCGACCCGCTGAAGGATCTCTCGCTCTTGACCCGCCAGGGCCGGCATATCCCTGTCATCATGAAGGGCGGCGCCTTCATGAAGCGCGCCAGCCTGAACTGACGCTTCGGAGCCGGCGGGGCCCATGCCCCGCCGCGCAATCTCAGGCTATGGCGAAGCCGATTTCTTCGCCATAGTGCCTTCGGCCGCCGACGGATTCGAAGGTTGTGAAGCGACTGCCTCTCCTGCTCGTTGCATTCTGTGCCGTCGCGTTCGACGGCGCCGCGCGGGCGGCCACCGATGCCGGCGAGATCGTCCGGCAGAGCATCCGCCGCCACGACATCCAGGCGGAGATGCCGGCGCCCGAACCGAAGGCGGCAAGCTGGCTCGACTGGCTGAAATTCGACCTATCCCCCGACACGCTGCGCATCCTGCTCTGGGGCGCGGTCATCCTCGGCGTGGCCGTGACGATCTGGTCCCTGCGCGACAGCCTGCCGGCCTTCAGCCGCTTGCGCCGGATCAAGGCGGCCGAGACTTCGTCAGGCTTCTCCAACCCGTCCGCCCGGATGGACGAGGCACAGCTCGAAGCGGACGATCTCGCGAGCCGCGGGCAGTATGGCGAGGCCATGCATGTGCTGCTGCTGAAGAGCCTGGCCGAAATCCGCCTGCGGCTCGGCACCAGCTTCGCGGTTTCGCTGACGAGCCGCGAAATCCTGCGCAAGGTTTCGCTGCCGCAGGCTGGCACCGGCGCGCTCGGTGCGATCGTCCAATCGGTCGAGCAGACCTATTTCGGCGGGCGCTCCGCGGGGCGCGAGGATTATCTCGGCTGCCGGCAGGAGTTCGAGGTTCTGAAGCGCTCGCTGGCGATGGGTCCGGCTTGATGGGCGGAATGACGTTCCAGCCGCGCGTCCTTGCCGCGCTTGCCGCCGCGCTCTGCGCGCTGTTCGCCGCGTCGCTGCTGCTGACGGGGATGGGCGGGCGCGAGGCGGAGGGCCTCGCCTTCGGCGCCAACAGCCATTCGAACTCGGCCGTCGGCCATCTCGCCTTCTACGACCTGCTGCGCGGATCGGGTTACCGGGCGGTGCGGGCCGAGGATCGGCCGCTCGAAGCCGTCGGCGAGACCGGCGTGCTGATCCTGGCCGAACCGGCCGGCAGCCTGGCCAGCGACGAGAACCGCAACAAGCTCTCGACCGCCAGCCGTATCCTGCTCGTGCTGCCGAAATGGACGGTGCGGCCGGGCGAAAGGCGCAAGGACTGGATCGGCCAGGCGGAGCTCGCTTCGCCGCTGCGCGTCCAGTCGGTGCTCGGGGCGGCCGTCAGCGGCGGCGATATCGTCCGAACCAAGCCGCCGGCCGCCTACACCAAGACGATCGCTGCGGCGGACCCGACCGTGCAGGGCGATATCCAGTTGATCAAGGGCTCCAATCTGACGCCGCTGATCTCGACGCCGGACGGCATCCTGCTCGGCGAATTGCGGCAGGGCAATCGCCGCACGCTCGTGCTCGCCGATCCCGATCCGATCGAGAACCACGGCATCGGCAAGGGCGCGAACGCGGCCTTCGCGCGCGACGTGGTCGCGGCGCTGCTCGACGGCAGGAACCGCACGCTGGTCTTCGACGAGACCATCCACGGCTTCAGAATATCGCCGCCGAACCTGCTGAAATTCCTCTACGAATTCCCGCTCAATCTCGTCCTCGTCCAGATCGTGGCGGCGGTCGCGCTCCTGCTCTGGGCGGCGATGGGGCGCTTCGGCGCGCCCTTGCCGGCGCCGCGACGGCTCGATGCCGGCCGCCACGCGCTGATCGGCAATGCCGCGGCGCTGATCGACTATGCCGGCCACCATGGCGCGATTCTGCGACGCTACATCGCGATGACGCTGCAGGACGCAGGCCGGGCCTTGCGGGCGCCGGCCGGGCTCGAGGGGGCGGCGCTCACCGCATGGCTCGCGAAAGCTTCCGAAGCACGCGGCATCGATTCGAAACCCCTCTCGGGGCTGGGCGACAACGCCGCCGCCGGCTCCCGCAATCTCGCCTCGCTGCTCGCCGCGGCGCAGGCTCTCCATCACTGGCGCAAGGATCTGCCGCATGGAACTCCGCGACGTCTCGACGATCACTGAAGGTCTCCGGGGCGAGATCCGCAAGGCCGTCGTCGGCCAGGACGAGGTCGTCGACCTGATGCTCGTCAGCCTGCTCTGCGGCGGGCATGTGCTGCTGGAAGGCGTTCCGGGCACGGCCAAGACCCTGCTGGCGCAATCCTTCGCGGCGGGGCTGTCGCTGCGCTTCGGGCGTATCCAGTTCACGCCGGACATGATGCCGGGCGATCTGCTCGGCACCAATCTCTTCGATTTCCGCACCAGCAGCTTCAACCTGACGCGCGGCCCGATCTTCACCGACATCCTGCTCGCCGACGAGATCAACCGCACGCCGCCCAAAACGCAGGCCGCGCTGCTCCAGGCAATGAACGAGCGCAACGTCACGATCGACGGCACAACCCATCCGCTCGGCGAGGCCTTCATGGTGGTGGCGACGCAGAACCCGATCGAACAGCAGGGCACTTATCCGCTGCCCGAGGCGCAGCTCGACCGCTTCCTGTTCAAGATCAACCTCGCCTATCCCAGCCGCGACGAGGAATTCGCCATCGTCGCGCGCCATGGGCATCGCGCCGCCATGCCGAAGCTCGCGGAATTCGGCCTGGCCTCGGTCGTCTCGGAGCAGGATCTGCTGGCGGCGCGCGCGCTGGTCGGTGGGATCGCCCTCGGCGAGCCGCTGGTCGGCTATATCGTCGACCTCGTCCGCGCGACGCGCAGCGTTTCCGCGATCGAGACCGGCGCCTCGCCGCGTGCCGCGACGATGCTGGCCTCGGCCAGCCGGGCGCGTGCGGCGACACAGGGGCGCGACTTCGTCATCCCCGACGACGTCAAGGGCATCGCCCTGCCCCTGCTGCGGCACCGGATCGTGCTCGCGCCCAATGCCGAGATCGACGGGCTCGTCGCCGACACGGTGATCCTGGAACTGATCGACCAGGTCGCCGTGCCGCGATGATCAGGCCGACACCGCGCGCCGTCCTGCTCTTCGGGGCGACCGTGCCGGTCGCCATCGGCCTGTTGATCTACGACGCCGCCCTCTGGCCGATCGCGTTCGATCTCGGCCTGTTCGTGCTGGGCCTGATCGGGCTCGACGCCCTGCTCTGCGCCCGGCCGTCGCGGCTTTCGCTCACGGTCGATGCGCCGCCGCGATTGTATGTCGGCGGCGACGGCCAACTGAGCGTCAGCGGGGCGATCGAAGGCGCGTCCCGGGCGGTCGCAATCGAAGTGCTGTCCGAACAGTCCGGCGACGCCACCCCGCCGGAACCCGCACGGCTCGATATTCCCTCGGGAGCGGTGGGCTCCGTCACGCTGCCGATCCGGCCGCTCAGGCGCGGGCGGATCGCGATCGGGGCGATCTGGCTGCGCTGGCGCGGGCCGCTCGGCCTCGCCGGCCGGAGCCAGCGCCGGCCCCTGGCGCTGACGATCGACGTCGTGCCCGATATCCGCGGCATCGCCTCGGCCGCCGTGCAGTTCTTCAGCCGCGACGCGGTCGAAGGCATCAAGGTCCAGCGCCAGAAGGGCGAGGGCACCGAATTCGAGTCGTTGCGCGACCATGTCCAGGGGCTCGACAACCGCTTCATCGACTGGAAGCACTCGGCGAAGCATCTCAAGCTGCTGTCGAAGGAATTCCGGATCGAGCGCAACCACCAGATCGTGCTCGCCTTCGACACCGGCTACCTGATGGCCGAGCCAATCGACGGCCTGCCGCGGCTCGACCATGCGATCCATGCCGGGTTGCTGCTGGGTTGGGTCGCGCTGCGCAGCGGCGACCATGTCGGCTCATTCGGCTTCGATTCCCGCATCCGGCAATATGTACCGCCCTCGCCCGGCCGAAGCGCCTTCGCCCGGCTCCAGAACGCGTCGGGTCAGCTCGGCTACCGGGCCGAGGAGACCAATTTCACGCTCGGCCTGGCCGAGCTCAATGCCCGCCTGAAGCGCCGGGCGCTGGTCGTGCTGTTCACCGAGTTCATCGACACGACCACGGCCGGGCTGCTGCTGGAAAGCCTGCAGCGCATGGCCAACCGCCATGCCGTGATCTTCGTCACGCTGCGCGATCCGTTGCTGGCCGATATCGTCGAGGCCGAGCCGGCGAGTTTCCTGCCGGTGGCCGAGGCCGTCGTCGCGCGCGACCTGCAGCGCGAGCGCGCGGTCGTGCTGGAGCGATTGGCGCGGATGGGCGTGCATTGCCTCGAAATCCCGCCGCGCGGCCTCGCCGTCGATCTGGTCAACCGCTATCTCATGATCAAGCAGAGGGGGCTGCTATAGAACCGAACAGCACCCCGATCGCCGCCCCGGCGGCTCCGGTCGCGACCATCACCCTGCGCAGCGCCGAGTTCCGCCGCAACCGCGAGCCGGCCTGGCGAACGCTCGACGGCCTCGTCTCGCGCGTCGAGAAGAAGGGCCTGTCGCGCCTTTCCGCCGAGGAATTGCAGGAACTGCCCCTGCTCTACCGGACGGCCGCCTCCTCGCTCTCGGTCGCCCGCTCGATCGCGCTCGACCGCAACTTGATCCTCTATCTCGAAGGGCTGGTGCTACGCGCCTTCTTCGTCGTCTACGGCCCGCGCGTCGGCATCCTCGAGGCGCTCGGCGGCTTCCTGAAGCGCGGCTTCCCGCAGGCCGTTCGCGGGGCGGGCTGGCATATCCTGCTGGCGACGCTCGCCGTCGCCGCCGGTATCGCCATCGGCTACCTGATGGTGCTGCCGAACGAAGCCTGGTTCAGCCTGCTCGTTCCCGAGAGCATGGCCGGCGGGCGCGGGCCGGCTAGCACGGCCGACCAATTGCGCCGGACCGAAATCTTCGCGCCCTGGCCCGGCTTCGTCGATTCTTTCGTCGTCTTCGCCAATTTTCTGTTCCGCCACAACGCGACGATCGGGATCATGACCTTCGGGCTCGGCGTACTCGGCGGCGTCCCGACGCTTCTGCTGCTCGGCTACCAGGGCCTTATCCTCGGGGCCTTCCTGGCGCTGCACTACAATCGCGGCTTGCTCGTCGACTTCATCGGCTGGCTCTCGATCCATGGCGTGACCGAGATCGGCGCGCTCATCCTCTGCGGTGCGGGCGGGCTCGTCATCGCCGAGAAGGTCCTGTTCCCCGGCCGCTACAACCGCCTCCACAGCCTCGCCATGGCCGGCAAGGCGGCAGCGGGGCTCGCGGGCGGGGCCGTGCTGATGCTCTTCGTCGCGGGGATCATCGAAGGGGGCCTGCGCCAACTCATCGCCTCGACTCCCTGGCGCTTCGCGATCGGCGCCGCGACCGGCGTGCTGTGGACGGCCTATTTCCTCTCGATCGGCAGGCGTGGAGGCCATGGCTCAGCGACTTGACCGCATCAACCGGCTGCTCGACGGCATCACCCGCAACCGGCGCGAGATCACTACGCCGGAAGGCGTGATGCTGGAGGTCGACATCGCCAATCACGGCGAGCGGCTCGTCGCCTTCCTGATCGACTTCCTGTTCTGGATGCTGGCGACCGTGCTGCTCTTCTTCGTGCTCGGGCTGACCTTGCTGCACGGAGTCACCGGCTCGGTAACATTCACGGTCGTGCTGTTCCTGTCCTTCCTGCTGCGGAACCTCTACTTCATCCATTTCGAGCTGCAGAGCCAGGGCGCGACGCCGGGCAAGCGCATCGTCAACCTCAAGGTGATCGACCGCAGCGGCGGCCCGCTGCTGCCCGGCGCGATCGTCGCCCGCAACCTGACGCGCGAGGTCGAGATCTTCCTGCCGCTCGGGCTGTTCTTCGCCGTGCCCAAGATCGGCGCAGGCGCCGAGTTCTGGACGGCGGCGAGCTATTTCGGCTGGGCCGTCGCGCTCTCCGCCCTGCCCTTCTTCAACCGGGACCACTTGCGTGCCGGCGACCTGATCGCCGGGACCATGGTCATCTCGGTGCCGCGCCGGGCGCTTCTGGCGGAGCTGGCGGAGGCGCAGAGCCGCTACGTCTTCAGCCGCAAGCAGCTCGACGCCTATGGCGCCTTCGAATTGCAGGTGCTGGAAGAGCTGTTGCGCCGCCCGTCGTCGCCCGACACGCACGGCATGCATCTGCAGGTCTGCGAGAAGATCAGCCGCAAGATCGGCTGGCTGGAACCGGTTCCTCCGGCCGAGACGCTCGATTTCCTCAGGGCCTTCTATACGGCCGAGCGGGCGCATCTCGAACGCGAGCAGCAATTCGGCCGCTACCGCGCCGACAAGAACGAGCCAGCCGCGACCGGCCCGTGAAGGACCGGCGCGGCCTATTCTCGGATCAGTCGAAGACGTTCGCCAGCGTGTCGAGGTCGATGCCTTCCTTCGCAATGCGAAGGTCGTGATAGATCACGGCGGCAAGTACCGCGCCGAACGCGGTCGAGATGACCTGCCAGGCGAAGCTCAAGGTTTCCCCGACGAGGCCTATGCCGCCGATCCGTGCGAGCACCAGGGCGCCCACCCCCGAGATCACGACGACGAGCAGGAAGAGCCCGAAGATCTGCCAGCGATAGCCCTTGGTCAGAGCGACGCTGCGGCTCATGCTTGCCGTCACGCCCATCTTCTCGATAACGCAGGCGGGAATCGCGACATAGAGCATGCAGCCGATAATGACGCCGGGCACGACGAGAAGCAGGAAACCGAGGCCGGTCGCGAGGCCGACCAGGATGCCGACGCCGATGACTGGGATCGTGCGGGCGAGCCCGATCCGCAGGGACTCCCCGATGGTGAAGGGCTTCTGGCGCATCTCCTGAAAGGCACCGTAGAGGCTCGTCGCCTGAGCGACGGTCTGCAGCACGAAGGTCAGAAGTCCCGTCAGCGCCGCGCCAACGGCGATGCTCGACGTCGAAGGCGTCCTCGACGACAGCGCTCCCAGCGCCACGAGGAAGACCGGTATCATCGGCACGAGGGCCAGCAGGACGAACTTGCCGAACTGGCGCCCGAGGATGGAGAATGTCTTGTTCATCACCGAGCCGACGCGAAACTGTCCCGGTGCGGCGGCAAACCCGCCGGTCGATGTGCTGCTCATGAGGAACCCCGCGGCAAATGAGGCCGAACTGTGGCACGGTCCGAGCAGGGGCACAATCGGCGTCAGCGGGCCGGCAGGCCGGCCTATCCTCGGCGGCAAGCTGACCGGCAGCGGTGCCGATCGCATCTTCGAGATCGACGGCGGGACGCGGGTGCCGGTTCCGGCGGATGCGATCATTCCGGAGGGCGCCAAGCTGGTCTCCCGGCCGCACCATGCCAGCCTTGGCGATGCAGGCCCCACCGGAGACGGTAAGCTGGCCCTGCCCTGCACCGTCGCCAATCGCGAATTCCTCGGTGCGAGCGTGCGCTACGGGGCCCGGATCGGCACGACGGAAGTGGCGGTCGATGTGCCCTTCCAGTCCGGCAGCGGATTGTTCGAGGTCGGCAGCGGGGCGACGCTCAGGCTCTCGCCGCACGCGTTGTTGTGGTTGGCGGCTTAAGGGGCGACGACACTGCGCAATTGCGCGCCGTCATCCCGGGCTTGACCCGGGATCCATCGTAGAGCGCAGCGCCCTCCGATGGATCCCGGATCTCCGCTTCGCTGCGTCCGGGATGACGCGCACTTTAAAGTCGCGGTTGCCTTCTCACCCCCGCTGCTCGGCCTTGTCCCGCGCCCTCGCCTCGGCGCTGCGCTCGGAAGCCGGGCCGTAGCCGCCGGCGCCGGGCGTGATGATCTCGACGATCTGACCCTTTTCCAGCGCGCCGTCGCCCTTGAAAAACGGCACGACGCCCTCGCTGAAGGCGAAGGAGCCGCCCTGCCCCTCGCCGCCACCGGCGAGGCCCCAGGGGCGCGAAGTCAGGCGCGAATTGTCGACATTGAGCCGGCACGGCGCCTCCGCCCGGTAGACGCGGCGCAGGCCCATGCCGCCGCGCTGGCGGCCGTCCCCGCCCGAGCCGTCGACCAATTCGTAGCGCAGCAGCGTCAGCGGGTATTCGAGCTCCAATGCCTCGACCGGCAGGTTCGAGGTGTTGGTCATGTGGACATGGACGCCATGGAGGCCGTCCTTGTTGGTGCGGGCGCCGGAGCCGCCGCCGATCGTCTCCAGATAGACCCAGAGCTCTCCGGTGCCCGGCTGCTCGCCGGCGAAGGTCGCCGAGGCGACCGCGCCCGAACAGGCGGCGATCACCCGGTCCGGCACGGCTTGCGCGAGCGCGCCATGGATCAGGTCGACCACCCGCTGGCAGGCGGCGATGCGGCCATTGACGGCGGCAGGATGCACGCAGTTCAGCACCGTGCCTTCGGTCGCGGTGACGGTCAGCGGCCGCGCCAGGCCGGCATTGGGCGGAATGGTCGGGTCGGCCACGGTCTTGACCGCGTAATACACGGTCGAGAGCAGCGCGGTGTAGACCATGTTGAACCCCGCCCGCATCTGCGGCGGCGAATCGAAGGCCAGCCGCATCTCCTCGCCCGCGACGGTGATCGCGACCGAGAATGTCAACGCCTCGTCGATCTCGGGATTGTCGAAGGAATCCGAGAAGCGATAGGTGCCGTCGGGGATCGAGGCGATGCCGGCGCGCATCTTGCGCTCGGCATAGTCCTGCAAGGCCTTGCCGGCGGCGAGCACGGTGTCGCGGCCGTACTTGTCGCAGAGCGCGCGCAGGCGCTCGACGCCGAGGCGGTTCGCCGCCATCTGGGCGCGCAGGTCGGAGAGGCGCTCGCGCGGGACCTGGCAGTTGAGCAGGATCAGCTCCTGCACGTCCTTCATCAGCACGCCGCCGCCATAGAGGCGGATCGGCGGGATGCGCAGGCCCTCCTGATAGATATGGGCATGGCCGCGATCGGCAAAATCGGAATGGTGGGCCGTGTTGACCGCCCAGGCGATCATCACGCCCTCGTGGAAGACCGGCTCGGCCAGGACGATGTCCGGCAGATGCGTGCCGCCGCCCTCATAGGCGTCGTTGCCGATGAAGACGTCGCCCGGCTTCATGTCGGCGACGGAGTGGCGCTTCAGGATATGCGGGATGATGCCGATGAAGGAGCCGAGATGCATCGGGATATGCTCGGCCTGGCAGAGCGTCTGCCCCTCGACGTCGAAAAGCGCGGTCGAGCAGTCGCGGCGCTCCTTGATATTGGTCGAGTAGCTCGCCTTGACCAGCGCCTCACCCATCTCCTCGGCGATGGAGGCGAAGGAGGAGCCGATGACCTCGACGGTGATCGGGTCGACGCTGACGGATGCGGTCGCGGTCATCACGGCATCTCCAGGATCAGGTTGAGATAGGGCTCGACGGTGGCGGTCATGCCCGGCAGCAGCACGGTGGTCGAATCCATCTGCTCGACGATGGCGGGACCGGCGAAACGGTTGCCGGACTTCAGCTTGTCGCGGTCATAGATCGGGCAGGCGACGAAGCCGCCGGCCTCCGGAAACCAGACCTCGCGGCTGCCGATGACGGCGTGGGAGGCATCCGGGCCGGCATCGGGCTCCGGCCGGAACGCGGCCTTGGGTACGAGGCCGACCGCCTCGACGCGATAGGTCACGAGTTGGACCGCCTCGCCTTCCGCGACGAAGCCGTAGAGCCGCTTATGGGCGGCGGCGAAGCCTTCGGCCAGCGCCGTAATGGTCGCGGGCGTGATCGGCCCGTCCGGCACGTCGATGGCGAGCTCGTAGTTCTGGCCGTGATAGCGCAGGTCGGCGGTGCGCTTCAGCCGGCGATCGGCCGAGACGACGCCCTCCTCCGCGAACCAGTGATCCGCCTGTTCCTGCAGGGCTACGAAGATCTCGGCCATGTCGGGGACCAGCGCCTCGGATAGCGTCGCCAATCGCGTCGTCGCGAAATTGGCGCGCAGGTCGGTGAGCAGCAGGCCGAGCGCGCAGCCGATGCCGGGATTGCGGGGCACGACGATGCGCTTCATGTCGAGCTCGCGGGCGAGCCGCGCGGCATGCAGCGGCCCGGCCCCGCCGAAGGCGACCAGCGCGTAATCGCGCGGATCATGGCCGCGCTGGACGCTGATGACGCGGATCGCCTTCGCCATGTTGGCTGTGACGACCGAGATGATGCCCTGTGCCGTCGCCATCAGGTCGAGGCCGAGTTCGTCGGCGAGCCGGCCGATCGCCTGTTTCGACAGGCTCTGGTCGATCGGCATGCGGCCGCCGAGCAGATGCGTCGGGTTCAGGGTCTGGAGCACGACATTGGCGTCGGTGACGGCGGGTTCGGTCGCCCCGCGTCCGTAGCAGACCGGGCCGGGATCGGCGCCGGCCGAGCGCGGACCGACCTTGAGCAGGCCGCCGGAATCGATCGCCGCGAGCGAGCCGCCGCCGGCGCCGACCGTGTGGATATCGAGCATCGGCGCCTTGATCGGGTAACCATGGACATTGGCCTCGGAAGCGAGCTTGGCTTCGCCGTTGCTGAGCAGGGCGACGTCGGAAGAGGTGCCGCCCATGTCGAAGGTGATGAGGCTGGGGATGCCGATCATGGCGCCGATCGCCTGCGCCGCGACGACGCCGGTCGAGGGGCCGGAGAGCACCGTGCGCACCGGCAACCGCGCCGCCATTTCGAAGCCGATGACGCCGCCATTGGACTGCGTCAGATGCGGGACAGCCTTGAGGCCAAGTTCTTTCAGCCGGTCGGCGAGGCGGCGGATATAGCCCTGCATGACCGGGCCGAGATAGGCGTTCACCACCGCAGTCGAGATGCGCTCGTACTCGCGGAATTCCGGCGCGACCTCATGCGAGGCGCAGATGAAGGCCTCCGGAAATTCCTCGGTGACGATGCGCTTGGCGGCTTCCTCATGCTCCGGCCGGACGAAGCCGTAGAGGAAGCCGATGGCCACCGCCTTGACGCCCTCCGCCTTCAGCGCCCGCGCCGCCTGCCGCACGGCCTCCTCGTCGAGCGGCGTCTCGACCGTGCCGTCATGGCGGACGCGCTCGGGAACGCCGAAGCGCAGGTCGCGCGTGACCAGCGGCGGGGCCTTGTCGGCCTGGAGATCGTAGAGGTCCGGCCGCTTCTGCCGGCCGATCTCGATCAGGTCGCGGAAGCCCTCGGTGGTGACGAGGCCCGTCTTCACGCCGCGATGCTGGATCAGGGCGTTCGTGCCGACCGTGGTGCCGTGGCCGAAATAGGCGATGTCGGCGGGGCTGGCGCCGACGCGCTCGACGCCTTCCTGTGTGCCGCGCGCGATGGCGCGGGAGGGATCGTCAGGGGTCGAGGGCACCTTCCACACCGCGACCATGCCGGTCGCATCGTCGAACAGGCAGACATCGGTGAATGTGCCCCCGGAATCGATTCCGATCCGCCACGCCATCTCTGTCGTCCTCCCTCATATCGCCGTCGTCTCGGCGGGCGTCCACGCCACGCCATGGCCGAAACCGCCCTGATAGCCGCAGACATCGGCCGCATGCTCGGCTCCCGCCGCCAGCGCGGCGGCAATGCCCGCTCCGTCCAATATGGCGAGCAGGCAAGCGGCGATGAAACCGTCTCCGGCGCCGAGCGTGTCCACCACGGTTGCGGGGCTGGCCAATCGCTCGTGGAAGCTGCCGGCCATGAGCGCCAGCGCACCCTTCACGCCGCGCGTTGCCACGACCATGCCCGCACCCCAGCCGATACAGCGTTCCAGCAGGACGCGGCACTCGGCGTCCGAGGCGGAAGGATGCGAGAGGAAGGCGATATCGACGGCCGGTAGCGTTGCGGCGAGGTTCTCGTCGGTCCAGCGTTCGGAGAAATCATAGGAGAGGCGCCGGGCCGCGCTGCGGACGACCGACAACGCGTCGCCGAGCTCGCTGTAGATGCTGGAATGGACGAGATCGAAGCCGGCGATATAGGCGCGGTCTCCAGCGTCGAACGTTCCCCATTCGCCGCGCACGCCACGCTCGGAACGCAGGAAGCGCCGGTCCTGCCCGTCATGGCCGATAAAGGCGCGGGCGTTCGGGCCAAGCCTGATGCGGCAGCGCGCGGTTTCGACGCCTTCCTGCCTCAGCGCGTCGCTCAGAAGCATGCCGGCCTCGTCCGAACCGATGCAGCCGAGATAGCCCGTCTCGGCGCCGAGCCGCCTTGCCTGCACCGCGACATTGACCGCGTTGCCGCCGGGAAACTGGAGGCCGCGATCGACATAGGTGTCGACGGTGTTGTCGCCCAGTCCCAGAAGCCTCTGCGCCATCGCGGCAACTCCCCCGGATCAGTACGCCACCTTCCACATGTAGCGGCGGGTGGTCAGGGGCTGGTTCCGCAGCACCGAGAGATGCGCCGAGAAGCGCTTGAGCGCCGCCTGGAGGATATAGGGCGCCACGATCGGGCGGATGTCCGGGTCGATGCCCGCCATCGCGAACGCGCGGGAATCGTAGTTCATCACGCGCCCGGCATAGGTGTCACAGAACTTCACGACCCGCTCCATCAGGGGCCGGCTCGGATCCTCGCCGGTGATCAGGATCATCGGCGTCTGCTTGTCGACGATCTCGAAGGGGCCGTGGAAGAACTCGGCCGCCTCGATCGGGTAGCTGTGCAGCCAGAGCATCTCCATGAGGATGCAGACGCCGAAGACATAGGCCGTGGTGAAGCCTGGCCCCGAGGCAACATGGTAGATGCGGTCATCGCCCGCATAGGTTACGGCATCGGCTGCGGCGCGGGCCTCGTTCTGCTCGGCCGCAACGCACATCGCCGCGGGGAGCGCGTCGAGCGAGGCCAGAAGCTTCTCGCCGAGCGGCCAGCCTTCCCTGGCCGCCATCAGCCCGCCGATCAGCGCCTGCATCAGCATGAACATCGCCGCGAAGGATTCACTGGTGTCGCCGACGAGGAAATGCCGCGGCACGGCCTGCGCAAGCGGCTTCTCGCCATATTGGCTGAAGGCGACGACCTGGCAGGGCCTGTCCCTGAGGAAATGCGCGGCGGCGACCGTCTCCGGCGTCGTGCCGGATTTGGAGGCGAGCAAGACCAGCGTGCGCTCGTTCAGCCGGGGCGGGTCGATCGCCATGAACTCGGCCGGGAAATAGCGGCGCACCTCGATGCCCGGCGAATAGCGCTCAAGCCAATACTGGATGCCGAGCATCGCACGGTTGGCCGAGCCGCAGGCGATCAGGTAGATGCGGTCGATCCCGGGGGCCAGTTCCTGTCCGAGCGCATAGGCTTTCGGCAGCGCGGCGCGGGTCGGCTCCAGCCCGGACAGGATGGTGTCGCGGTCGAAGGCGATGGACATGGACAGGCTCCCGAACGGGCTTACAATCAGGCGTCAGAATTGGTATACACCAATTCCATATACCAATCCCTGTCAAGCCTGATCCATGCCGCCCAAACGCCCCTCCCGACCAACAGCGCTGCGCGACCGTTTCGCCTTGAAGGCGAAGAAGCCGCCGCGGCTCGGATTCCGACAACCGCGCGCCGCGAAAGGCTCGGGGACCGAGACTCCAGGCATTCCGAACCCACTCAAGGGTGTGAAGCCGATCTATGTCGAGGTGCAGGATTACCTCCTCGACCTCATCGGCGCTCCTGATTACGGCCCGGGCGACCGGATTCCCTCGGAGCGGACGCTCGCCGACGCGCTCGGCATCAACCGGATGACGGTGCGCAAGGCGATCGACCGGCTGGTCGAGCGCAACGTGCTGGAACGCAACGGCACCAGCGGCACCCGCATCCCGCTGGTCCAGGTCTCACGTCCGATCGACGCGCCAGCCACGCTCGGCATCACCCGCATCATCCGCAACGCCGGCGGCGAGCCCGGCAGCAAGCTGCTGCATTTCGGCGAGGAAGCGGCGAGCGAAAGCATCGCGCAGCGTCTCGAACTGGCGCCCGGCGACGCGCTGATCATGGCGCGGCGCCTGCGCAGCGTGAACGACGAGGCCTTCTGCATCGAGACCAGCTACCTGCCAGCCGGCAGCGTGCCCGGCCTGTCGGCCGAGGACCTGCTTTCCGGCCAGTCGCTCTACGCGTTGCTGCAGCAGCGTTACGGCATCGAAATCAGCATCCGCGACCGCGAGATCAGCGTCGGCACCGCAACGGAGCGGGAGGCGCAATTGCTGGCGCTGGCGCCGGGCTCACCGACCCTGGTGCTGCGGATCGTGGCCCGCGACGGCGAAGGGCGGCCGGTCGAATACATGCGCTCGGTCAACCATCCCCATCACGTCGTCTTCCGCAGCTCTGCCCCTCCTCCCCGCGCCTGAACGACGTCAAGCAGCCTTCCTCCTCCCCTTCCGCCGCCGGAGCCACCTGTTGGGCATCACCATCGAAACCATCGAGCCGGACCCGTCCGTTCCGGCCGCCAGCGACGTCGTGGTGATCGGCGGCGGCATCATCGGCATCACGACGGCACTGTTTCTGGCGCGCGAGGGCATTTCGGTCACGGTCTGCGAGAAGGGCGAGGTCGGCCACGAGCAGTCCGGGCGCAACTGGGGCTGGGTCCGCGTCATGGGGCGCGACCCCGGCGAGATCCCGCTCGGGCTGGAAAGCATGCGGCTCTGGGAGGATATGGACCGGCTCGTCGGCGGCGATACCGGCTTCACCCGCTCCGGCGTCGTCTATGTCGCGGATACCCCGGCGAAGCTCGCCGAACACGAAGCCTGGCTGGAACACGCCAAGACCTACCAGCTCGACTCGCGCCTGCTCAGCACGCGCGAGCTCGACGCCGTCATGCCCGGCGGCAAGCGCGCCTTCGCCGGGGCGATGTTCACGCCGAGCGATGCCCGCGCCGAGCCGCAGAAGGCCGTGCCGGCGATGGCGCGGGCGCTGCGCCGCCATGGCGGAACCGTCCTGACGCGCTGCGCGGTGCGCGGCATCGAGACGGCGGGCGGGCGCGTCAGCGCCGTCGTCACCGAGCGCGGGCGGATCGCCTGCCAGCGCGTCGTGCTGGCGGGCGGGGCCTGGTCGCGCCTCTTCCTCGGCAATCTCGGCATCGACCTGCCGGCGCTCAAGGTGCTGGGCTCGGTGTTCCGGACCGAGCCGCTCGACGGCCCGCCGATCCATGCGCTCGGAGCCTCCGACTTCGCCTTCCGCAGGCGACAGGATGGTGGCTATACCATCGCCCATCGCGGGGCGAGCGTGGCCGAGATCGTGCCGGACAGCTTCCGGCTGCTGTTCGATTTCCTGCCGTCCTTCGTCCGGCAGCGCCATGAGTTGCGGCTGCGGATCGGCGAGCGCTTCATCGAGGAGGCGCGCCGGAAGACAAGCTGGTCGCTCGACGAGGCAACGCCCTTCGAGCAGACGCGCATCCTCGATCCCAAGCCGTCCGCGCCCATCCTGGAAGAGGCCAAGCGCAACCTGATCGCCGCCTTCCCTGCCTTCGCCGGCCTCAGGATCAAGGAGAGCTGGGGCGGGCTGATCGACGCGACGCCCGATGCCGTGCCGATCATCGGCGAAGTGCCGCGCCTGCCGGGCTTCTTCCTCGCCACGGGCTTCTCCGGCCATGGCTTCGGCATCGGCCCCGGCGCCGGCCGCCTGATCGCCGACCTCGTCAGCGGCCGGACGCCGATGATCGATCCGAAGCCGTTTAGGCTGGAGCGGTTTTCACGGCTGGAGCGGACGACGCGCGTATGACGGCTTCCTCATCGTCATTCCGGACAAGCCGCAAAGCGGCGCCGATCCGGAATCCATCGTAAGGTTTAGGCGCTCTACGATGGATTCCGGGTCAAGCCCGGAATGACGGCGTGTTTCCGATGCAGGACGGAAGGCGCCGACCCTTCAGGCCAGCGCCGCCTCGTCCAGCGAATAGGCCGAGAAGAAGTTCGTTCCGCCCGGATAGCATTTGAAGCCGCTGAGCCCCTTCACCATCGCATAGCCCTGCGAGCGCCAGGCGAGGCCGACGAGGGGTGCCTGCTCCAGAGCGTTTTTCTCCAGATCGGCATAGATCGCCTTGCGTTTGGCCGCGTCGAACTCGGCGCGCCCCTTGGCGAAGAGCGCGTGCATTTCGGGCGTCGGGATCTGCCAACTGCGCGCCATGTTGGCCGGCAGGTCGCCGTCAATCAGCGGGGCCAAGCCGTCTGGGTCGTTGTTGTCGGCGGTGGTGCCCTGCACCATGAAGTCGTAGCGGCCCTTGCCGGCGAGATCGACGCGCGCCGCCCAGTCCGGCAGGTTCAGGGTCACCTGGATGCCGATTTCGGCGAGATTGGCCTGCACGACCTCGGCGGTCGACTTGTGCATGCCGTATTGCGCGGTCGAGAGCAGCGTGCAGGGGAAGCCGTTGGGCACGCCTGCCTCGGCCATCAGCTTCTTCGCCTTGGCCGGATCGTAGTTCCAGTATTCCGAACGCGCCTTGTCGAAATAGGGGCTGCTCGACGGGATCGGGATGCCCTCGAGCTTGCTGCCGCGGCCGAAGAATGCGGCCTGCACGATCTCGTCGCGGCGGATGGCATGGGCCACCGCCTGGCGCAGGCGCACATCCTTGAAAGGTCCGGCACCGCCGTTGAAATTGAGGCCCATGAAGGGGCCGTCGGCGGCGACGAGCCGCAGGCGCGCGTCCTTCTCGATCGTGGCCATGGATTGCCAGGGCACATATTCGATCAGGTCGATATCGCCGGCCTGAAGGGCGGCGACACGCAGGTTCTCATCGGCATAGGCGACGAGCTTGATGCCGTCGAGCTTCGGCAGGCCCGGCTTGTAGTATTTGTCGAATTTCACGACCTCGATCGAGGCGCCGCGTTCCTGGCCCTTGATCATGAACGGCCCCGCGCCGACGCCGAGCCCGGCGCGGCCCTCGATCGAATCCTTGGCGATGATCGGCATATGCGGGCTGGCCAGCCAGATCGGCAGCGTGACCGTCGGCTGCTTCATGACGATGCGGACGGTGCGGGGGTCGGGAGTCTCGATGCGCTCGACACCGCCGAACTCGGCCTTCATGAAGGCGGTCGAGTTGGGCGCGGCGACCTGCTCCAGCGTCCATTTCACGTCCTCGGCCGTGACCGGCTTGCCGTTCTGGAAGGTGGCCTGGCGCAGCTTGAAGACCCAGGCTGTCTCGCCCTCCCGTTGCCAGGACTCCGCGAGTTCCGGCCGGACTTCGCCGTTCTCGTCGAAGCCGGTCAGGCCGCGGAAGATCAGCAGCTTGACGGTCAGCGCCGCCGTGCCGGTATGGAGCCAGGGCTGGAGGCTGGGCGGAAAGCTCGACAGGCCGAAGCGGAGTACCTTGCCGGCGGCTTGCGCATGGGCCCGCAAGCCCAGGAGAGGCAGCGCTGCGCCGGCAGCGAGCACAGAGCGACGAGAGATCGGCTGCATCGGATACCCCTCTCTATTTTTTGGCGGCCTGGACGGCCGAGAAAGCAGAATGATTTGGTATATACCAGCTTGTCAATGCTTCCCTTTGGTCCGCTCGACCAGCTCTGCATGAGCCTCTCGAAGCCGGAAAAGACACCGCTTCGGCGGGATCATTCTCTGAGAATGCGACCGCAGCGGGCTTTTCTTGCGCCCATTGGCGCAGAGCCGGACATTCATGTCGCGTTGCATCGGGTCAGCGCGACGCCGGTGGCGGCACGGCCATCGCGCATCCCGCCCGATCATGTCCTTGACAGCCCGAGACTCCTCGAATGGTATACACCAATTCTTGCTATTGGTTGCCTGCCGGCTCAAAAGCCGCCGACAGAGCGGGCCGAGCCTTTCGGAGAGCGTCATGAGCGAGATCGTCAAAGTCAAATCCGGCAGCAAATACGAGACGCTGAACAGCTATTCGCGCGTCGTCGTCGCCGGGGACATGATCTTCGTCTCGAACACGGCGGGTCGGAACTACAAGACCCGCGCCATCGCGCCCGACGCCAAGGGCCAGGCCGAACAGGCCTTCCGCAATATCGAGGGCGCGCTTGCCGCCGTCGGCGCCTCGCTCAGGGATGTCGTCGCGGTGAAGGTCTTCGTGCCGGATATCGCCGATATGGACGCGGTCAATGAGGTCGTCGGCGCCAAGTTCAGGGATATCGACCCGGCGAATACCACGACCTGCACGCCGCTCGGCCAGCCCGAGCTCAAGGTCGAATTCGAGGTCACCGCCTATAAGCGGCGCAATCCGGGCCAGCCCGAGCAGCGCATCAGCGTCGACCTGTCCTGAAGCCGGGCGCCGCCATGCCGGACGTCGTCATCGTCGGGGGTGGGATCAGCGGGGTTTCGGCCGCCTACGAGATCGCGCGGGCCGGCCATTCCGTGACGCTGCTGGAAGCGCGCAATCTCGCGGCGATGGCGTCGAGCTGGACGCTCGGTGGCGTCCGCCAATCCGGCCGCGATCCCGCCGAATTGCCGCTGGCGAAGGCGGCGGTCGAGCGCTGGGGCGGGCTCGACGAAGAGCTCGGCGCACCGACCGGCTATCGCCGCCACGGCAATCTGCGGCTGGCGCGGACCGAAGCGGAAGTGACGGTCATCCGCGAGCTGGTCGTGCAGCAGGGCAAGCTGGGCCTGACCATCGAATACCTGCCCGACAACGCCGCGATCCGCGCCAGGGCCCCGGCGATCGGGCCCGGCATCCTCGCCGCCTCCTTCTGCCCGGGCGACGGCCATGCCGATCCGGTGCCTGCCGTGCGAGCCTATGCCGAGGCTGGCCGCCGGCATGGCGCCGTGACCCACGAAGGCGTGCCGGTTCGCGCGCTGACCAGCTCGGGCGAAAGGGTCACCGGCGTCGAGACGTCGAGCGGCGAAACCATCTCCGCTGACCGCGTCATCCTGGCGACCGGCATCCATGCGCCCGAGCTGCTGGGGCCGCTCGGCCTTGCCCTGCCGCTGATCGTCAAGCTCGTCTGCGTCATGCAGAGCGTGCCGCTGCCGCCCTTGCTCGCCCCGGTCTTCGGCGTCGCCAACGCGGATTGCGCCGGGCGGCAGGAGATCGACGGGCGCCTGCGCGTCACCACCGGCATCGGCGACTGGCCGCATGATCCCACGAGCTGGACCGAAGCTTCGCTCGCCCCGCGCAGCCGCGATATCGCGGCGCTGATCGCCCGCACGACGCTGGTTCTGCCGGCGCTGGCGGAAGCCGGCATCGCCCGGCTCTGGGGCGGATTGATCGATCTGACGCCGGACGCCCTGCCCGCGATCGATGCCGAGACCGGATTGGAAGGACTCGTCGTCGCCGCCGGCTTCTCCGGGCACGGCTTCGGCATCGGCCCGGTCACCGGCGAGATCCTGGCCGATCTCGCCCTGGGACGGCGACCCCGCTTCGATCTTTCGCCTTTCCGGCTGAACCGCTTCGCCGAGGGCACCCGACCGGCTGCCGAACTCACCTTGCACGGATAGGAAATCGCCCCGCCATGCTGCCTCCCGATGGACGCGTCATCCTGATCTCCGGCGCCAATCGCGGCATCGGCCGCGCCATCGCCGAATTGCTGCACGAACAAGGCTACAGCCTCAGCCTCGGCGGGCGCGATCTGAACTCATTGAAGACGATGAGCGCCGAATGGGACCCGTCGCGTCTCCATGTCGCGCGCTATGGTGCCACCGACTGGACGAGCCACCGCGCCTGGGTCGATGCAGCCGCGGCCCGCTTCGGCCGGATCGACGGGCTCGTCAACAATGCCGGCATGAGCAGCCACATGACCCTGCGCGCGCCTGATGAAGCGACGCTCGACGCGATCTGGGCGGCGAACTGCAAGGGGCCGCTCAACCTGATCCATTGCGCGCTACCGCATCTCGAAGCCTGCGGCGCCGGGCGCATCGTCAATGTCGCCTCGATGTCGGGCAAGCGCGTGCGTAACGACCATGTCGCCTACAACATGACCAAGCATGCGATGATCGCGCTCAACCACGCGGCGCGGCGCATCGCCTGGGACAAGGGCGTGCGCGCGACGGCGCTGTGCCCGTCCTTCGTGCGCACCGACATGACGGCCGCGAGCACCGCGCTACCGCCGGAAGCGATGACCCAGCCGGCCGATCTCGCCGAACTGGTTGCCACCGTCCTGGCGCTGCCCAACAATGCCACCGTCGCGGAATTGCTGGTTAATTGCAGGCTGGAGGACACGCTTTAGCAACGGCGCCGGGAGAGCGCCGCCACCCGATCTCGATCATCACGCTCAACGACAAAAGCAGGGGAAGAGCCATGAAGAGACCCGTTTCGATCCTCGCCGCCCTGTTGGCCGGCGCGCTGATGGCCAGTCCGGCCCTCGCGCAGAAGACCGTGCTCACCGTCGGCATGCAGAGCTCGGATGCCGGCGTGCTCGACCCGCACCTGAATTCCGGCACGCCCGGCAAGGCGATGCTGCAATGGATGTTCAACGGGCTCGTTCGCATCAAGCCCGGCGAGCTTTCGCCCGAATTCATGGAGCCCGATCTCGCCGAGAGTTGGATATCCTCGGCAGACGGCAAGGAATGGACCTTCAAGCTGCGCCAGGGCGTGCAGTGCCACCATGGCTATGGCGAGTTCACCGCGGAGGACGCCGTCTATTCGCTGAAGCGGGCCTCCTCCAAGGACAGCTCCGCCTTCTCGTCGGACTACAGCGCGGTGCAGTCGATCGAGGCGCCGGACAAGTACACCGTCAAGATCGCGCTGAAGGAGCCGATCCCGAGCCTGCTCGGCATCGTCATGAACTACCATGGCGGCAACATGGTCTGTAAGAAGGCCGCCGAGGAACTGGGCAAGGACGGCTTCGCCAAGAAGCCGGTCGGCACCGGCCCGTTCATGTTCCAGGAATATGTGCCGCAGCAATACGCCAAGCTCGTCGCCAACCCGAACTATTTCCGCGGCAAGCCTAAGCTGACCGAGATCCTCTACCGCTTCATCCCCTCCGACTCCTCGCGCGATCTCGCCTTCCAGTCCGGCGAGCTCGACATGATGCTCGGCCGGCAGGAACAGGCCTGGGTCGATCGAATGACGGCACTGCCCGGCGTCAAGGTCGTGGCGATGGGACCGGCCGAGATGTCGATGCTCCATCTCAACATGAGCCAACCGCCGCTCGACAACATCAAGGTCCGGCAGGCGATCGCCTATGCCATCGACCGCAACGCGATCTGGCAGTTCCGCGGCAAGAACATCTCGCGCCCGGCCGTCTCGGTCGTGCCGTCAGGCTATCTCGGTACGGACGAGAAGGCCCCGCTCCTGCCCTTCGACCTCGCCAAGTCCAAGGCGCTATTGGCGGAGGCCGGCTTCCCCAACGGCGTCACCATCAAGGCGATCAACACCACCCTGCCCTCGATGCTGAGCTTCACCGAGGCGGTGCAGGCCCTGCTGAAGAAGGCGAACATCACCCTGGAGATCCAGCCGGTGGAGCACGCGACCTTCCACCAGCAGATCCGGCAGGACCTCTCGCAGGTCGTGCATTTCCAGGCGGCGCGCTTCCCGGTGGCGGATGTCTATCTCTCGCAGTTCTTCCATTCGCGCGCGATCGTGAAGACGCCGACGGCGGTGACCAATTTCTCGCATTGCAAGGTCGCCGACGCCGAGATCGACGCTGCCCGTTCGGAGACCGACAAGGCCAAGCAGCTCGCTTTGTGGAAGACCGCGCAGGAGAAGATCATCGCCGAGGTCTGCGCGATTCCCGTCAACGAGATGATGCAGCTCTGGGCTTACAAGGACAGCCTCGATCTCGGCTACGAGCTCAAGGCCTCGCTCAATCTCGGCCCGCCGGTGCTGGAGACGACGCGCTTCACGAAGTGAGGTCGGATTTTCCGATCTTACAAGGAACCCCGGCGTCTTCCCGGACAAGCCGCGAAGCGGCACAGATCCGGGATCCATCGTAGAGCACCGCAGCCCTCCGATGGATCCCTGGTCAAGCCCGGGATGACGGCCGGGTGTCCGTACCCAGCGATCCGGGCTTCTTGCCGGATCAACAGCTTCTCAACGACCGGCGGCATCATGAGCGCCTTTCTCGTCAAACGCCTCGGCTTCGCCATCGTCACGCTCTGGGCGGTGCTCTCGCTCGTGTTCGTCGTCGTGCGCATCGTCCCCGGCGACCCTGCGCAGGTGATCCTCGGCGACCAGGCCGATGCCGCGGCCATCGCCGCGATGCGCACGCGGCTCGGCCTCGATGCGTCGATGAGCGAGCAGTATTTCAGCTTCCTCGCCGGTGCCGTGCGCGGCGACTGGGGCGTCTCGCTCGTCACCGGCCGGCCGGTGATCCAGGAGGTGCTTGCCGTCCTGCCCTGGACGATCGAGCTCACCCTCGTCTCGATGGCGATCGGCATCGTCATCGGCGTGCCGCTCGGGGTCTGGGCCGCGGTTAACCGCAACCGCATGCCGGATTATGTCACCCGCATCGCCTCGCTGCTCGGGCTTTCCTTCCCGCCCTTCGTCTCGGCGATCATCCTGCTGATCCTCTTCGCCATCATGCTGCGCTGGTTCCCGGTGATCTCGGCCGGCAGCGGCTCGTTCTCGGCGTGGTTTCAGGCGATGGCGCTGCCGGCGCTCAATCTCGGATTGATCATGGCGGCCTACATCACGCGCGTCGCGCGCTCGGCCATGCTGGAGGTGATGCAGGAGGATTACGTCCGCAGCGCCCGCGCCAAGGGCGTGCCTTGGCGGGTGGTAATCTGGCGGCATGCGCTGCGCAACGCGCTGATCCCGATCATCACGATCGTGGGCCTCTATCTCGGCATACTGATCGGTAATTCGGTGCTGACCGAGATCGTCTTCAACCGGCCGGGCCTCGGCAAGCTGATCGTCGGTGCGCTGAACCAGCGCGACTACACCATGCTGCAGGGCATGATGGTGATCTACACGCTGATCGTCGTCCTCGTGAACATCGCGACCGACATCACCTACGCCCTCGTCGATCCAAGAGTGAAACTGTCATGATGGTGAAGCTGTCATGAGCACCTCCGTCCATGATGCAGCCCCCGTCGCCCCGCCGCGCCGGCGCTGGCTGAAGGCGACGATCGGCGCCTTCAATGCCAACAAGACCTCCTGGATCGGGCTCGCCATCGTCGTCGCGGTGATCCTCGCGGCCGTGCTGGCGCCCGTCATCGCCCCGCATGATCCGCTCGAGCAGAACATCCTGTCGCGGCTCCAGCCGCCGCATGACGATTTCTATCTCGGCACCGACTATTTCGGCCGCGACATCCTCTCGCGGCTGCTCTACGGCGCCCGGATCTCGCTGGTGATCGGCATCGCCTCGACGGTCATCGCGATGGTCGTCGGCTCGCTGATCGGCTTGCTTGCCGGCTACTATGGCGGGCGCTTCGACGTCGTCGTGATGCAGGCGATGGATATCCTCCTCGCCTTCCCGTCGCTGATCCTCGGCCTGATCCTCGTCGCCATGCTCGGCCCCTCGATGGAGAACATCACCATCGCGATCGCGCTGACCTCGATCCCCTCCTTCGCCCGGATCGCGCGGGCCCCGACGATCACGGTCAAGGAGCGCGACTATATCGGCGCCGGCCGGGCGCTCGCCTTCTCCGACGCACGCATCATGGCCGGCCATATCCTGCCCAACATCTTCCCGGAAATCCTGGTGATGGCCTCGCTCTGGCTCGCCAACGCCATCCGCACCGAGGCCTCGCTCGCCTTCATCGGCCTCGGCGTGAAGCCGCCGATCGCGACCTGGGGCGGCATGATCCGCGAGGGCTTCGAGAACATCCTCGACAGCTACTGGCTGGTGCTGGCGCCCTCGCTCGCGATCCTCGTCGTCGTCTTCGCGCTCAATGTCCTCGGCGACGGCCTGCGCGACGCCATCGACCCCAAGTTGAAGGGCGAGCGATGAGCGATCCCGTCCTCTCCGTCGAGAACCTCCAGACCGCCTTCCGCGTCGGCGGGCAATGGCGCTGGGCCGTCGAGGACCTGAGCTTCGACGTGGCCCCCGGCGAGACCGTGGCCATCGTCGGCGAATCCGGCTCGGGCAAGAGCGTGACCGCGCTCTCGATCATGCGGTTGGTCTCGGCCGCCAACGGACGCATCCAGGGCCGCGTCGCGCTGGAGGGCCGCGACTTGCTCGCGCTCAGGGAAGAGGAGATGCGCAAGGTCCGCGGCAATGATGTCGCGATGATCTTCCAGGAGCCGATGACGAGCCTCAACCCGGTGCTCACCGTCGGTTTCCAGATCGCCGAGGCGCTCCGCTATCATCGCGGGCTGGATAGCGGCGCGGCCAAGGCCGAGGCGTTGCGCATGCTCGACAAGGTGCGCATCCCCTCGGCGAAGACACGCTTCGACAATCATCCGCACCAGCTCTCCGGCGGCATGCGCCAGCGCGTGATGATCGCAACCGCGCTCGCCTGCAAACCCAAGCTCCTGATCGCCGACGAGCCGACGACGGCGCTCGACGTGACGATCCAGGCGCAGATCCTGGAGCTGATCAAGACGCTGCAGGACGAGGAGCGGATGTCCGTGCTCTTCATCACCCATGACATGGGCGTCGTCGCCGAGATCGCCGACCGCGTCGTGGTGATGTGGAAGGGTCGGAAGCTGGAAGACGCACCGGCCTCACAGGTCTTCAATAATCCCGTCCACGGCTACACCAAGGCGCTGCTGGCGGCAGTGCCCAAGCTCGGCGACATGGAGGGCCATGGCCGTCCGCTACGCTTTCCGCGCATCGACCCCGAAAACGGCAAGGTCGAGGGCAAGCCGGTCGAGCAGCCCGACACGGTCGCGGCGGCCGAGCCGCCCTTGCTCGAAGTCGCGGGGCTGACCACCCGCTTCGGCATCCGCGGCGGCCTGCTCGGACGCTTGCGGGGCCAAGTCCATGCCGTCGAGGACGTCAGTTTCAGCCTGCGGCGCGGCGAGACACTGGCGCTGGTCGGCGAGTCGGGCTGCGGCAAGTCGACGACCGGGCGCTCGATCCTGCGGCTGGTCGAGCCTTCCTTCGGCAGCGTCCGCTTCGGCGGGCGCGACGTCACCGGGCTCGGCAAGAGCGAATTGCGCGATGCCCGCCGCGACATGCAGATGATCTTCCAGGATCCTTTCGCCAGCCTCAACCCGCGCAAGAGCATCGGCAGCGCGCTAGCCGAGCCGATCCTCGTTCATGGCCTAGCGAAGGGAGCGGAAGCGCAGGAGCGTGTCGCCGAACTGCTGCGCAAGGTCGGGCTCGCGCCCGAGATGCATGTGCGTTTTCCGCACGAGTTCTCCGGCGGCCAACGCCAGCGCATCGCGATCGCCCGGGCGCTCGCGCTCTCGCCGAAGCTCGTCGTGGCGGACGAGGCGGTCTCGGCGCTCGACGTTTCCGTGAAGGCGCAGGTGCTGAACCTGATGCTCGACCTGCAGGCCGAGCTCGGCCTCGCCTATCTCTTCATCTCGCATGACATGGCGGTGGTCGAGCGCGTCAGCCATCGCGTGGCGGTGATGTATCTCGGCGAAATCGTCGAGATCGGCCCGCGCGAGGCCGTATTCTCCGATCCGCGCCACCCCTATACGCGCAAGCTGCTGGCGGCGGTGCCTGTGCCCGATCCCAGCCGCCGGGCGTTCAGGCGCGAACTCGCCGTCGACGAATTGCCAAGCCCGATCCGAAAGCTCGACTGGCAGGCGCCGCCGACCGCGCTGGTCGAGATCGGCCCCGGCCATTTCATCCGTCAGCCGACCGAGGCTGGCCGGACCTGAACGACGAATCCGCCTCAGCGGCGCGGCTCAACCGGGACGGCCGGGAGCTGCGCCGGCTGGCGCATCGGCGCCTTCGCCGACGGGCGCCAATACGGCTGGCGCCGACCGCTATTGCGCGGCGGCGAGACCGCCGTTCTTCTCGATGAAGGCGACGATCTCCTCGACCCCGGTGAGCCGGTTGAGGTCGCTGAAGACGAAGGGCCGGCCGGCGCGCTGCTTTTCGGTGTCCGAACGCATCACGTCGAGATTGGCCCCGACATAGGGCGCGAGGTCGATCTTGTTGATGATCAGCAGGTCCGAGCGCGTAATCCCCGGCCCACCCTTGCGCGGGATCTTCTCGCCGCCCGCGACGTCGATGACATAGAGCGTGATGTCGGCGAGATCGGGCGAGAAGGTCGCGGCGAGGTTGTCGCCGCCGGATTCGATGAAGACGATATCGAGATCGGGGAAGCGGCGGCGCATCTCGGCGATGGCGGCGAGATTGATCGAGGCATCCTCGCGGATCGCGGTATGCGGGCAGCCGCCGGTCTCGACGCCGATGATGCGCTCTTCCGGCAAGGCCTGCAGCCGGTTGAGGATCAGCTCGTCCTCCTTGGTGAAGATGTCGTTGGTAACGACGGCGACGGAGTAGCGCTCGCGCATCGCCTTGCAGAGCTTCTCGGTGAGCGTGGTCTTGCCGACGCCGACCGGGCCGCCGATGCCGACGCGGAGCGGACCATTGGGGGAGTTCACGAGCGAAAGACCCTTGAATACTGCGTTTCGTGGTTCATCGAGAGGATGTCGGCGCGAATAGTGCAGGAGCCGAGATCGTCCAGCGTCGCGGCGGCGGCGCGCCGGGCGGTACGCAGGATGACGGGTTCCAGCGCGGCGAGCGTCGCCACCCCGTCGCGTTGGCCGAGCGGCACCAGCCGCACGCAGGCCTGGACGAGGTTGGAGGCGAAGGCGTGGAGATAGGCGGTGAGCGCGTCGCCGAGCGCGATGCCGTAGCGCGCCGCGGCCGAGCCGACGGCCACGGGATATGCGATCGGCCCCTCTCCGCCTGCCGGGTAGCCGCTCCAGGCAGCCATCGCATCGACGAAGGCACCGCCTTGCAGCGTCGTCTCCATATGTCGCTCGCGTGAGCCCGACATGGCCTCGGCCAGTTCCGCGACGTCTGCGATGTCATCACCCGCGCCGATCTTGCGCCAGGTTTCGGCCAGCAGGACAGCGTCATTCCAGGCTGAGCCCTGTTCCAGCAGGGTCTCCAGCCATCCCAACAGGCTCTGCCGATCCCGGATCAACCCGTCATGGATCGCCCGTTCCAGCCCGTGACTATAGGCGAAAGACCCGACCGGAAAGGCCGGAGAGAGCCAGGTCATCAGGCGGGCGAGCGCGACGGCCTCAGTCATGGTGGTGGTGATGGTCGAGGCCATGACCATGATGATGGCTGTGCCCGTGATCATGCCCATGCGCGTGATAGGCGCCATGCACCGGCTGGAAGCGTGCGACGACCTCGCGCAGGGAAGCGCCGAGGCCTTCCAGCATCGCCCGGATGACATGGTCACGCTGGATCAGGATGCGGGTTTCGTCGATCTGCGCCGGCAAGTGGCGGTTGCCCAGATGCCAGGCGAGATGGCGCAGCGGGCAGCCCGGCCCGGGAGACACCTCGTAGAGCTCCTCCTCTGCCGCGACGATCGCGACGCTGCGGCCATCCTGCAGCACGAGCCGATCGCCATCGGCGAAGAGCACCGGCTCGGGCAGATCGACCATGATCGCCTCGCCCTGGTCGGTGGTGACGAGCTTGCGGCGCAGGTGGCGGGCGGCATGGTCGAGGCGGAGCGTGCCGGCAGGCTCGCCGCTGCCGCCGTGGCTATGGGAGATGGCGCGGAGCATCGCAGGCCTCGGATCAGAACAGGAAATAGCGCTGCGCCATCGGCAGCACGGTCGCGGGTTCGCAGGTCAGGAGCTCGCCATCGGCGCGCACCTCGTAGGTCTCGGGATCGACCTCCATGTGGGGCGTCGCGTCGTTCAGGACCATCGATGCCTTGGAGATGCCGCCGCGCGTGTTCTCGATCGCGAGCATGCCCTTGGCGACACCGAGCTTGTCCTTCAGGCCATTGGCGATTGCGGCTGCGCTGACGAAGGTCACCGAGCACATCGCCGGCGCGCGGCCCATGGCGCCGAACATCGGCCGGTAGTGCATCGGCTGTGGGGTCGGGATCGAGGCGTTGGGATCGCCCATCGGGGCGGCCGCAATCATGCCTCCGACCAGCACCATCTCCGGCTTCACGCCGAAAAAGGCCGGGCTCCAGAGCACGAGATCGGCGCGCTTTCCCACCTCGACCGAACCGACATGCTTCGACAAGCCCTGCGCGATCGCCGGATTGATCGTGTATTTCGCGATATAGCGGCGCACGCGCAGATTGTCGTTGTCGCCGGTCTCGCTGGCTAAGCGCCCGCGCTGGACCTTCATCTTGTGAGCTGTCTGCCAGGTCCGGATCGGCACTTCGCCGACGCGGCCCATGGCCTGGCTGTCCGACGAGATGATCGAGAAGGCGCCGATATCGTGCAGGATATCCTCGGCCGCGATCGTCTCCTTGCGGATGCGGCTCTCGGCGAAGGCGATGTCCTCGGGGATCGAGGGCGAGAGGTGATGGCAGACCATGAGCATGTCGAGATGCTCGGCGATGGTGTTCTGCGTGTAGGGCCGCGTCGGATTGGTCGAGGACGGGATAACGTTCGGGAGCCCGCAGACCTTGATGATATCCGGCGCGTGGCCGCCACCCGCGCCTTCCGTGTGGAAGGCATGGATGGTGCGCCCCTTGAAGGCCGCGACCGTATCCTCGACGAAGCCGCTCTCGTTCAGCGTGTCGGTGTGGATCATGACCTGGATGTCGTGATCGTCGGCAACGCTGAGGCAGTTGTCGATCGCGGCCGGCGTCGTGCCCCAGTCTTCGTGGAGCTTGAGCGCGCAGGCGCCGCCCTCGATCATCTCGATCAACGCGGCCGGCTTCGAGGCATTGCCCTTGCCGGACAGGCCGAGATTGATCGGCACCGCGTCGAAGGACTGGATCATCCGGCCGAGATGCCAGGGGCCGGGCGTGCAGGTCGTCGCCAGCGTGCCATGGGCCGGGCCGGTGCCGCCGCCGAGCATGGTGGTGATGCCGGCCATCAGCGCCTCGTCGATCTGCTGCGGGCAGATGAAATGGATATGCGCGTCGACGCCGCCGGCGGTGAGGATCTTGCCCTCGCCGGCGATGGCCTCGGTGCCAGGGCCGATGACGATGGTGACGCCGGGCTGCGTATCCGGATTGCCGGCCTTGCCGATCGCGACGATCCGCCCGTCCTTCAGGCCGATATCGGCCTTCACGATGCCCCAGTGATCGACGATCAGCGCGTTGGTGATGACGGTATCGACCGCGCCCTCGGCGCGGCTCGCCTGGCTCTGGCCCATGCCGTCACGGATGACCTTGCCGCCGCCGAACTTCACCTCCTCGCCATAGACGGTGAAGTCCTTCTCGACCTCGATGATGAGATCGGTGTCGGCGAGACGGACGCGGTCGCCGACCGTCGGTCCATACATCTGCGCATAGGCGGCGTGGGAGAGCTTGGCCGGCATCAGAGTTTCCCCATCACCTTCTGCTGGAAGCCGTAGACGGCGCGCCCGCCGCCGAACGGCACGAGGCGGACCTCGCGCTGCTGGCCGGGCTCGAAGCGCACCGCGGTGCCTGCGGCGATGTCGAGCCGCATGCCGCGAGCGGCAGCGCGGTCGAAATCGAGCGCGTCGTTGGTCTCGAAGAAATGGTAGTGCGAGCCGACCTGGATCGGCCGGTCGCCGGTATTGGCGACGAGCAGCGTGACCTGCTGCGCGCACGCATTGAGGATGATATCGCCCTCGGCGGGAAAGACCTCTCCGGGGATCATGCGATCAGACTCCCGCGACCAGCCAGAGGCCGCCAAGCGCGGTCAAACCACCGGCGATGCGCGCCGCGATCCGGCCGCGATGCGAAAGCGCGTTGCCGGCAAGGCCGATACCGATGCCGACCGCATGCAGCAGGGCTGTCGCCAGCGCGAAGCCGATCATGAAGGAGAGGCTCGTCGCCTCGCCCATCTCACCGCCATGGGCATAGCCGTGGAACAGCGCGAAGAAGCCGACAACCGCCATGCCGACCGCGACCGGGACCTGCAATGCGACCAAAGCCAGCAGGCCGAGCACCACGACCGAGGCCGCGATGGTCGGCTCGACGAAAGGCAGGCCGATGCCGGCGAGCGCCGCGGCGAAGCCGAGCATCATCGTGACGACGAAGGCAGCGGGAATGGCCCAGACGGCGCGCCCGCCGACGAGGAAGGCCCAGAGGCCGACGCCGACCATCGCCAGGATATGGTCCGCGCCGAACAGGGGATGCGAGAAGCCGGCTGCGAAGGAGCCGTGCTCGGCCGGGTTGAGATGGGCAAAGGCCGGGCTTGCGGCACCGACGCTCAGGATCAGGGCGATCGACAATCTCTTCATGGCAGCCTCCGGCTTGCGCGCTCAGCGGATGGGTTCGTGGACGGTGACGAGCTTGGTGCCGTCCGGGAAGGTGGCTTCGACCTGCACGTCGTGGATCATCTCGGCGACGCCCTCCATGACCTGCGCGCGGCCGACGACATGGGCGCCGGCCTCCATCAGGTCGGCGACGCTGCGGCCGTCGCGCGCGCCCTCGACCACGAAATCGCTGATCAAGGCGATCGCCTCGGGATGGTTGAGCTTGACGCCGCGCTCGAGCCGGCGCCGGGCGACCATGGCTGCCATGGAGATCAGGAGCTTGTCCTTCTCGCGCGGTGTCAGGTTCATGCCGTCAGTCCCTAGAGTTGCCAGACCTTGGGCAGCGGCCGGCCGCCCAGGAGAAGGGTGAGCAGCGGCTCCAGCCGCCGCCGGAGCGCGAGCCCGGTCTCCTCGACCAGCCGCGCGAGAAACTTGCCGTTCCAGGCGCTGGCGCCGCCGCCCGGCCCTATGATCGACCGGGCCTGATCCAGGAAGCGCTCAGGTGCCGGACCGGCGAACAGCACCGTCGCCATCGCACGGCAGCCGGCCATGGCGGGCTGCGGCGCGAGCCGGGCGGCGATATCGCCCTCGACGCGCAGATCGTCGGCGAAGATCAGGCGGCCCTCGCGCCTGATGCGCCAGCGGTCGTGCAGGTGGCCGCTATGCAAGGTCTCACCCATCGCCTGCCGGCCGAACAGCACTGCCTCCACGGCGACCAGTTCGGCATTACCAGCCAGGTCGGCATCGAGCGTGCGGGACAGGCGCCCGCCCTCGAACAGGATCGTCTCCTGCGGCAGCCAGGCGAGCCGGGCGCCGGCCGCGAGCCGCAGGCGGTTGGTGACGACGGCATCCGCCCCCGTCGAGCGATAGACACGCTCGCAGGCCTGGGTGGTGACGCAGGCCTGCGCGTTTTCCGCCAGATCAACCTCCGTGCCGAAGCGGTCTCCGCCGGTCAGCCCGCCTGCCGTGTTGATGAGGATCGCCTGCGGGGCCTCGTTGCCGAGCGGGCGCGGGAAGCGAAGTTTTGCGCAGCCCTCCTGGAACAGCCGATCGAGACGAGTCCGGCCGTCACGCGCATGGAAGGAGACGCTCGCCTGCCCGTGGGCGCGCTGCATCCGCGCCGGTGCGAGGGTCTGGAGATCGGTTATCGCCAGCATCGTCAGGGCAGCTTCCCGTCAGGCATGGTCGGCAAGGCAAAGGCGCATCAGACCTGAATCAGTCTCTGAACCTGCGCGCCGTCAAGCTCGCTCATCGGCCCGGACAGCACGACCTCGCCGCGGTCCATCACGAACATCGTGTCGGCAAGGTCGCGGGCGAAGTCGAAATACTGCTCGACGAGCACGATTGCCATTCCGCCTTTTTGACGGAGATAGTCGATGGCGCGGCCGATATCCTTGATGATCGAGGGCTGGATGCCCTCGGTCGGCTCGTCCAGCACCAGCAGCCTGGGTCGGGTGACCAGCGCTCGCGCAATGGCGAGTTGCTGCTGCTGGCCACCCGAGAGGTCTCCGCCGCGCCGGCCCAACATGGTCTTCAGCACGGGGAAGAGGTCGAAGAGTTCATCCGGGACGAAGCGCTCGCGGCGCTTCAGCGGCGCGTAGCCGGTCTCCAGATTCTCCTTCACCGTCAGCAGCGGGAAGATTTCCCGCCCCTGCGGCACATAGGCGATGCCGGCCCGCGCGCGATCCTCGCTGCGCAGGGCCGAGATGTCTTCTCCATCAAGGCGGATGTGGCCGCCGGAAATCGGCTGGTGGCCGACGATGGCGCGCATCAGCGAGGTCTTGCCGACGCCGTTGCGGCCCATCACGCAAGTGACCTTGCCGGTCTCGGCGGTGACGGAAACGCGACGGAGCGCCTGGGCAGCGCCGTAATGGAGGTTGATGGCGTCGACGGTCAGCATGACAGCGGTCCGTTCCCGGCCACGGCATTGCGGAAAAACGCGCCGTCATCCCGGACAAGCGGCGAAGCCGCGCCGATCCGGGATCCATCGTAAAGCGCCGGAGCCCGACGATGGATCCCGGATCTCCGCTTCGCTGCGTCCGGGATGACGGTGTGGATCAGCGGCAGGACGAGAGAGGGTATGGCCAGCATCTCACCGCCCCAGATAGACTTCGACGACGCGCTCGTTGGCGCTGACATGGTCGAGCGGGCCTTCGGCCAGCACCGCGCCCTCGTGCAGCACTGTGACCTTCACGCCGAGCTCGCGGATGAAGCCCATGTCGTGCTCGACGACGATGACGGAATGATCCCGCGCGATCTCCTTGAGCAGCACCGCCGTCTGCGCCGTCTCGCCATCGGTCATGCCGGCGGCCGGCTCGTCGACGAGCAGGAGCTTCGGGTCCTGGGCCAGCAGCATGCCGATCTCCAGCCACTGCTTCTGGCCATGCGAGAGCGAGCCTGCGAGCCTGTCTCGCCGGTCGGCAAGGCGGATGATGCCGAGGATATCGTCGATACGCTTCTGCTGCGGCGCCTCGGTCTTCCAGAACAGCGTCTTGCCGACTGTGCGCTTCGATTTCAGCGCGAGCAGGATGTTGTCCTCGATGGTGTGGAAATCGAACACCGTCGGCTTCTGAAACTTGCGGCCGATGCCGAGATTGGCGATCGCGGCTTCGTCGAGCTTGGTCAGGTCGACGCTGCCGCCGAACATCACGGTGCCGATATCGGGCTTCGTCTTGCCGGTGATGATGTCCATCATCGTGGTCTTGCCGGCGCCGTTGGGGCCGATGATGGCGCGCATCTCGCCGGGCTCGATGGTCAGCGACAAGCCGCGGATGGCCTTGAAGCCGTCGAAGGAGACGCTGACGCCGTCGAGATAGAGCAGCGAGGAGGTCAATGCGCCGGGCACGGGAGCATTCATCGCTTCACTCCGCCGGGGCCGGTTCGACGGCCGGTGTGTCGTCGGATTTGCGGCGGCGTGCCCATAAGGCTTCGGCGGTGCCGAGAATGCCCTTGGTCAGGAAGAGCGTGACGACGACGAAGAGGCCGCCCAGCGCGAAGAGCCAGTACGGCGCCATGAAGCCCGAGGTGAACAGCGTCTTGGCCCAGTTGACCACGACGGCACCGAGCGCCGCGCCGACCAGCGTGCCGCGCCCGCCGACCGCGACCCAGATCACGGTCTCGATCGAGTTGGCCGGGGCGAATTCGCTGGGATTGATGATGCCGACCTGCGGAACGTAAAGCGCGCCCGCGACGCCCGCCATGCAGGCCGAGACGGTGAAGACGAAGAGCTTGAAGCGGTCGACCCGGTAGCCGAGGAAGCGGGTGCGTGATTCGGCGTCGCGGATCGCGATGACGACCTTGCCGAGCTTCGAGACGACGATGCCGCGCGCAATCAGGAAGCCGGCCGCCAGCATGACACAGGTCATCGAGAACAGGGCGGCACGCGTCGTCTGCGCCTGGATGTTGAAGCCGAGGATGTCCTTGAAATCGGTCAGGCCATTGTTGCCGCCGAAGCCCATGTCGTTGCGGAAGAAGGCGAGCAGCAGCGCGTAGGTCAGAGCCTGGGTGATGATCGAGAGATAGACGCCGGTGACGCGTGAGCGGAAGGCGAACCAGCCGAAGACGAAGGCGAGCAGGCCGGGCACGGCCACCACCATCAGCATCGCGAAGGGGAAGGACGAGAAGCCCCACCAGTACCAGGGCAATTCCTGCCAGTTCAGGAAGACCATGAAGTCGGGCAGGATCGGGTTGCCGTAGACCCCGCGCGAGCCGATCTGGCGCATCAGGTAGAGGCCCATGGCGTAGCCGCCGAGCGCGAAGAAGGCGCCGTGGCCGAGGCTGAGGATGCCGCAATAGCCCCAGACGAGATCGAGCGAGATCGCCAGCAGCGCGTAGCAGAGGTACTTGCCCCAGAGCGACATGGTCGAGGTCGGGACATGGAAGGGCGAGGACGCCGGCAGCAGCAGGTTCGACAGCGGCACCAGCACGGCCAGGCCGAGCAGGATCGCGAGGAAGATTCCCCCTCGCTTGTCCATGTTCTGCAGGAGGAAGCGGGTAATCATGCTTCCACCGCCCGGCCCTTGAGCGCGAACAGGCCGCGCGGGCGCTTCTGGATGAACAGGATGATGCAAACCAAGAGCGCGATCTTGCCGAGCACGGCGCCGGCATAGGGTTCGAGCAGCTTGTTGGCGACGCCGAGCGTCATCGCGCCGACCAGCGTGCCCCACAAATTGCCGACACCGCCGAAGACCACGACCATGAAGCTATCGATGATGTAGCTTTGGCCAAGATTGGGGCTGACATTGTCGATCTGCGACAGCGCGACGCCGGCCAAGCCCGCGACGCCCGAACCCAGCCCGAAGGTCAGCGCGTCGATGCGGCCGGTGCGGATGCCCATGGCGGAGGCCATGCGCCGGTTCTGGGTGACCGCGCGCATCTGCAGGCCCATCGGCGTCAGCTTCAGGATGGCGAGCAGCGCGGCGAAGACCAAGGCGGCAAAGACGATGATCCAGAGTCGGTTATAGGTGATTGCTAAACCACCGAGTTCGAAGGCGCCGGACATGAAGGAGGGCGCACCGACCTCGCGATTGGTCGGGCCGAAGGCAGTGCGCACCGCCTGCTGCAGGGTCAGGCTGATGCCCCAGGTCGCGAGCAGCGTCTCCAGCGGGCGCCCGTAAAGGAAGCGGATGATGCCGCGCTCGATGCCGATGCCGACCGCGCCGGCGACGATGAAGGCAGCCGGCAACGCAATGGCGAGCGACCAGTCGAACAGCCAGGGCGCATTGGAGCGGATCACCTCCTGCACCACGAAGGTGGTGTAGGCGCCGAGCATGACCATCTCGCCATGGGCCATGTTGATCACGCCCATCACGCCGAAGGTGATGGCCAGCCCGATGGCGGCGAGCAGCAGCACCGAGCCGAGCGACAGCCCGTACCAGAGGTTCTGTGCGGCGGCCCAAAGCTTCAAACGGCCTTCGATGGCGGTGATTGCCTTGGCCTGCGCCTCCTTGAGGGCCGGCGTCGCGTCGCCCGGCAGGGCACGCAGCGTCGCCAATGCGTCCTGATCGGCGCGCTCGCGCAGGACTTCGATCGCCGCGAACCGATCCAGCGGCTGCGTATCTGGCTTGGCGATCAGGATCGCGGCCTGGGCCTGGCGCAGGGCGGCGAGCGCGCGGGGATTGGTTTCCTTGCCGATCGCGGCCTCGACGACCGGCAACAGGCCGGCATCGCGCGACTTGAACACGGCCTCCGCCGCCGCTGTGCGTTTGGCGGCGTCCGGATTGAGCAAGCCGAGACCGCCGAGCGCGGCCTGAACCGCCCGGCGCACGGCGTTGTTGAGACGAACGGGCTTCACATCGGCCGGCGCGGCGGCCAAGGCCTGCCCGGTGCGGGCATCGACAAAGCCTCCGGCGGCCGTCTTCACGGCGACACCGCCCGGCCCCGCCAGCAAGCGCCCGTCATTCAGAGCTTCGACGATCAGCGCGGCATTCGGGTGGGCCGTCGAAACGAGAATCTCGATGGCGCGGGAGGTATCGGAATAGCTGTCGGCCGCGAGCCGCGTGAAGGCTTCGTCGGCGGTCTGCGCGATCGATGCGACCGAGGCTGCGACCAGCGCGATCACGATGACGAGCGCGTGCTTCAGGCGGTGGAAAACGGACATCCAGACCAGCTTCCGATTCATCCCGGGGCCCTGGAGGGTGCCCCCGGATCCATGCCTGAACCTCTTTCGGAAAGGCTCAGGCATGGATCCCGGCTCTGCGCTTCGCTCCGGCCGGGATGACGGAGTGAAGGCGAACGAGGTGGGCGGAGAATGAAGGGCGGCCGGGATGTTTCCCGTGCCGCCCTTCCCCCTCATGAAATCAGACGCCGCCGCACTTGCCGGTCTTGACGTTGAAATTGCCGCATTTCTTCTCGACCCAGTCGCCGACGAGGTCCTTCGAGCCGTCGAGTTCCTTCGACCAGGCATCGCCAGGGACGAGGCCCGTGGTCTTCCAGACCACGTCGAACTGGCCGTCATCCTTGATCTCGCCGATGAAGACCGGCTTGGTGATGTGGTGGTTCGGAAGCATCTTCGAGATACCGCCGGTGAGGTTCGGCGCCTCGATGCCGGGCAGCGCGTCGATGACCTTGTCCGGATCGGTCGACTTGGCCTTCTCGACCGCCTTCACCCACATGTTGAAGCCGATGTAATGGGCTTCCATCGGGTCGTTGGTGACGCGCTTCGGGTTCTTGGTGAAGGCCTGCCATTGCTTGATGAAGGCCTCGTTCTCCGGCGTCTTGATCGACTGGAAGTAGTTCCACGCGGCGAGATGGCCGAGCAGCGGCTTGGTGTCGATGCCGGCCAACTCCTCCTCGCCGACCGAGAAGGCCACGACGGGAATATCGGTCGCCTTGATGCCCTGGTTGCCGAGCTCCTTGTAGAACGGCACGTTGGCGTCGCCGTTGATGGTCGAGACCACCGCCGTCTTCTTGCCGGCCGAGCCGAACTTCTTGATGTCGGAGACGATGGTCTGCCAGTCGGAATGGCCGAAGGGCGTGTAATTGATCATGATGTCATCGGGCTTCACGCCCTTGGACTTGAGATAGGCCTCGAGGATCTTGTTGGTCGTGCGCGGATAGACATAGTCGGTGCCGGCCAGCACCCAGCGCTCGACCTTCTCGTCCTTGGCGAGATAGTCGACGGCGGGGATCGCCTGCTGGTTCGGCGCGGCGCCGGTGTAGAAGACATTGCGCTCGCTCTCCTCGCCCTCGTACTGGACGGGGTAGAACAGGATGTTGTTGAGCTCCTTGAAGACCGGCAGCACCGACTTGCGCGAGACGGAGGTCCAGCAGCCGAAGGTGGCGGCGACCTTGTCCTTGGTGATGAGCTCGCGCGCCTTTTCGGCGAAGAGCGGCCAGTTCGAGGCGGGGTCGACGACGACGGCCTCGAGCTTCTTGCCGAGCAGGCCGCCCTTCTTGTTCTGCTCCTCGATGAGCATGAGCATGACGTCCTTCAACGTCGTCTCGGAGATCGCCATCGTGCCCGAGAGCGAGTGAAGGATGCCGACCTTGATGGTCTCCTGCTGCGCCGCCGCCGGCAGATAGGAAGACCCGAGGAAAGCGGCACCAGCCAGAGCGGTGCCGAGAAATTCGCGACGGTTGCTGTTCACGGCCATCTCCCCGAAGGAATGTTGCTGACGGCGCCCCCACGACGCCGACGGGCCGCGCGGCCCATGCACCATTCAACGCAAGCGATGTGCCAACAGCCGCGAGCCGCGGCATTCCCTAGGGAAAGGCCGATTTCCTTTGATTTTGCCTGACGACGCGGCTGCAGCGAAAATGCTGCGGCGCACCCAGGCGATCGGTAGAGATTCGTCTGTTTTTTAGGCGGCCGGTCTTTTGGCGAATAAATCGCTTATTTTTTCAGCAAATATACCTGCCAGAGGCGCGATCAATCGAGCAATCGACGTGCCGCAGCCCACGACGCAAGCCTTTGCCCGCGTCGTGGGCTGCGGGTGATGCAAACGGTTAACGAATCCTTAAGAGCGGCCGAGCGCAGCCTCGACGCTTGCCGCGATCGACAGCAGCGTGCGGTCCGCGCCGCGCCGGCCGATCAGCATCATCCCGACCGGGAGTGCCCCCGCCGGAACCGGCAGAGGTAGCGAGAGCGACGGCGTATCTAAGAGGTTCCCGACGCGCGGATTGCGCAGCACGAGGCCATTGGCATGGTGGAAACCGGCATCATCCGCGACGGAAGACAGGAGCGGCGCGCGGATCGGCGTCGTCGGCAGGAGATAGACGGTATCGTCCGTCATCGACGCCGCGAAAGCCGCGACCGCCGCTGCACGCCTACGCCGCATGCGGACATAGTCGACGCCGGAGATGCCGGCGCCGGCCTCGATGCGCACGCGCGTCTTGGAATCGACCTCGTCGAGGCTGGTCACACCGAGATCGCGCAAGGTCGCGCCGAGCTCGATCGAGGGGAAGCCGCCGATCTTGTCGAGCGCCGCGAGCGCATCGAGGCTCGGATCGAGCGAACCGTCCTCGACCTTGAGGCCGGCGCGGCGCAACCGCTCCAGCCCGGCCTCGAAGGCTTCGGCGACTTCGCTTTCCATCACATCGAACAGGCGCCCGCGCGCGACCACGAAGCGGGCCTGCGGCCGCGTCGCCAGCGGCGCTTGCGGCTCGCCGGCGAGGACGGCGTCGGTGATCGCGCAATCGGCGACGCTGAGGGCGATCGGGCCGACCGTGTCGAGCGTGCTGGAGAGCGAGAAGGCGCCGCTCGTCGGGACGCGGCCGGAGGTCGGCTTGAAGCCGACGGCGCCGGTCAGCGCCGAGGGGATGCGGATCGAACCGCCGGTATCGCTGCCGATCGCGATCTCGGCCATGCCGTCGACCACAGAGACCACGGCGCCCGAGGACGAGCCGCCGGGGGCGCGGCTGCGATCGTGCGGATTGCCGGCGACCGGATCATGGGCATTGGTGCCGAGCGCCGAGAAGGCGAACTCCGTCATCTGCGTCTTGCCGACGATAACGGCGCCGGCCGCGCGCAGGCGCTGGACGATCGGCGCGTCGGCCGTTGCCGGCGGCTGGCGGCGCAGTACGGCAGCGCCGGCGCGCGTCGTCTCCCCGGCCACGTCGAACAGGTCCTTGATCGAGACGATGCGCCCGTCCAGCGGCCCTAGCGGCTTGCCGGCCGCTATCCGGGCATCGGAGGCCTCGGCCTCGCGCCGCGCCGAGGCTTCATAGAGGGTCGTGAAGACCTTTCCGCCTTCGAGTTTGGGATCGCGGATCCGAGCGAGCGCCTGGTCGAGGCGCTCGGTGGCAGATGGGCGGGTCGTTGCGGTCATCGGAACACCTTTCTCGGATAACGGTATCGGCCACCGATCGGCGGCATCAGGAAAGCGGACGCGCGAGGCCGGCGCCGACGGCGGAAGCAAAGCGCATCGCCTCCTCGGCGATGAGCGTTGCCACGCCTTCGGCAGCGTCGCTGGTCGGGTCCTCGCGATAGCTGACCACGAGCCGCATCGGCCCGAGATCGACCTCGGAGGGAATCGTTGCGAGCGTACCCGCTGCCAGCTCGCCGTAAATCGTCGCCAGCGGCAGGGTGGCAATGCCGAATCCGCCGCGTATCAAGCGCACGATCGCAGCGATCGAGCCGACGCAATGCACGGTCGTCGGGGTGGCGCCGGCCCGCCGGCAGGCCTCCAGCAAGGTGCGGTGCGGCTGCGAGCCGCGCGTCATCGTCACGATCGGCCGGGATACGAGATCGCTGATCGAGAGCGGCGCCGCGTTGCCGCGACAATCTTCAGGCAGACCGACCCAGCCCAGTTGCATCGAGCCGATATCGCGATTGCTGATCCCCTCATGCAGCACCGGATCGGTCTGTACGGCGACATCGATCAGGCCGCGGCGCATGTCGTCATGCAGCCGCAAGGTCGAATCCGCGGTGAGCTGCACTTCCAGCACCGAATGCCGCTCGCGCAGCGCCGCCAGGAAATCCGGCAACCAGGTGTGGATCACGGTCTCGACGACGCCGATCCGCAGGACGCCCTTCAGCTCCCGGCTCGAATTCAAGGCAGAGCGCATGTCCCGTCCGAGGTCGAGCATCCGCTCGGCATAGCCGACGAGCAGCCGGCCGGAGGCCGTCAACCGCAATTCGCGCGGATCGCGATCGAACAGCTTCTGGCCGAGATCCTCCTCCAGCGTCGCGATCCGGCTGGAGACGGCCGCCTGGGTGAGGTTCAGCCGCTCGGCCGCCGCCCGGAAGCTGCCGAGCTTCACCACCCAGACGAAGGCTTCGAGGAAGCGCAGGTTCATCGCCACATCCCATGAGGGGGAAGCACCGGCGCCTCCACGAACTGCCGCGAGCATAGCGCGAGCGCCCCGATCCGCGACAGCCTATCCGCCCCCACCGATCGATGCTCGGTCAGGAGACGACCGGCAGCACTTCGATGTCATAGCCGTGACGCAGCGTCCGGCCGAGCACGGGGTCTTCAAGCTCCATCTCGAAACGCGTAGCGGGACGGATGCCGCCGATCGCGCCCGGCGTACCGCAATACATCGCCGTGCCCACCGGCAGCGTGTCGGCTCCCGTGTGCTTGCGGATCAGGTCGCGCGGGGTCTGCAGCGAGGCCACGGCGCTCTCCTGGTAGAGCGTGCGCACGCCGTCGATCGTCGCATAGGCGCGTAGGACCAGGCGGTCCCAATGCGCCTCGACCTCCTCGTAGCGCCAGAGCTGCGTGCCGACGGGCTTGCCGCAGAGCTGCTTGGAGAGCGCGATGCCCACGGCCTCCGCCTTGCGGTCGGTATGGTCGGAGCCGACGCCGACCCAGAGGCCGTCCGCAAGCGAAACGACGAAGGGCTCGACCTCGCCCGAGGAATCGGGACCGAGGACGACGAAGCGCTCCGCCTGGGTCAGGTTGGCGGCGGCGACCCGGTAATAGACCGGGGTGGTCGATGGACGCGGAATGCCCAGCGCCGCAAGCTCCTCGATATGGTGCTCGATCGCGGCCGCGTCGCGTCCGGCCCAGCCGGCGATGATCAGGTTGTCGATGGCCACCGCGATCCGGTCGCCGCCGGCCGTGGAGATGCGCTCGAATGTCAGCATGGTCATGACTTTCTTCGGTGGTTTCAGCGGACGGGTGCAGGTGCAGTCGCGGCAGGCGCCGCGATCTTGCCGACACTGAACAGCAGGATCGCCGCCAGCAGTTCGAAACAGGCCACGACATAGAGCCCCGAGGTCGCGGATCCCGTGATCTGGGTCGAAAGGCCGATCGTGTAGGGCGCGACGAAGCCCGCGAGATTGCCGACCGAGTTGATCACCGCGATGCCGCCGGCCGCCGCCGTGCCGGCGAGGAAGGTCTGCGGCATGGCCCAGAACACCGGGAAGGCGGCGAGGATGCCGACCGCCGCGACCGTCAGCGCGATCAGCGCCGCAGCGGCATGGCCGATCAGCGCGCCGGTCGCGGCAAGACCGATGGCGGCGATGAGCGTCGCGATGCCGCAATGCAGCCGCACCTCGCCCGTCCGGTCGGAGTGATTGCCGTTCCAGAGCATGGCGGCCGTGCCGGCGATGAAGGGGATCGCGGCTACGAGCCCGATCGTGAAATTACCCTGGACGCCGATCTCCTTGATGATCGAGGGCGTCCAGAAGGCGATCGTGGCGTTGCCGCTGACGATGCAAAAATAGAGCACCGTGCAGAGCCAGACCTTGGGATCCGTCAGCGCGGCCTTGAAATTATGCTCCTTGGCATGCGAGGCGGCTTCGCCCTGGAGGCGGGCCGTCATGGCCCCGGCCATCGCGGGCGTCAGCCAGGCGGCATCCTTCGGGCGATCCGGCAGGTAGGCGAGGACGACGATGCCGGCCAGGACGGACGGGATGCCTTCGAGGATGAAGAGCCACTGCCAGTTGGCGTGGCCCCAGACGCCGCCCATCGCGCTCATGATCCAGCCGGCCAGCGGCCCGCCGATCACGCCCGCGATCGCGAAGGAGGTCATGAACAGGCCGTTGATCTGCGAGCGCCGTTCCGCCGGGAACCAGTAGGTCAGGTACAGCACCACGCCCGGGAAGAAGCCGGCTTCGAAGACGCCGAGCAGGAAGCGCAGGATGTAGAAGGTCCATTCCGACTGGACCCAGGCCATCGCGATCGAGGTCAGGCCCCAGAGGATGGTGATGCGGGCGAGCGTGCGCTTGGCGCCGATCTTCTCGAGCAGGAGGTTGCTGGGCACCTCGAAGAGGAAATAGCCGATGAAGAAGATGCCGGCGCCGAGGCCGTAGACCGCCTCGCTGAATTTCAGGTCGCTCAGCATCTGAAGCTTGGCGAAGCCGACATTGACCCGGTCGATCCAGGCCAGCACGAACAGGAACACCAGGAAGGGAATGAGCCGCCAGGCCGCGCGGCGGTAGCCTTCCTGCGCGAGGGAGATGTCCCCGCCGCCATTCTCGCTCGTCATCGTCAGAACCTCCCTCTTTGGGCGCGCTCGATCGCTCGCCCCCTCGAAGAAGGCGTCGTCGTGCTGCGGATTGTCGTCGAGAGGCCGCCGGCTGGCAGATCAGCGACCGCCTTGCGTTGAAAATACCCCGGCGGACGCTCAGCCGACGAACGGAATATTTCGATCGCCGGCGACAAGTTTTTCTTCGCGCGGCGCCTGATGAGGGCTCCGCCGATCCGGGCTGGCCCGTCTCCGCAAGGCCGGAGGCCGACACGAGCCATCCCGCATCCCCCGGATCATGAAATTGCTCCAGCCTCTTGTCTTATCGCATTTTCTTCACGCGGACCGGTGTCCACTTCACTCGAAAATGCTCTAAAACGGACCCGTGACATCCCGTCCGCAGCTCCCCATCGTCAGGGCCCTGCCTCGCGCAGGCGACGACACGCGGCTGTGCCTCCCCGTATTTCCGAAAGGCTGAATCATGTCCCAGTGGAGCGATTTCAAGCGCGACGCGATCTTCGTCGGCGGGCACTGGCTGGACAAGGCATCGGGTGGGACGATCGACGTCACCGATCCGGCTACCGGCCAGACGATCGGCTCGGTGCCTTCGGCCGGCGTGGACGAAACGCGCGCGGCGATCGAGGCCGCGCATGCCGCCTTCCCGGCCTGGGCCGCCAAGACCGCGCAGGAGCGCGCGGTGCTGCTGCGCAAGCTCGCCGACGAGATCATGAATCATCAGGACGCGCTGGCCGAACTCCTGACCCGCGAGCAGGGCAAGCCGCTGGCCGAGGCGAAGGGCGAGGTCGGCATGAGCGCGGCCTATGTGCTCTGGTTCGCCGAGGAGGCACGGCGCGTCTATGGCGACGTCATCCCTTCGCCCTGGGCCGACCGGCGCATCATCGTGACCAAGCAGCCGCTCGGCGTCGTCGGCGCGATCACGCCCTGGAACTTCCCGTCATCGATGCTGGCGCGCAAGATCGGCCCGGCGCTGGCGGCCGGCTGCACCGTCGTCGCCAAGCCGGCCTCCCAGACGCCCTATTCGGCGCTGGCCTGGGGCATCCTCGCCGAGAAGGCCGGCATCCCGGCCGGCGTGGTCAATGTCGTAACGGGCGATGCCCGCACCGTCGGCGGCGAACTCACCGGCAATCCGCTGGTGCGCAAGATTACCTTCACGGGCTCGACCCCGGTCGGCAAGGTGCTGCTGAAGCAGGCGGCCGAGACGGTGAAGAAGGTCTCGATGGAGCTCGGCGGCAACGCCCCCTTCATCGTCTTCGACGATGCCGATCTCGATCGCGCGGTCGAAGGCGCGATCGCCGCCAAGTTCCGCAACTCCGGCCAGACCTGCGTCTGCACCAACCGCTTCTACGCGCAAGCCGGCATCTACGACGCCTTCGTCGAGAAGCTGGCCGCCGCGACCCGCAAGCTCAAGCTCGGCTCGGGCCTGGAGGCCGGCGTCACCCAAGGCCCGCTGATCGACGAGAAGGCGCTCGCCAAGGTCGAGGAGATGGTGGCCGACGCCAAGGCCAAGGGCGGCACCGTCGCGACCGGCGGCAAGCGCTCGGACCTGGGCCTGAGCTTCTACGAGCCGACCGTGATCGCGGGCGCGACCAGCGCCATGCAGTTCGCGCGCGAGGAGATCTTCGGGCCGGTCGCGCCGGTCTTCCGCTTCGAGACCGAGGAGGAGGCGATCCGGCTGGCCAACGACACCGAATACGGCCTCGCCTGCTATTTCTACACGCGCGATCTCGGCCGCACCTTCCGCGTCTCGGAAGCGCTGCAATACGGCATCGTCGGCGTGAACGAGGGGCTGGTCACCACCGAGGTCGCGCCCTTCGGCGGCGTCAAGGAATCCGGCCTCGGCTCGGAAGGCTCGAAATACGGCCTGCAGGACTATCTCGACGTCAAATACACCTGCATCGGCGGGCTCGGCGCTGCGGCGCGCTAGCTTCAGGCGAAAATCTCTCCTGCCATTTCGGGCTCTTCGCAGCGCGAAGTCCCGGCATGGCAGCCAACGGGCCCGTCAGGGGGAGATCGTGAAGGAATAGGTCGCGCCGACGCCGACGGTGATCTGATCGCGCTGTCCCACGGTCTGCACCAGCGGCGAACGGGCCGCCTCATCGATCAGGCGGTCATAGCGGGTGAACAAGGTGGTCGCCCAGGCATCCGACCATGTGTATTCCAGTGCCGCTGCGACGCCGACGCTCTTGGCGCCGCCGGAGGGGCGATACGGCTCCAGAAAGCCGTTGGCCCGCGACTCCCTCGGGGTCACGCCGAAATTGCGACGCATGTAGGACGCGTCGCCAAGGGTGAGTCTCGGTCCGCCGGACAGCGTGAAGCGGCCGAACTTCTCGACCCAGTCGGCAGAGAAATCCGCCACCATGCCGTGATGGCCATGGAAGCCATGGCGAACCTCGACACGTGTGCGCAGCCGGTCGAGGATCGGCCAGAATTCGGCGAACACACCTCCCTCGACCGTCCAGGGCACGTCCCGCATGCCGAAGAGCCGGCGCTCCGAGGAGGAGTAGCGCCCCGCCCGCCAGCTCGCGGCCAGGCCGAAACTGAAGCGATCGCTCTCGTAGAGGGCATAGTCGAAGCTGTCGTCCGGCGCGCTGAAGCCTTCGGGCTCGCCGACGCGTCGCCAGGTGATCGAGGGCATGAAGGACGGGCCTGCCCCGTTCGACCCGTCGTATTTGGGGCCGAGCTGCAGCGAACCGCCGACCGAAACGATCCAGCCCTTGGCCGGTGTCGGGTCCGTCAATGCCGGGGTCGCCTCTTCGGCAGCGGCAGCGGTGACCGAAAGCAGGAACAGCCCGCCGATCCATCCAAAGCGATGACGCAACGCCTGCTCCCCACGCGCCCGACCGACGCCCGATGCCCTGATGATCGATGCTTGCGCCATGATTGTTGCAGCGACCTTAATCCGCGACGGTCCGGTTCAACCGGATATCGAGTTTCTTGATGCGATGCCAGAGGCTCCGCTCCGCGATACCCAGCATCCGCGCGGCCTTGACCTGGACGCCATCGCTGCGACGCAGGGCTTCGAGGATGAACTCGCGTTCGATGCGATCGAGCTCGGCGTCGAGATCTTGCGGCAGGCTATCGCGGCCGGCGCGACGCTGCCCTTCGAACAGGTCCCTCGGCAAGTCCTGAACATCGATCATGGCTGTCTTGGCGACGATCAGCGCGCGTTCGATGCAATTATGCAACTCGCGGATATTGCCCGGCCAGCCATGCGACGCCATGGCCGCCAGCGCGGCGGGCGAAAAACCCGAGACACGCTTTCCGACGGTTTCGGAGAGCGCCGCCAGGAAATGCGCGGCCAGCAGCGGGATATCCTCGGACCGCTCGCGCAGCGCCGGCAGGCGGATCGGAAAGACGTTCAGGCGGTAGAACAGGTCCTCGCGGAAGGCCCCCTGCTCGACCGCCAGCCGGATATCCTTGTGGGTCGCGGCGACGAGCCTGACATCGACGGCCTGGCTGCGGTTGGCGCCCACCGGCTCGAAGCTGCGTTCCTGCACGACCCGCAGGAGCTTCGCCTGGATGGCGAGCGGCATGTCGCCGATCTCGTCGAGGAAGAGCGTGCCGCCATCCGCCGCCGCGAAACGGCCGATCCGATTGGAGACCGCACCGGTGAAGGCGCCCTTGACGTGGCCGAAGAGCTCGCTCTCCAGCAGGGTCTCGGGGATCGCGGCGCAATTGACCGCGATGAAAGGCTTCGTCCGCCGCGGACTGTTGAAATGGATGGCGCGGGCGACGAGCTCCTTGCCCGTGCCGCTCTCGCCGTTGAGCATCACCGTCGCCCGCGTTTCGCAGACCTCAGTCACCTGCTCGATCACGCGGCGGAAGGACGGACTGTTGCCGACCAGCGTATCGAAGCTGTGGCGCCCCTCCAGCTCGGTGCGCAGGCGCTCGTTGTCGCGCACCACGTCGGCGAGGCGCAGCGCCCGCCGGATCGTCGCCGCGACGTCCTCGATCTCGAAGGGCTTGGCGATGTAATCGAAGGCGCCTTCCTTGACGAGCTCGACCGCGTCGCGCACCGCGGCGAAGGCCGTCAGGATGATGACGGGCATGTCGGGCCAGCGGCTGCGGGCCTCGCGCAGCAACCCGCGTCCATCCATCACCGGCATGCGCAGGTCGGTGAGCACGAGATCGAAGCGCGACTGCTCAAGCGCCAGGAGCGCGGCCTTGGCGCTCGTCACCGCGGTCGCGCTGTAGCCGAGATCCTCCAGCGCGGCGGCCAGCACGTCGCCCAGACGCTCCTCGTCGTCGACCACCAGGATGGCATGGCTCATGGGGTCATCCCCGTGCCGGCGCGCGGCAGCGAGAGGATGAAGACAGCGCCTTGCCCCTCCTCACCCTCGCATGTTGCCGTTCCGCCATGCGCGACTGCCACGCCCTGCACCTTCGCCAGCCCCAATCCTGTCCCCTTGACCTTCGTGGTGAAGAACGGATTGAAAATTTCCGTGCGGATCGCCGGCGGGACGCCCGGCCCTTCATCGCTGATCGCAAGCGATACCATCTTCGCGTCGGCGGTCAGCTTCGCGAAGATCGTGCCACCGTTCGGCATGGCATCCATCGCGTTCAGGACCAAATTGAGGCAGGCCTGATGGAGCTGGTCAGCGTCGCCCAGGATTTTGGCGCCGCCGCTGCCATCCTCGACGCGCAGGACGATGTTGCGCCGCGCCAACTCGGGCTCGGCGATGGCCGCGACCCGGTCGATGACGTTGCGCAATGGAAAGCGGCTCTGCACCAGGGGCCGCGGCTGGGCGAAGTCGAGAAACTCGCGCATCAGCGTCTCGATGCGGCGGACCTCGTCGATGACATAGCCCAGCATCTTCGCTTCGGTCTCGCCGAGCTTTGCGCGGTTGCGCACCACCTCGGTCGAGGTCTTGATGATGCCGAGCGGGTTGCGGACCTCATGCGCGATGACCATCGCCGCCTGCCCCAGCGCCGAGAGCCGGTCGCTGCGCCGAAGCTCCATTTCCAGTTCCTGCAGCTTGCCCAGCTGCTCCGCCATGCCGTTGAAGCCATTGGCGAGCTCGGCGATCTCGCGCCCGCCGCCGACCCCGACGCGCTGGCCGAAATCGCCGGCGGCGATCGCCCGGACCCCGCGCGTCAGGGCACGCAGCGGCCGCACCAGCACGTCGGACATCAGGCTGCCGACGAGCGCGGCGATGAAGCAGCCGATCAGGAAGATGCCGAGGAACAGGCGCTCGCGCCCGAGCTGTTCGAAGAAGCCCGCCTCGCTGCGCATGCCGATGAAGCTGACCGCGGCGAGCTTGCCGTCGATACCGCGAAACCCGGCATAGACGGCCCGGTAGACGCCCGCGCCGGCATCGGGGTCGAAGATCTCGTCTTCGCCGGCATCGAGGCGCGCCCGGATTTCGCGGGGCACCGTGACCGGGTTGTCGGGATGCGTCTGCACCACCGGCTCCAGCTCTCCGTCGAAATCGGAGAACAGGCGCACATCGAGCGAGGTCACGACCTTGATGCCGCCGAGATAGCTGTCGTCGAGCCAGGAGCCGACCAGGAGATTGGCCGGCTGGCCGTTGATCTTCACGGATTGCACGGCGCCCGCCATGATCCAGCGCTTGTCGTCGGCCGAGATCTTGAACAGGCCGAGCCCCGTCTTTTCCGGCAGCGAGCCGATCGAGGCGAAGCGGCGCGAGGAGAAGATCAGCTCGCCGCCGGGACGGTAGATCGCGATGAGATCGTAGCCGACCGAGTTCAGCACCGCGAATTCACGCTCGACGGTGCGCTGCATCCTGGCATCGTCGGTGCTGTTCTCGAGCCGATGGCCGATCACGCCCGCGACGCGCTGCGCCTCCTGCGCGGCTTCGGCGACCTCGAGCGCGAAGAAGCGCGAGGTCTCCCGAAGCCAATGCCCGACATTGTCCTCGAACGTGTCCGAGATCAGCTTCGCCGCGATGAAAGCCGAGGCCAGCATCGCCGGCACGCTGACCAGCATGAAGCCGATGACCAGCCGGAGCCGCAGCGACGTCATGCGCGCGTTTCCCTGGCATGTCGGCTGGGCGTCACGGCTGGCGCGTCCAGGTGTCGTCGTCGCAGATCAGCCCGCCGAGGACACAGCCGCGCACCACCAGCGCATCCGGCGCGGACAGCTCCAGCGTGGTTCGATACGTCTTGCCGTCGGCGGGGTTGTAGCCGCTGCCGATCAGGGTGCCGCTCGCATCCGGGGCAAAGCCGCTGAGCACCTGCATTCCCATGAGCGAGCGCGTCCGCAACCCCTCATTCGGGTTGAAGCGATCGACGCGGGGCTCCTTCAACCAGACGATCTTGCCGCACAGGGCGGAACCGCAGCGGGCGATCGCGATTTCCGACTCGCCGTCGGAATCGCGCCAACGGCCGACCACCTGCGTCATCGGGTCGGCCTGGGCGGGCATCGCCGCCGCCAGCGCCGCCGCCAGAACAAGGCTCCGCAAGCCAAGGAATTTCCGCGCCTTTTGGCGCGAACCAGCATCCACCTCGCTCGACAATGCTCTAAGCCCCTTCATGCCCATCCTCCGAACCGAGCAGGACGACGCCGAAGATGATCAGGGCGATGCCGCCGGCACGCAACAGGCTGATATGCTCGCCGAAAGCGCCCCAGGCGAAGAGCGGCACGGTGATATAGACCAGGCCGGTCATTGGGAAGGCGCGGCTCAGCGGCATGTCGCGCAGGATCGCCATCCAGACCAGGAAGGTCCCGAGATAGCCGATGACGGCGAACCAGACGCCGGGCAGCGTCACCGATTTCGCCAGCATCTCGAGGCCGAAATCCATGTCGCCGAGCCCCTCGGCGCCCCATTTGAATGCGATCTGGGTCCCGGTATCCAGCACGATGAAGGCGAGCCAAATCAGAATCTGCTGCCAGCGGGACGGCGCCTGCGTCGGCGCGAGGGCACTCATGCGGCCTTCCTTTCGATATGCCGGGCAAGGTCGTGATCGAAACGGTCGAAACCGAGCCAGGGACTCAGGCGGCGCAGCAGCCATTGCAGCGGCGCGGCCCGGTGGCGGACATAGATCGTCGACGGGACTAGGCGGCTGCCGAAGCGCAGCTTCGAAGCATAGGCCGTCTGGCCGCTCTGGAACAGCTCGATGCCCCGGTCGAGGCAGAAGCGGATATTCGCCATCCAGCTCACAACATAGAGATTGTGCTCGCGCGCTAGCGGGTAGCGCATGCCCAGGAACTTATCGATGACGCGGTCGGTCTCGACCAGCAGCAGGTTGAAGGCCGCGAGCTCCTCGCCGACCCAGTAGAGCGCGAAGACGGCCCGCTCGCCCAGCGCGCGGGAGACCGCCGCGAAATAGCCCGGCGGCAGCAGTTCCAGCTCGCCATAATCCAGGCCGCTCTGGGCGCGCGTCTCTTCATAAAGCGAATCGATGTCTGCGGCCAAAGGGCTGATATCGCTCCTGAACTCGATGCGGACATTGCCCGCCTTCGCGAGCTTGCGCCTGATATCCTTGCGCGTCGCCGTCGATAGCGAGGCGAGATAGGCGGCTTCGTCGGCATAAGGCAGGTCGAGCACGGCGACGGGCAGGCTGGCGAGGCGGGCGAAACCCATCTCGGGCAGACAATCCGCCTCGCGATCCTCGGCCGGTGCCAGGTCCTTCCAGACCGAGAGATGGGCGCGCTCGGCAATCACCTGACGCTGGAGCGCCTCGGCCAAGCACGCGAAGGCGGCGGCCCGGCCAGGCGCATCGAGCGTGGCCGCGAAACCGAGATGGCAACGTTCGGCATAGGGCGAGCCGACGCAGAGCGCCTTCAGGGTGACGAGCCCCGGCAGATGGCGGAACAACGCGTCGCCGAGGCTTCGCATCCGCCCCTGGAGCGGCGTATCGAGCCGGTAGTTCAGGCGGAAGAACGGGGCGACGGCGACGACCGCGCCGGCCGCTTCCACGACGATCGCCGCCATGCGCAAGCCGATGCCCGAGGCCGCGGCCGCCGTTTCACAGGCGACGTAATAGGCATGGCACTCGGCCTCCCCCGGCAGGCAGGCATCCCAGGCCGCAGCGTCGACATCCGCCACGCTGGCCGCGATCCGTGCCGAAAACGCAGTCATTCCGCGGCAACGACGCGCAGCCCGACCGTCTTCTCGTGAGCGGCGGCGGCCTCCAGCCGCGCCGCCAGGGCCAGCGAACGCTCGATGACGATGTCGCGCTGCTGGTCGATCGTGACGAGATGGTAGCTGTCGTCCAGAATGACCGCGTCGACGAGCCCGCCGAGATGGCGCTGGATGTAGAAGGCATTGGAGAGGCTCGCGATGTCGTCCTCGCGGGCATGCAGGAGCAGCGCCGGACAGCGGATCGTCGGCATCTCGCGGCGCGTCTGGGCGATCAGCGCCCACATCTGCTGCAGCGCGCCCGAAGGCGTGCCGAGCAGGCCGGCCTCGGCGCTGTTGCCGCGCGTGATCGCGGCCGTGATCACCGAGCGGGCCCGCAGGTCCTTGACGCCGTAGGGCTCGCGCTCAACGAAGCTGTAGCGGCGCGCGAACGGCGTCTTGATCAGCCACTTGAGCAGGAACGAGTAGCGCGGGATCGACCAGCCGTCGTACCAGAGGGTCGGCGCGTAAAGCGCAAGCCCGTCGACGCCCTCGGGGCGCGCGGCGGCGACATGCATCGCCATCACCGCGCCCATCGAGAGCCCGCCGACGATGACACGGTCGCAGACCGCCCGCATGCGGTCGAGCTCGTCGAAGACGCTCTGCGCCCAGTCGCGCCAGCCCGTCGCCAGCAATTCGGCCTCACCGGCGCAATGTCCGGCGAGCTGAGGGCAATGCACGGTGTGGCCCGCACGATGAAGCGCACGCGCCACCACCCGCATCTCGACCGGCGTGCCGCCAAGGCCGTGGATCAGCAGGAAGCCGGTGCGGCCGCCGGGATAGCGCAGGCTGAAATCAGGCGTCGTCACGTCTTGTTCCATCAGACTGTTCCCGCGACGATGACCACGCCGCACGTAATGAGGCAGGCACCGAACCATTGCCGGGAGCCGACACGCTCCCCCAGCAGGACGGCACTGGCAAAGGTGATGGCGAGGAAGTTCAGGCTGGCGACCGGGAAGGCGATCGAGAGCGGCACCTCGGCGAGGATGCGCAGCCAGATGAAGAATTCGGCGACATAGGTCGCGATGCCCGCCAGCGCCCAGCCCGAGCGCCCGAGGGCAATGGCCATCTCGCGCCAGTTGCCGCCCTCGGGCAGCTTGTCGGCCCCGAGCTTGAGGCAGAGCTGGCCGACCACGTCGCAGACGATCGAGAGGACGAACCAGAGCACGATGGTCAAGGTCATGACAGCACCCGCGCGAAACAGTCGATGAGTTCGGCATTCACCCGCGCGTTGACGGCAAGATCGTCGGCCGACGGGTGCAATCGCGGCGGGTGGTCGAAATAGGCGAGCGTCGCCCGGAACGGATCGGCGAAGCGCGGCTCGGACCAGTCGCCGCAGACATCGACGCCCGCGATCCGGCGCTCGCCGGCGAGGCGCTCGATCGCCGCGATCAGATGGTCCAGCGGCAGGCTACCCTGGTCCCAGTTGGTCAGGGCGTCGGTGCGGCCGAGCACGTCCTTGTCGATGGTCAGCCAGACGGCGCGGGTCGGAATCGCCTCTACAAGCTCGTCGAGGAAATCGACCCAGTTCTCATCAGCCAGGTTGCGCCAGTGGAGATGGTTGCCCTCCTGCCGGTAGCAGCGCGTGCGGCCGTAGCGCCCCCAGACCCGCGACGGCGGGTGCCGCCAGGGATAGAGCACGATGCGCCCGTCGCGGACCGCATCGAGATTGGCGAACTGCAATTCGGGCCGGACCAGATCGTCGCTGCAGGGGCCGATCGTCACGATCTTGCGGACATGCGGCAATTCCAGCGCCCGGTTGACCCAGGCACCGCAATTGACCGTCGCGGGGAAACGCACCCAGTCGGGATGATTGTCGAAATGCACGATCGTCAAAGGCTCATCCAGTGCCGCCACGAGACCCGCTGTCAGGTGATGGAAATCACCCGAACCGTAGAAGGTCACCGTGGTCTTGCCGCCGGCTGCGGATTGCAGCCGGGAGGCGAGGTCTTGCAGCGCCGACCGGCTGGCCACGATGCGAAGGCGGCCAGCCAGGTCGGCGGCATCGATGCGGGTTGCGGTGCCCGCATCGATACGGTGGCGCAGCGGCTCTTGTGCCGCCAGGCTTCCGTCGAGATCGATCACGCGCAGCCGCAACGTCGCCTCGGCCTGGATCAGGCGGTCGCGACGCGGGCGAAGAGCTGGTCGAGCAGCGCGATCGCGAGGTCGATCTCGGCGTAGCTCATGGTCAGAGCCGGCGCGAGGGTGATGACGTTCTTGTAGTAGCCGCCGATATCGAGGACGAGCCCGTAGCGCTTGCCGGCGACTTCGAGATCGGCCTTCATGCCTTCGTCGCACATCAGGTCGACGAGGCGCTTCGACGGCGTGTAGCTGTCATGCGGCTCGCAGATCTCGATGCGGAGCGCCATGCCGAGGCCATCGACCTCGCCGACGATCTTGTGGCGGCGCTTGAGCTCCTCAAGGCCGGCAAGGAAGTGCTTGCCCTTGGCCATGACCATGGTCTCGTAGTCCTCCTCCTCCATCATCTTCATCGCCTCGAGCGCGACGGCGGTACCGAGCGGGTTGGCGTTGAAGGTCGAGTGGGTGGAGCCGGGCGGGAAGACGGTCGGGTTGATCAGCTCTTCCTTGGCCCAGATGCCGGAGAGCGGGTTGAGCCCGTTGGTCACGGCCTTGCCGAAGACGATCACGTCCGGCTGCACGCCGAAATGCTCGATCGACCAGAGCTTTCCGGTCCGGTAGAAGCCCATCTGGATCTCGTCGACGACCAGCAGGATGCCATGGTCGTCGAGGACCTTCTTCAGGCCGGTGAAGAAATTCGGCGGCGGGATGACGTAGCCGCCCGTGCCCTGCAAGGGCTCGACATAGAAGGCGGCGTATTCGGCCTGGCGGGTCTTGGGATCCCAGACGCCGTTATATTCGCTCTCGAACAGGCGGGCGAACTGCGCGACGCAGTGCTCGCCATACTCTTCCTTGCTCATGCCCTTCGGGCCGCGGAAGTGATAGGGGAACGGGATGAAATGCGCTCGCTCGCCGAAATGGCCGAAGCGGCGGCGATAGCGATAGGACGAGGTGATCGCGGAGGCGCCGAGCGTGCGGCCGTGATAGCCGCCCTCGAAGGCGAACATCAGGCTTTTGCCGTTGCAGGCATTGCGCACGAGCTTAAGCGAATCTTCGACCGCCTGAGCGCCGCCGACATTGAAATGGACCCGGCCCTTGGCGCCGAACTTGCGCTGGGCGTCCTTGGCGATCATCGCCGCGAGCTCGATCTTCTCGCGGTGGAGATACTGGCTGGCGACCTGCGGCAGCGTGTCGATCTGGCGCTTCAGCGCATTGTTGAGGCGCGGATTGGCGTAGCCGAAATTGACCGCCGAATACCACATCTGCAGGTCGAGGAAGCGGTTGCCCGCCGCGTCGAGCATGAAGGAGCCCTCGCAGCCCGAGAAGATCTTCGGGAACTGCGTGTAGTGGACCGTGTCGCCATGCGAGCAGTACTCGGCCTCGAGCGCGAGCAGGCGCGCCTCTTCGGCCGCAAGGCCGGCGAGGTTCACCGAGGCAGCAGCGGCCAAGCGGTCCTGCTGAAGAACGCCGTCATCCATCGATCTTGTCCTTGAGGTGGAGGCCCGCCACGGCCGGGACGACGCCCGTCAGCATCTCTTCGAGGAGACGCGCCGCATCGGCGAGCTGGGAGAAGGCGTGGTGCTCCACGCCCGCCTGGACGCAATGCGCAACCAGGCCGTTCTTGGCGAAGACGAGATCGGCCCGCTCCGCGATGCAGAAATCCGAGCGGCCGTCGCCGACCAGGATGGTGGCGGGCCGGCCGAGGCTGCGCGCAACGCCGCATTTGCAGGTGCCGCTGGCACAACTGCCGTCACGGGCCGCATGCGGCGAGGTCAGGCGCCAGCGATCCCCGCCGATCGGCTCGATATGATTGGCGATGACCGGAAGCTCGGTGAGGCCGGCGCGACGCAACAAGGTGCGGATCGTGCGGTCGAGACCATCCGAGACCACCGTGACCGGAACGCCATGGCGCATGCAGGTCCGGACGAAGGCGACGAAGCCCCAATCGATCTCGAAGCTTTCGACGAAGGTGTCGAGCACGTCGGGCGAGACATGCAGCAGCGCGATCTGGCGCTCCATGCATTCGCGCGAACCGATCCGGCCCGCGACCCAGTCTTCCTCGATCGCCTCCCAGCCCGGCTCCGCGAAACGCGCGAGAATCCGATCGGTCGTGTCCGCCAGAGAGATCGTGCCGTCAAAATCGACAATCGCCTGCCACTGCATCTGCGTCGAAAGCCTCGCCTTTTTCACGAGCACCTTCGGCAAGCCCTGTGCCAAGCGCCAAGATATTGATTTATATGAGATTACTTAACTTCAAACGAATTTCGGAACACCCGATTTTGCAGGCCACTCCAAATTTTGTAGCAACCAACGGGGCAAGCTGATGCCGCGGACCCGTAGCCCTCTAGGAGCAGGCAACTTCCAGACGCACATGCGTCATGCCGTTCTCGCGCGACACCGTCAGACCCCCGCCATGAGCTTCGGCAACCTCCGTCGCGATCGAGAGGCCGAGCCCGGAACCGGTGGAGTCAGCCCCCTTGGCAAAGGGGCGCGCCAGTTCCGTGAGCGGAGCGGCGAACCCTTCCCCATCATCGGCCACCTCGATCCAGGCGCGCCCGGGCCCTTCGCCCACCGCCACGACGAGCCGGCTGCGGGCGCCGTGCTTCAGTGCGTTGTCGATGAGATTCCCCAGGGCCTCGCGCAAGCTCACCGCATCGCCGTTCACCACCGGCGAGCCCTCCGCAGGCTCGAAAGCAATGTCGACCTCGCGTGAGAGCGAGAGCGGAACAGCCTTGGCCAGCACGGCCTTGGCCAGTTCGTTGAGGTCGACCGGCGCCGTTGCGGCCGCATCCTTGCGGTGGATCACCATCGCATGGTCGAGCAATTGCCCCGTGAGCCGCCCGAGCTCCGCCGTGCGCTCATGGATGCGCTTGACGGTATCGGCCTTGCGCCGCGAGGGGGGCGTGCCGATCAGAATCTCGACCTGGGCATCGAGCGCGGCCAATGGCGTGCGGATCTGGTGCGCGGCGTCGGCGATGAAGCGCTGCATGACCGCCATCCGCTCGGACAGGCGGCGCATGAAGTCGTCGATCGCCTCGACGAGGTTGCGGATTTCCAGCGGCGGTTCGGCTGCGATCGGGCGCAGGTCGTCGGGGCGCCGGCTGGCGATCTCGCGCTCGATGCGGGTCAGCGGCTTCAGCGCCAGCGTCACCGCATAGGCGGCCGCCAGCAGCGCCAGCACGCTCATCACGGCGATGACGCCGAGCGCCTTGAGCGTCAGGTCGCGCGCCAGCGCGCGCCGGGCCTCGGTGGTCTGCGCCACGACGATCGTCGACCAGTTATTGGTTCCGGGCATGTCGATCTGCCGTGCGAGCGTCGCGATCCGCACCGGCTGGCCCTGATAGGTACCGTCTTCGATAACGACGCCGGCGCGGGTCTCCACCGGATCGGCGTCCGATACGAGATCCTCGTAGCCGGCGACGACGATCCCGCGCGGATCGACCACCTTGTAGAAGACGAGATCGTAGTCGGCGAGCGTCGCAATCGTGGAAACCGGCGGTTCGACCGTGACGACGCCGCCCTGGACATAGACGTTCTCGGCGATCTGCACCGCGCCGCCACGGAGTAAACGGTCATAGGCCTGCTGGGCCGCGAGCGAGGACGATTGCCAGGCGGCAGCACCCAGCACGACCGCGCCCGCAGCCAGCACCACTGCCAGCACGGCGATGATGCGGAAGCGCAGCGACAGGCGCAGCTCAGACAACCGCAAGCTGATACCCCAATCCGCGCAGGGTCCTGATCTCGACCGAGGCATCCGCCAGCTTGCGGCGCAGGCGCGCGACGAACTGCTCGACCGCGTTGGGGCTCGCTTCCTGGTCGAAATTGAAGAGCTGCTCGACCAGCTCCTCCTTGGGCACGATCCGGTCGGGACGGGCGGCGAGGATTTCGAGGACGGTCAGTTCGCGCCGCGTCAGGTTGAGCGGCCGGTCATTGACGCTCGCGACGCGCCCGGCCCTATCGATGACGAGCGGCCCGACGCGGAGGAGGTTGTCGGATTGGCCCGCACTGCGCCGCAGCAGGGCGCGCGCACGGGCTTCAAGCTCGCCATAGTCGAAGGGCTTGACCAGGTAGTCGTCGGCGCCGAGATCGAGCGCGCCGATCCGCTCGTCCACCGCCGAGCGCGCCGTCAGCACCAGCACCGGCGTCTTCAGGCGCCGCGCCCGCATCTGGCGGAGCACCGCCAGACCGTCCTGGCCGGGCAGGCTGAGATCGAGCACGACGAGGTCATAGGCCTGCACATGCAGCAGCTCGGCTGCCGTGATGCCGTCCTGCTCCCAGTCGACGGCGTGGCCGATCTTCTCCAGCCGCATTATCACGGCCTCGGCGATATCGGCGGTGTCCTCGACGACCAGTACGCGCAAGCGGATCAACCCTTTCTCTCATTCCGGCTCCCCAAAGGCAGCCAGTCAGGTTCACGTCAGCTTGGCAGGCTATCCCATCTCTCAAGCGCCCATAAGTGCGCAAGGAAACGAAACAAGGGAGGGTTCATGCTGGCCCCGTTCGACGCTGCAACTGCGACTCCGCTCCTTTCGGTGAAGGGCGTGACGCTGCAATACAAGACGCCCGACGTGGTGGTGACCGCAACGCGGCGCGTCTCCTTCGACGTCTATCCGTCCGACCGCTTCGTCCTGCTCGGTCCCTCTGGCTGCGGCAAGTCGACCCTGCTCAAGGCGATCGGCGGCTATCTCACGCCGGTCGAGGGCGAGATCAGCCTGAAGAGCCGGAAGGTCTCCGGCCCCGGCCCGGACCGGATGATGGTGTTCCAGGAATTCGACCAGCTCCTGCCCTGGAAGACGGTGCGCGAGAACGTGGTCTTCGCGCTGACGGCCTCGGGCCGCGCCACGCAGGCCGAAGCCGAGGAGCGCGCGCGCTCCTATATCGACAAGGTCGGGCTGACCAAGTTCATCGACAGCTATCCGCATATGCTCTCCGGCGGCATGAAGCAGCGCGTCGCGATTGCCCGCGGCATGGCGATGGAGCCCGATGTCCTGCTGATGGACGAGCCCTTCGCCGCGCTCGACGCCCTCACCCGCCGCAAGATGCAGGATGAACTGCTGCGGCTCTGGGACGACACGAAGTTCACCGTGCTCTTCGTCACCCACTCGATCGAGGAGGCGATCAGGATCGGCACCCGCATCCTGCTGCTCTCGCCGCATCCGGGCGAGGTCAAGGCGGAGCTCAATAGCGTACCGGTCGAGGAGATGGGCACCGGCAAGCAGGCCGCGCTCGAAACCCGCATCAACGACATGCTGTTCGCGCATCATTGAACCGGAGGAGACCGACATGACCGACCTCGTCAGCTTCCGTCCGGAAATCATCCGCGACGTCAATTCCAGCGACGCCCCCGTCGTCGCCAAGACCATCGGCTGGGCCGAGCGGATCTACCGCATCGGCTTCGTCCGCAAGGGCCTGATCCTCGCCGTGCTCGCCCTCGCCTGGGAAGCCTATGGCCGATGGCTCGGCAATCCCCTGCTGTTTCCCACATTCGGCCAGACGGTCCAGGCCTTCGTCGAGAACATCGCCAACGGCGTCATCCCGGCGCGCATGCTGGTCTCGCTGCAGACCCTCGTCATCGGCTACGGCATCGGCATCGTGCTCGCCGCGCTGCTGACGACGCTGGCGATCGGCTCGCGCATCGGCGCGGACCTCCTGGAAACGCTGACCTCGATGTTCAACCCGCTGCCGGCGATCGCGCTCCTGCCGCTGGCGCTGATCTGGTTCGGGCTGGGCACCGGCAGCGTCATCTTCGTGCTGGTGCATTCGGTGCTCTGGGCGATCGCGCTCAACACCCATGCCGGCTTCCGGTCCGTGTCGAACACGCTGCGCATGGTCGGGCAGAACTACGGGCTGCGCGGCCTGAAGCTGGTGCGGCTCATCCTGATCCCGGCCGCCTTCCCGGCGATCCTGACCGGGCTCAAGGTCGGCTGGGCCTTCGCCTGGCGCACGCTGATCGCGGCCGAGCTCGTCTTCGGCGTCTCCTCGGGCTCCGGCGGCCTCGGCTGGTTCATCTTCGAGAACCGCAACCAGCTCGAGACGGCCAACGTCTTCGCCGGCCTGTTCACCGTGATCCTGATCGGTCTCTTCGTCGAGAACGTCATCTTCGCCACCATCGAGCGCAAGACGATCCGCCGCTGGGGCATGCAGCACTAAGCTCTTGCACTATCGCATTTTCTTCACGCGAACCGGCATCCACTTCGCTTGAAAATGCTTCTGAACTCAAAAGGCCGAACGGCCGTCAATCGGAGGAGAATACCCATGGCATTCAAGACATTCCTGCGCACCGCCTTCACCGTCGCCGCCCTCGGCGTGGCGCTCGCCACCGCCCCGGCCCGCGCCGAGGTCTCGGAAGTCCGCATCTCCAAGGGCTTTGGCATCCTCTACCTGCCGCTCTTCGTGATGCAGGACCAGCAGTTCCTGGAGAAGCGCGCCAAGGCCGCCGGCCTCGGCGACATCAAGGTGACCTGGCTGATGCTTGATGGCGGCAACGTCATCAACGACGCGATGATGGCCGGCACGCTCGACTTCGCCGGCACCGGCGCGCCGGGCTTCGTCACGCTCTGGGCCAAGGCCAAGGGCATTCCGGGCGTCGAGGTCGTCGGCGTCTCCGGCATGAGCTCGACCTCGCTGTGGCTGATGGCGAACAAGCCGGAACTCAAGTCGCTGAAGGACTTCACCGCGACCGACAAGATCGCGCTGCCGGGCATCAAGACTTCGCTTGCCGCCGTCGTGCTGCAGATGATCGCCGCCAAGGAATTCGGCGACGCCAACTACGCCAAGATGGACCCGATGACGGTCAGCTTGCCGCATCCGGAAGCGCTCGCCGCGCTCGTCGGCGGCAAGACCGAGATCAAGGCGCATTTCACCTCGCCGCCCTTCCAGTACATCGAGGCCAAGAGCCCCGGCATCCACCGCGTGCTCAACTCGGTCGACTATCTCGGCAACCTGACGCTCGACGTGACCTTCGCGCCCAAGAAGTTCGTCGATGCCAATCCGAAGATGACCCAGGCCTTCATCGACGCGATGGACGACGCCAACGCCCTGATCGAGAAGGACAAGAAGCTCGCCGCCGAGATCTTCGCCAAGGCCTCCAAGGTGAAGATCGACGCCGCCGAGGTCCAGGAGATGATCGAGGACAAGGACGCCCGCTTCACAGCGACGCCCGAAGGCGTGATGAAATTCGCCGAGTTCATGCACAAGGCCGGCTCGATCAAGGTCAAGCCCGCGAAGTGGAGCGACATGTTCGTGCCCCAGCTCGCCGGCCGCTCGGGCAGCTAGGCGACGCGACATCCGGCAACGGATGCTTTCGGAAGGGCGCGGCTTCCACGAGCCGCGCCCTTTTGCGTTGCGATTGCCAAGCCTCGATCAACTTCCTATGCCGGAGCCATGACACGCGACATCGCAGCGCGACGGCACCACGCCATCCTGGCGAAGCTCGACGAGACCGGCTCGGTCACCGTCGAGGAGCTGGCGCAGGCGCTCGACGTCTCGCGCGAGACGGTCCGGCGCGATCTCAAGGCCCTGTCGGCGGGCGGATCGCTGGCGATCGTCCATGGCGGCGCGATCCGCAACGAGCGCTCGGAAGCCTCGTTCGCCAGCCGCCGTACCGTGAACCGCGCCGGCAAAGAGACCATAGCCGATCTCGCGGTCTCGATGATCGGCGACGGCACGACCATCCTGCTCGATTCCGGCACGACGACCGAAGCGCTGGCACGGGCGCTGGCACGCTCCGACCGCAAGCGCCTGATCGTGCACACGACCTCGCTGGAGAATGCCCGGCTCGCCAGCCGCCTCGCTGACGCCCGCGTCTTCCTGATCGGCGGCGAATTCGACCGCAACGAGGATGCGACCACCGGCCCGGAGACCTTGCGGGCGATCGCGCGGCTTTCAGCCGATTTCGCCTTCGTCAGCGTCGGCGGCATCGATCAGGGCGGGTACGTCACCGACTATACGCGCGCCGGAGCCGCGACCCGGACCGCCCTGCTGAACGCGGCGGAGCAGGGTTTCCTGATGGCCGACAGCAGCAAGTTCGGGCTCGTCCTGCCGAGCCGGATCGGCGGCGACAAGCCTTGCGCGGGACTGCTTGTCGACCAGGCGCCGCCCGCTCCGCTCGCGGCGAAACTGACGGAGCAAGGGGTCCGAATCCACGTCGGATGATTTGCCCGTTTTTGTGGTTTTTTGTTGTTTTCTCATTTCGACGCGCTAAGCTGCCTTCCATCGCGGAGGCGCTCATGTCCATTCCCACCCAATCCCGTGTCGTCATCATCGGCGGCGGCATCATCGGCTGCTCGGTCGCCTATCACCTGACCAAGCTCGGCTGGCGCGACGTGCTGCTGCTTGAGCAAGGGCGCCTCTCCTCGGGCACGACCTGGCATGCGGCCGGCCTTGTCGGACAACTCCGCAGCCAGTCCAGCATGACGCGCCTGATCCGCTATTCGACCGAGCTCTACGCCTCGCTGGAGAACGAGACCGGGCTCGCGACCGGCTGGAAACGCTGCGGCTCGGTCTCGGTCGCCCGCACGCAGGAGCGCATGACGCAACTGCGCCGGACGATCTCGGCGGCGCGCGCGCAAGGCGTCGAGATCGAGGAACTCACCCCGCAGGAGGCAGGCGAGAAATGGCCGGTGATGCGCACCGACGATCTCGTCGGCGGTGTCTGGCTGCCCGGCGACGGCAAGGCCAATCCCTCCGACATCACGCAGGCGCTGGCACGCGGCGCCCGCAGCGGCGGCGCGACGGTGCGCGAGGGCATTCGCGTCACCGGCATCGAGACGGAGAAGGGCCGGGTCAAGGCCGTGCAGACCGACCAGGGCCGGGTCGAATGCGAGGTGCTCGTCATCTGCGCCGGGCAGTGGTCGCGCGCGATCGGCCAGATGTGCGGCGTCTCGGTGCCGCTCCATTCAGCCGAGCACATGTACATCGTCACCGGCAAGATCGCGGGCGTGACGCCCGACCTCCCGGTGATGCGCGATCCGGACGGCTATATCTACTTCAAGGAGGAGGTCGGCGGGCTCGTGATGGGCGGTTTCGAGCCCGACGCCAAGCCCTGGGGCATGGACGGCATCCCCCACCCGTTCGAATTCCAGCTCCTGCCCGACGACTGGGACCAGTTCGGCATCCTGATGGAGAATGCGCTGGAGCGCGTGCCGGCGCTGGAGACGGCCGAGATCAAGACCTTCCTCAACGGCCCCGAGAGCTTCACGCCGGACAACAACTTCCTGCTCGGCGAGGCGCCGGAGGTGGCGGGCGTCTATGTCGGCGCCGGTTTCAACTCGATGGGTATCGCTTCGGCCGGCGGCGCCGGGCGCGCGCTGGCCGAATGGATCGTCGAGGGCGAGGCCACGAGCGATCTCTGGCCCGTCGATATCCGCCGCTTCGCCGATTTCAACAACAATCCGGCCTGGCTGAAGGACCGCATCAAGGAGACGCTTGGCCTGCATTACGCCATGCCCTGGCCGAACCGCGAGCTCGACACCGCCCGCCCATTCCGGCGCTCGCCGCTCTACGACCGGCTGGCGGCCAAGGGCGCCGTCTTCGGCTCGAAGATGGGCTGGGAGCGCGCCAACTATTTCGCCCGCACCGAGGATGAGCGCATGATCGGCTATTCCTTCGGGCCTCAGAACTGGTTCGAGACGGTCGCGGCCGAGCATCGCGCCTGCCGCGAGGCCGCCGGGCTCGTCGACATGTCGAGCTTCGCCAAATTCCTGCTGCAGGGGCCGCAGGCCGAGGCTGCCTTGCAGCGCCTCGCCGCCAACGATATCGCCGTCCCGGTCGGCACCTCCGTCTACACGGCGCTGCTCAATGCCCGTGGCACCTTCGAGAGCGATCTCACCGCCGCCCGCATCGCGCCCGATACCTATCTGCTGCTCACCGGCACCGCCCAGGCGACGCGCGACGCGCACTGGATCAGGCGGCAGCTCCCCGAAGGCGTAACGCTGACGGACGTGACCTCGTCCTATGCCGTGCTTTCGCTTGCCGGGCCGAAGGTCCCCGAGATTCTGGCCCGTCTCTCGCCGACCTCCTTCGACCTCGCGGACTTCCCGGCCAACGCGATCCGCAAGATCACGATCGGCTACGCCACGACCTGGGCCTGCCGCCGCTCGTATTTGGACGACGGGTTCGAGCTCTATGCACCTGTCGAGTTCACCGCCGCGATCTACGACGCGCTGCACGAGGCCGGAGCCGATCTCGGTCTGGTCGATGTCGGCTATTACGCCGTCGACTCACTGCGCATCGAGAAGGGTTTCCGCGCCTGGGGTCGTGAGCTGACGCCGGACGTCAATCCTTACGAGGCCGGGCTCGGCTTCGCGGTGAAGCTCGGCAAGGGAGAGTTCCTCGGCCGCGAGGCGCTCATTGCCGCCAAAGCCGCGCCGCGCACAAAGCGCCTGATCGCTCTTGTCGGGCCGCGCCCGGACGGGCAGATGGCCTGGGGCGGCGAAGCGATCCTGGCGGATGGCAAGCCGGTCGGCGAGATCACTTCGGCGGCCTTCGGCGCGAGCGTCGATGGCATCGTGGCGCTGGGCTGGGCCTCAAGCGATCATCCGATCGACCAGGGCTGGCTCGACGCGCGGAGCTGGTCTATCGACCTCGCCGGCACCACCGTTCCGGTCAGCGCGAGCCTCGCGGCGCCGCTCGACCGCAAGGCATAGCAGAGACAGAAGACCATGACCGAGGCCCATCCCGCGCATGCGCCTACCCTCATGCGGGATTTCAAGGTGCAGAAGCCCGACCGCATCCTGACCTTGTCCTGCGAGGACCGGCCCGGCATCGTCCACGCCGTCAGCGGCGTGCTCTACCGCCATGGCTGCAACATCCTGGAGAGCGCGCAGTTCAGCGACCCGCGTGACGGCCGCTTCTTCATGCGTGTCGCCTTCGCGACGGGGGAACGCTTCGACGATGCCGCATTCAAGCGGGAATTCGACGGCATCGCGGGCACCTTCCGCATGGATTGGGATGCGATCGATGCCGCCGCGCCGGCGCGAATCCTGCTGATGGTCTCGCGCTTCGGCCATTGCTTGAACGACCTGCTGTTCCGGCAGGCGACCGGCAATCTCAACATCGAAGTCCCGGCGATCGTCTCCAACCACCGCGATTTCGAGGCGCTGGCCAAGAGCTACGGCATCCCGTTCCACTACCTGCCGGTCACGCCCGCGACCAAGGCGGAGCAGGAGGCGCGCCTGCTCGAGATCGTCACCGAGACCAATTCCTCGCTGGTCGTGCTCGCCCGCTACATGCAGGTTTTGTCCAACGATCTCTGCCGGGCGCTGGACGGGCGGGCGATCAATATCCACCACTCCTTCCTGCCGAGTTTCAAGGGCGCCAAGCCCTATCACCAGGCCTATGATCGCGGCGTGAAGCTGATCGGCGCGACCGCGCATTACGTCACGCCCGATCTCGACGAAGGCCCGATCATCGACCAGGACGTCGGCCGCGCCGACCATTCGCTGGCGCCGGACGATCTGGTCAACGCCGGCCGCGATATCGAGGCGGTGGTGCTGGCGCGGGCACTCAAGCTCCATATCGAGCGCCGGGTGATGCTCGCCGGCCGCCGTACGGTGATCTTCCGCTAAATTCAGGCGAAGGCGACGTTGCGCGTCTGCGCCCGCAGGCGCGGGTCGTGCGAGCGGATCTGGACCGGCCTGCCGTCGAGGATTTCGAAGCAGCGCGCCAGCGTGTCGTCCGAAAGCCGCCGCATCGCCTCGACCGTGAAGAACGTCAGGTGCGGGAACAGGATGACGTCGTCGCGACCGAACAGGGGGCTGAGCGGATGGCCGGAACGGGCGAGCGGCTCCTGGCTGTAGACGTCGAGCCCGACGCCGCCGAGCTTGCCCGCCAGCACCGCCTCGACCAGCGCCGCCTCGTCGATCAGCGCGCCGCGCGAGACATTGACGAGGATCGCATCGCGCTTGAGGCAAGCAAGCTCCGTCCGGCCGATGATGTGGCGGGTTGCGTCGTTGAGCACGCTATGGAGCGAGACCAGATCGCATTGCCTGAGCATCGCGTGGAGGTCGTCGACCTTTTCGATCCCGACGGCAGCCATCGTCTGCGCATCGACATGCGGATCGTAGCCCAGGACGCGCGCGCGGAAGCCCTGCCCCGCCATCCGCGCCATGCTGCGGCCGATCTTGCCGGTACCGACCAAGCCCAGGGTCGCGCCAGAGATGTCACGGCCGAGCCAGCGCGCCGCCGGCCAGACCCAACCTTCGCTTTGGACGGCGCGGCCGATTTCCGGCAGGCGCTTCGCCAGCGCGATCATCAGGGCGAAAGCGCCCTCCGCGACAGTCTCCTCGGCATATTCGGGCACGTTGACCACGGGGATGCCGCGCGCGATCGCAGCAGGGATGTCGATTGCGTCGATGCCGACACCGTATTTGACGATGCCCTTGAGCCTTGGCGCCGCGGCGATCACCCGCGCGGTGACGGGCGTGTAGCACATCAATAGCAAGTCGGCGTCGGCCACCTCCCGCATCAAGGCCTCTTCGGATATCCCGTCGGGCAAGGTGACGAGTTCGACGCCGCGGGCGCGCAGGCCGGCGTCGATTTCCGGGCATTCCAGTTCCCGGTCCGTGCGGACAGCCTTCATCACCGCCCCTTAGCCCGCCAGGATCGCCTGCTCGACGATGCCGAGCGCGCGTTCGAGATCGGCCCGCGCGATCACCATCGGCGGCGACAGGGTGGGCACATTCCCCTGGCTGATCTTGAAGCTTAGGCCCGCTTCCAGGCAGCGGTAATAGACGCGCTCGGCCAGCGCATTGTCAGGCGTCCAGGCGTCGCGGTCCGAGACGAGCTCGACCCCGAACAGCAGGCCGCGGCCGCGCACGTCGCCGACGGACGGGCAGCTCGCGCCGAAATGGCGCAGGCGCTCCATCGCGTAGCCGCCGAGCTCGGCGGCGCGCTCCGTCAGCCCCTCCTCGCGGATGATGTTGATCGTGGTCAGCGCCGCACGGGTCGTGACCGGGTTCTTCTCATGAGTGTAATGGCCGATCGCATAGCCGCCGGCGACGTCGAGATCGCGCCGCGCCACCACCGCTGCGATCGGCAGGATGCCGCCGCCGAGCGCCTTGCCGAGCACGACCATGTCGGGCTGCACTTCGTCATGCTCATGGGCGAAGAAGCGCCCGGTCTTGCCGAGCCCGGTCGGGATCTCGTCGAAGATCAGGAGCGTGCCGTGCCGGTCGCAGGCCTCGCGTACGCTCTTCCAGAAGCCGGGCGCCGGCGGATAAGGCGTCGCCCGCATCGGCTCGGCGACGACCGCCGCGACATCCCCTTCCCGCGCCAGCACATAGGAGATCATGCGGGCGCAGGCGCGAGCCGAATCCTCCAGATTGTCATGGCCATAGGCGCAGTTGCGGACGCCCCAGGGTGCGACATGCTCGGCGCCCGGCAGCAGCGGCCCGGCGATGCCGGAGCGGAAGGTCGCTTCGCCGCCGACGCTGGAGGCGCCGAAGCCGGCACCGTGGAAGGCGTCCCAGAAGGACAGGGTCTTGAACCGGCCGGTCGCGGCGCGGGCGAGCCTCAACGCCACCTCGATCGCATCCGATCCGCCGGTGGTGAAGAGCACCTTGCCGAGATTGCCCGGCGCCAGCTTTCCGAGCGTCTCGGCCAGTTCGACAGCGGGCTCGCAGGTGAAGCGGCGCGGCGCGAAGCAGAGATCGTCGATCTGCGCCTTGATCGCCTCCTTCAGGCGCGGGTGGCCATAGCCGATATGGTGGACGCTGTTGCCATGGAAATCCATGTAGCGGCGCCCCATCGTGTCTTCGATCCAGATGCCCTCCGCCCTGGCGATGGCGGTGAGACACGGGCTGGACAGGCTCTGGTGCAGGAAGGCGGCGGAATCGCGCGCCAGCAATGCGCGGGTTCCGGCATCGCCGATGCCGGCAGACCAGTCGCTGCGCGCCGCGGAGGTGTTGGATTCGCCCTCGGTATGGACGATGGCGGCGGTTTCGGCGCGCATGGAAAAGCCTCGGTTCGCGCCTGTCGGGCGCCGTCGAGCCTCAGAATGCCCTCCCCTTACCGATCTGAAAAATCGCTATTTTATATCCAAGTATAAATTTTGACGATACGATCTCGCATCGGCTTTCGAGGCTCCCTACCATGCGCCATGTCCAGCTCCGCGCCTTCCATCAGGTTGCCCTTTCCGGCGGATTCTCGAAGGCCGCCCTTGCGCTGAACCTTACCCAACCGGCGATCTCGGATCAGGTCCGGAAGCTGGAGGAGGAATACGACGTCGCGCTGTTCAGCCGCCGCCACCGCCAGGTCGTCCTGACGCCCGCGGGGCACAAGCTGCTCGCCGTCACGCATCGCCTGTTCGGGGCCGAGGGCGAGGCGCTTGAGCTTCTGCAGGAGGAGCGCTCGCTGCGCGCCGGCGCGCTTCGGATCGTCGCCGATTCCGTCCATCATGTGATCGATGTGCTCGCCGCCTTCCGCGAGCGCCATCCCGGTATCCAGGTCTCGATCGCGCAGGGCAATACGGGCAGCATCGTGGAGACGCTGATCGGCTACGATGCCGAGATCGGGGTGCTCGGCGAACTCGGCGACGAACGGCCCTTCGAGGTCATGCCGCTGAACGTCTCGCCGATCATCGCATTCACCGCGAAGGGGCATCCCGCGGCGGCGCGTCCAGCGCTTTCATTGCAGGAGCTGGCAAGCTGGCCGCTCGTCATGCGCGAGCGCGGATCGCGCACGCGGCAATTGCTGGAGCAGAGGGCGGCGGAACAGGGCGTCACGCTCGCCTATGCGGTCGAGGCCGAGGGCCGCGAGGCGGTGCGGGCCATCGTGGCGGCAGGCGGCGGCATCGGCTTCGTCTCTGCGGCCGAGTTCGGCGAGGACGACCCGCGACTGGTCCGCATCCCGCTCGACGGCCAGCCTCTCCTGATGCACGAGAAGCTGATCTGCCTGCACGAGCGCCGCAACAGCAAGGCGATCCAGGCCTTCTTCGCGCTGGCGCGGTCCCTGTGCGGGTGAGCGCGCCGCGCTACGGAAGCGCTGTCCCGGTCCGCAAGGCATGCGCCCAGTCGGCGCGTCCGTTCGCCTCGGCACGCCGGGCCGAGCGCTCCCAGTCGTAGACGACGAGGTGATGCTGGATCGCGATCTCCGCACCGAGCGTGACGATGGCGAAGCGGGCATGGGGCATGCCGCTCTCGGAGACATGGGCCGGATCCGTATCGCGATAGGCCGGATTCCCGACGCTGCCGGGGTTGAGAACGATCGCCCCTGATTCAAGCCGGACGGTGCGCGTTTGATGGCTATGCCCGCAGAGCATCAAGCGCGCCGTCCGCCCGGCGAGGCGCTGCTCGATCGTCGCGATCGGCGACGGCACGAGATAGCCGTTCTGGACCTCTTCCATCAGATAGGTCGAGTCGTTGCCGGGGCAGGCATGGAAGCAAAGCGCGCCCTCCACCGTGATCTCGGCGGGCAGGCCGGCAAGCCAGGCGCGCGCCTCGGGATCGAGCGCCTGCCAGGCATAGCTGTCCGACGCACCCAGCCCATCGAGCGAGGCTGCGCCCATCGCCCGGTCGTGATTGCCCCGGACGAGGCTCATCACGCGTGACCTCAGGAGCGCGACCGTCTCGACCGGCCAGAGCGGGCCGGAGGCGCAATCGCCGAGATTCACGATGAGGTCCGGCGCGAGCGCGTCGAGCTTCGCCAGCACGGCTTCGAGCGCCGGCAGGTTGCCATGGATATCGGCGATCACGCCCAGGCGCATCACTCGATGTTCTTGATTTAGCATCGGCTTTTTCCGAAAACCGCGTTCCACTTTTCGGGCCGATGCTCTAGCGCTGGCGCCATTGCTGCAGGCGGCCGAAGACCAGGTGGTCGAGACCGACATGGAGGAGCTTCACGGCGATGGCGGTGACCATGATGATGCTCGCCATGCCCGCCGCGGAAGCCATGGCGCCGGCCTCGTCCATATGGACGATCGCGATCGAGGCGAGCTTGGTGTCCGCTCCGTAGAGGAAGATCACGGCGGAGACCGTGGTCAACGCGTTGACGAAGACATAGACGGCGATGTCGAGGATCGCCGGCAGGCAGATCGGCGCGGTCACGCGGCGGAAGGTCGACCAGAACGGCACCTTGAGCGAGGCCGAGACCGACTCGAACTCGCCGTCGAGCTGCTTCAGGCTGGTCAGCGCCGTGATGTGTCCGACCGTGTAGAAATGCGCGACGGTGTTGATCACCAGGATCGTCAGCGTCCCATAGAGGAAGCCGAGCGGGTTCCAGCCGGCATTGTAGAAGAAGACATAGCCGAGGCCGAGCACGAGGCCGGGCACCGCCATCGGCAGCATCGCCAGGAACTGGGCGAAGGCGCGCAGACGCGGAAACAACTTCACCTTCTCGATCAGATAGGCGCCGGTGAAGATCAGCGCCGTGCCGATCACCGCCGTCAGCGAGGCCAGCATCAGCGAGTTGGCATAGGTGCCCCAGCCGTCCGGCTCGACCTGGGCGAAGTCGTAATTGCTCAGCGTCAGCGACAGGTTATAGGGCCAGTATTTGACGAAGGAGCCCCAGAAGGCGACCGCATAAGGGCCGACGATGGCGAGCGCGATCAGGCCGACGAAGCCGAGCAGCGCGAGATCGCGGCGCCGGTCCGAACGCGGGACGTAAGGCACGGCGCGGGCGGACAGCATGGCGCTCTGGCGCCGCTGCACGACACGATCGACGAAGAAGGCGAGCACGGCCGGCACCAGCAGGATGATGCCGACGACGGCGCCCATCGGGAAATTCTGCTGCCCGACGACCTGCCGGTAGGCATCGGTCGCCAGCACGCTGAACTGGCCGCCGATGACCTTGGGAATGCCAAAATCGGTGATGACCAGCGTGAAGACGACGAAGATCGCGCTGATCACGCCATAGCGCGCGCCCGGCAGGGTGATCGTGTGGAAAATGCGCCAGCGCGAGGTGCCCATCGCATCCGCCGCCTCGCGCAGGCGCCCGTCCGAGAGCGCCAGCGCCGTGACCAGGATCAGCATCGCGTGCGGAAAGCAGTAGAGCACTTCGGCGGCGATGATGCCGATGGGGCCATAGAGCGAGGCGCCCATCATCAGGGATTTCAGGATGCCCTGGTTGCCGAAGAGGTAGATCAGCGCGAGGCCGGACAGCAGCGAAGGCGCGAAGACCGGAACCATCGCCGCGGCATAGAACGCGCCCTTGGCCGGGATGCAGCTCCGGCGCAAAGCATAGGCGTAGAGGAACGCCAGCGGCACCACGATCACGGTGGTCACGCCGGCGACGAGCAGGCTGTTGAGCAGCGAATAGAACAGCGAGGGCGTCGTCGCGTAGCTGACGAAATTGGCGAGGCCGACGAACTTGCCTTGCGTATCCTCCAGGCTCTTGGATAGCAGCGCCCAGAGCGGCAGCGCGATGATCAGGACCAGCACCGCGCAGAGCGCCAGGATGAGCGCGCCGGCGACATGGCGCTCGCTGATCCGCAGCGGCACGACTTTCACGGGCGTATCGGTCATCGGTAGGGGCTGTGCCAGATCGCTCATCGTCCGTCCCCGGCAAAGACGTGCAGCGCCTCGGGCGGAAAGGCGACGGCGCGGACCTGTCCGGGAACGATGCCGAGATCGCGCATCGCATTGGTCGAGAAATCGGCGGCGATGCTGGTCGCGCGCGAGCTCGTCGGCTGGAGATGCGCGCGGCAATAGGAGCCGAGGAAGGCGAGGTCCCCGATCGTCGCCTCGAAGCGGTTCGGCGTGTCATCGCCGATGCCGCGGGTGCGGACCTCCTCGGGGCGCATCGCCAGTCGCACCGGAGTGCCCGCGGCAAAGGGCGCGGCATTGGCGACGATAAGATCGAGCTCGTCGACGCGGACCTTGCCCGGACCGGTCACGATCGCGTCCATGAAGGTCATGTGCCCGACGAAATCGGCGACGAAGGGCGTCGCGGGGCGACGGTAGATCTCCTCGGGCGAGCCGACCTGCTCGACGGCGCCGTCCCGCATCACGACGATGCGGTCGGCCATGGCGAGCGCTTCTTCCTGGTCATGCGTCACCATGATCGTGGTCACGCCCAGCCGCTGCTGCAGCGAGCGCATCTCGTCGCGCAGGCGCACCCGCACCTTGGCATCCAGCGCCGAGAGCGGCTCGTCGAGCAGCAGCAGTTCCGGCGAGGTGGCGAGAGCCCGCGCCAGCGCCACGCGCTGCTGCTGGCCGCCCGAGAGCTGGACCGGATATTTCCTGCCCTGTTCCGGCAGGCCGACGAGGGCGAGAAGCTCGCTCACGCGCTTGCTGATCTCGTCGCGGGAGCGGCGGCGGTTGACCAGCCCGTAGCCCACGTTGTCGGCGACAGTAAGATTGGGGAAGAGCGCATAGGACTGGAAGACGATGCCGAAATCGCGCTCAGAGGGGCTGGCATGCGAGACATCGCGCCCACCCATATGGATCGTGCCGCTGTCCTGAAGATCGAGGCCGGCGACCGCCCGCAACAAGGTGGTCTTGCCGCAGCCGGACGGTCCGAGGAAGCAGACGAATTCGCCGCGATGAATATCGAGGTTGATGTCGCGCAACGCCTTGAACGCGCCGAAATTCTTGGCGACCTGGCGGATGGAGAGGAAGGGTGTCGTATTGCTGGACATCATGCCGGCCTTCATCTGAACGGACAGAGATCCGTCCCGCGAAGAGCCGCGGGACTTCTCTTGCGTCTTGCACGGATCATGCCGCCGGCCGCCCACGCGGCCGACGGCATGGCAGAGGCTCAGTTCTTCGGCGCAGCCTTCGACTCGTAGCGCTTCGACCATTCGGCGAGCACGCGGTCGCGGTTGTCGGCCATCCAGCCGAGGTCGTTCTTGATCATGCCGGCTTCCGCATTGGCGGGGTAGTTCGCCGGCTTGTTCTCGACGCCGGGCGCGGCAACGATCGCATAGGTCTTAGAGTAGAGCTCGTTGGCGTCCTTGGTGGTCGACCAGTCGGCGATCTTCTTGGCGAGCGCGAGGTTCTTCGAGCCCTTGACGATGGCGCTGGCTTCCATCTCCCAGCCCACGCCCTCCTTCGGGATCACGACCTCGATCGGCGCGCCCTTGCTCTTCTCGGAGGCGCCGCGCATGTCGAGCGCCAGCCCGATCGTGCGCTCGCCGCGCGCCGCCTGGACGCAAGGCGCCGAGCCCGAATGCAGGTAGGCGCCGATATTCTCGTGCAGCCCGTCCATGAATTTCCAGCCTTCGGCCTCGCCCATGCTCTGCAGCCAGCCGGCGACCATCAGGTAGCCGGTGCCCGACGAAGCCGGGTGCGGCATCACGATCTTGCCCTTGAAGGCCGGATTGAGCAGGTCCTTCCAGGAGGTCGGGACGGGGACGCCCTTGGCCTCGGCGGTATTATAGCAGACGACGCCGAGATAGGCGTCCATGCCAGTCCAGGTATAGGGGCTGTTGGGATCGCGGAAGACCGGCTTCAGGGCATCGGCGCCGGCGGGCTTGTAGGTTTCGAGCAGGCCTGCCTTCTCGAACATCAGGAGGCTCGACGCCGCCAGGCCCATCACCATATCGGCGCGGGGATTGTCCTTCTCGGCGAGGAAGCGAGCCGTAATGACGCCGGTGGAGTCGCGGACCCAGACGACCTCCGCCTCGGGCACCGCCTTCTCGATCGAGGATTTGAAGGGCGCGAGCTGGTCGTTCTCCAGCGCGGTGTAGATCGTCACCTTGGTCTTCTGCGCGTGAGCGACGCCCGGAAGCGCCAGTGCAAAGGCACCGATGACGCAGGAAGCAAGCCAGTTCTTCATATTCTCATCCCCTCTTTATGATCAGTTTGAACGCTCTTCGGACGTTTTCTTCCCCTGACAGACGAAAGCGCAGGCGGATCGCTCCGCCTGCGCTGACCTTTTCTTGTTCACGCGGTCCAGGGCATCGACCACGTCTTGACGTTGGTGAAGGATTTCATGGCTTCGACGACGCCCTCCTTGTAGCCGAGGCCGGAATCCTTGATGCCACCGAAGGGGGACATCTCGATTCGGTAGCCCGGGACCTCCCAGAGATTGACCGTGCCGACCTCGAGATCGGCGACGAAGCGCTGGATGTAATCGTAGCGGTTGGTGCAGATGCCGGAAGAGAGACCATAGGCGGTGGAGTTCGAGATCCGGATCACCTCGGTGATGTCGTCGGGCACGCGGATGATCGGGATCACCGGGCCGAAGGTCTCCTCATGCACCAGCTCGCAGGTGTAAGGGATTTTGTCGACGACGGTCGGGTGGAACAGCGCCCCTTCCGCGCGCTTGCCGTAGAGAACCTCGGCGCCCTTGGTCACGGCGTCGTCGACGCGGGCCTGGAAGAGCGCAGCCGAGCGGGCGTTGATGACGCAGCCGACATCGGTGGCGGGGTCCATCGGATCGCCGCATTTGAGCTTTTTGGCCTTCTCGACGACGAGCTTGGCGAAGGCATCGGCGACGCTCTCGACCACCAGGATGCGCTTCACCGCCGTGCAGCGCTGGCCGGAGTTCTTGGTCGCGCCGGTGACGGCGAGCTCGGCCGCCTTGTCGAGATCGGCATCTTCCATGACGATCAGCGGATCGTTGCCGCCGAGTTCCAGCACGATGCGCTTGTAGCCCGCCGTATTGGCGATGTGCTTGCCGACGCGGACCGAGCCGGTGAAGGTCACCAGATCCGCATCGGGATCGGTGATCATCGCATCGCCCATGGTCGAGGGGTTGCCGGTGACGACCGAGAGCATCTCCGGCGGCAGGCCGGCCTCGTAGAGCACGTCGGCCAGCGCCAGCGCGGTCAGCGGGGTCAGTTCGGTCGGCTTTAGGACGAGGCGGTTATTGGTCGCGATCGCCGGGGCCAGCTTGTGGCTGACCATGTTGAGCGGGTGGTTGAACGGGGTGATCGCCGAGATCACGCCGAGCAGCGGCTGGCGCGTCGTGAAGATCTTGCGCGCCTTGCCGTTCGGCGAGATGTCGCAGGAGAACATCTCGCCATCGTCCTTGATGGTGAGCTGCGCCGCGAAGGACCAGACGTCGTAGGCGCGGCTCGCCTCATAGAGCGAGTCCTTCCAGCACAGGCCCGCTTCCGCCGTGATCAGCTTCGCGAAGAGCTCCTTGCGGTCACGCAGCAGCTCGGCCGTCTTCTGCAGGATCTGCTGGCGCTCGTAGCGCGAGAGCGTCGGCTTGAAGGCTTTCGCCTTGGCGAAGGCCTCGCGGACATGCTCGGGCCGGGCGGCCGGGATCAGGCCGACCACGCTGTCGTCATAGGGGTTCCTGACCTCGACCATGTCGTCGGTCGTGACCAGCTTGCCGGCGATGCGCATCGCCTCGCGCCGCACCGGCGGCTTCACGGTCGCGTTCATCTCAGTTCACCAGGTTCAGGGCGACGTCGAAGACGTCGAAATTGCGGAGGGTGCGGCCCTGCGGCACCGTGATCGGCCGGTTGGCGATCATCGGCACGCGCTGCTCGGTGATGCCGCCATGCGAGCGCAGGGGCTCGGTCAGGCCCGAGAGATCGTGCCGGTCCGGCGAGGTGCCGATCACCTTCTGGCGGGTCGAGACGACCACGACATCGCCGATCCGGTCGGCCGGCAGTTCGAAGCGCTCGCAGGCTTCCGCCGAGGTCACCGCCAGCGCGATGCCCTCGATCCCGGAGATGCGAGCCGCGACCTCTTCCTGGCTGGCGCCGTCGGGCAGATAGACCGTGGCGAAGGAGCCGAGCGCGCCGTGATGCACGACATAGGGGTCGGTGATCGGCAGGATCACGCGCATCGTGCCCTTGCCGTACCATTCGTCCATCAGGCTCTGGAGATAGACGACATCGGGCTCGCCATTGGCGAGATGCTTGTCGTTCATGCCGTGATCGGCGGTGATGACCAGCGTGCAGCCGAGCGCATCGAGCTTGCCGACGTAACCGTCGAACATGGCGTAGAACGAGTCCGCCATCTCCGAGCCCGGCCCGGCCTTGTGCTGCACATAGTCGGTGGTCGAGAGATACATCAGGTCGGGCTTGAAGGTCTCTAGCAGCTTGACGCCAGCGGCGAAGACGAATTCCGAGAGATCGGCCGAATAGACCGACGGCACCGGCATGCCGACGAAATCGAGCACGTTCTCGATGCCGTTCTCGGCCTTGTTGGCCTTGTCGGCCTTTTCCGAGGAGAAGGCGATCGCGCTGCCGGCCCCGAAGTCGAGCCCCTTGCCGAGCAGCGTGCGCAGCTTGTCCTTGGCGGTGACCATCGCGACCTTGAAGCCGGCCTTCTGGAACTCGGCGAGGATGGTCGGCGCCCTAAGGAAGCGGGCATCGTTCATCATCACCTCTTCCTTGGCCTCGCGGTCGTAGAAGAAGTTGCCGGCGATGCCATGCCAGACCGGCGGGCGGCCGGTGATGATCGAAAGGTTGTTCGGGTTGGTGAAGCTCGGGATCACCGAATAGGCATGGGTGCTGGCGCCGGTCTTCATGATCCGGTCGAGGTGCGGCGTCAGCCCCTTGGCGCTGGCAGCCTCGATATAGGCCGGCTCCGAGCCGTCCATGCAGATCACCACCGTCGGGCGCTGCGGCCGGGCATATTCGCGGCCGTTTGCAACGACATCCGCGCCGATCTTCGTGTGCATTGTCATCTCTGGTTCCTCACGCGGCCGACTTCAGGCCGACGCCCATTTCATCAAGGACATCCGACACTGTGGCGACGAAGGCGCGCATGTCCTGTGCGCCGAGCGCCCCGATGCAACCGATGCGGAAGCTGTCGGCGACCGTCAGCTTGCCGGGATAGATGACGTAGCCGGCATCCTTCAGCGCGTCGTAAAAGCGCTGGAAGACGAAATTCTTGTCCTCCGGCATGTGGAAGGTGACGATGATCGGCGCCTGCCGGGCTGCCGGCAGCAGCGTGCGGAAGCCGAGCCCTTCCATGCCCTCGATCAGGATGCGGGCATTCTCGGCATAGCGCTCGCCGCGCCCGGCGACGCCGCCCTCGGCCCAGAACTCCTGCAAGGCCGCGTGGAAGGCGACGATGACATGGATCGGCGGGGTGAAGCGGTACTGGCCGGTGCGCTCGAAGCCGGCATTCTGGTCATGGAGATCGAGCACCAGCGTCGTGGCATTGCCCTTGGTCTCGGCGAGCGCGCTCTTGCGGGCGATGACGAAGCCGAGGCCGGGAACACCCTGGATGCACTTGTTCGAGGAAGCGGCGACCGCGTCGAAATAGACCTCGCGGCTGTCGAGCGGCAGGGCGCCGAAGGCGCTCATCGAGTCGACCAGCAGGCGGCGGCCATGGCGCTTGGCCAGCGCGGCGATCGCCTCGACCGGATTGCGGATGCCGCTGGTCGTCTCGCAATGGACGGTGAAGATGTGGGTGATCGCGGTGTCCGCCACCAGCATGCGATCGACCTCGGCGAGATCAGGCGGAGTGTCCTCGGCGGTCTCGTGCACCACGACGGCGCGGCCGGCTATCTCGACGATGCGCTTGGCGCGCTGGCCATAGGCGCCGTTGATCAGGATCAGGATCTTGCCGTCGCGCGGCACGAAGGTGGTCAGCATCGCCTCGACGGCGAAAGTGCCGGAGCCCTGCATCGGCACGGTGACGAAATCCTCGCCGCCATGGATGATCTTCGGCAATTCCTCCAGAACCGCCTTGTTGATGCCGACGAAGGTCGCGTCGCGCGAGCCCCAGTCATGCACCATCGCCTCCTTGATGGCCTTGCTGGTGGTCAGCGGGCCGGGGGTCAGGAGGAGCGGATCACCGGTTTCGGAAGAGGCAGGGCGGCGGGCCTGGGCCATGATGGTCTCGCGATGTGTTGCGGCGGATGACCGGACGCTAGGACCGCGATTGACATAGGTCCAATACATCGTTTCCATATCTCCTATAGATAGGATCTATAGCAACGATGGCCATCAGCTATTCCGGCCTCTCGGCCTTCCACGCCGTCGCCGAGGCGCAGAGCTTCACCGGCGCCGCCAAGACGCGCCATGTCAGCCAACCCACCCTCTCCGCCCAGGTGCGCGGGCTGGAAGATGCCTATGGCGTGCGCCTGTTCGATCGTGCCGGCCGGCAGGTGAAACTGACCCCGCTCGGGCAGAGCCTGTTCGTGGTCACGGCGCGGTTGTTCGCAGCAGAGGATGAAGCGGAATCGCTGCTCGCCGGCAGCCGCACGCTGCAGCGCGGCCATCTGCGGATCGCCGCCGACAGCGCCACCCATGTCATGCCGGCGCTGGCACGGATGCGCGAGCGCTATCCGGGCCTGACATTCTCCCTCAGCATCGGCAATTCCTCGGAAGTCGTCGACCAGATCATGGATTTCGCCGCCGATGTCGCGATCACCGCGCGCGCCAATTCCGATCCGCGCATCCATAGCGTCCGGCTGCGCTCGGACGATCTCGTCGCCTTCGTCTCGGACCAGCACGAACTGGCCCGGCACGACCAGATCCCGATCGAGGCCTTCGCCGGCCAGGATATCGTGCTGCGCGAGCGCGGCTCGATCACGCGGGAGGTCTTCGAGAACCGGCTGTCGCTTGCCGGGATCAAGCCGGCGAACCTGCTGGAGGTGCAGTCGCGCGAGGCCGTGCGCGAAGCCGTCGCCTTCGGCTTCGGGATCGGCGTCGTCTTCGCGGCCGAGTTCAAGCCGGAAGCCGGATTGAAGCGCATCATCATCACCGGCGCCAATTTCGACGTCGGCGAGTACATCGTCTGCCGGGCCGAGCGCCAGCGCCTGCCGCTGGTGCGCAGCTTCTTCGAGACGGTTCAGGACGTGATCGACGCGCGCTGAAGCGAAAGCGTACCCCCTGCCCCATTGCGCAAATTGACAAGCCGGACAAAGATATTTCAAACTTAAAATATAAGACCTGAGGGGACGGGCAGATGCGGGTTATCATCGTCGGCGGCGGCATCGGTGGATTGACGCTCGCGCTGATGCTCCATGCCCGCGGCATAGCCGCGACGGTCTACGAGCAGGCCAGCGAAATCCGCGAGGTCGGCGTCGGCATCAACACCCTGCCCCATGCCATCCGCGAGCTCGCCGATCTCGGCCTGCTGCCAGCGCTCGACGCGGTCGGCATCCGCACGCGCGAGTTGCACTACATGAACCGTTTCGGGCAGACGGTCTGGAGCGAGCCGCGCGGCCTGCATGCCGGCGCGCCGGTGCCGCAATTCTCGATCCATCGCGGCCGGCTGCAAGGCGTCATCCGCGACGCGGTCGCCGAGCGGCTGGGCGGGGATGCGATCCGCACCGGGCGGCGGTTGCAGGGCTTCATCCAGGACGAAGGCGGCGTCACCGCGCATTTCAGCGAGACCCGCTTCGGCGAGGCCGGCGAGACCGCGCGCGGCGACATCCTGATCGGCGCCGACGGCATCCATTCCGCCGTGCGCGCCTTCTATTTCCCGAACCAGGGGCCGCCGCGCTGGCAGGGCGTGCAGATGTGGCGCGGCGCCTGCGACTGGCCGGTCTTCCTCGACGGCGAGAGCATGATCATCGCCGGCGGCATGGCCGGAAAGCTCGTGCTCTATCCGATCGGCCAGGGCGCGACGCCGCAGACGCGGTTGACCAACTGGGTCGTCAATATCCGTACCGGCGATCCCGAAAGGCCGCCGCCGAAGGAGGCCTGGTCGAAACCGGGCCGGCTAGAGGACGTGCTGCCTTTCGCGAGGCGCTTCAGCGTGCCAGGCATGGATATCCTCGGGTTGGTCCGCGCGACCTCCACCTTCTGGGAATATCCCATGTGCGACCGCGACCCGCTGCCGCGCTGGACCCATGGCCGTGTCACGTTGCTCGGCGACGCCGCCCATCCGATGTACCCGGTCGGCTCCAACGGCGCTTCGCAGGCGATCCTCGACGCGCGCTGCCTCGCCGACTGGCTGGCGAAGGCGGAGCATCCGCGCCAGGCGCTGGCCGCCTATGAGGCCGAGCGCCTGCCGGCGACGGCGGAGGTCGTGGCGATGAACCGGGTCGGCGGGCCGGAGCGAGTGATCGACGCGGTCGAGGCCCTGGCTCCGCAGGGCTTCGACGATATCGAGAAGGTGCTCGACCACGCCGCGCGCGAGCAGATCGTCAAGGGCTATGCCGGCAAGGCGGGGTTCTCGGTCGAACAGTTGGCGCGGAAGAAATAGCGCTGCAACGCGCTTCCAGAAAAGCGCGCGTCATCCCGGACGCAGCGAAGCGGAGATCCGGGATCCATGCCTGAAGCTTCCCAGGAAGCGCTCCGGCATGGATCCCGGGTCAAGCCCGGGATGACGGCTTGGTTCCGTACAGAACTCCTCCGTCTCAACCCGCGTCGGGCGGAGGCGGCAGGAAATCGACCTCGTGCTTGGCCGAGAGCGCGACCACATCGGCCGGCTTTTGCTCCGCCATCGAATGCAGGCCCCAGAACAGATCGTAGAGCCGGGCGGTCGGCGAGACCCAGAACAGGCATTTCACCGTGGAATCGCCCTTGTTGAACAGCCCATGCGGGATGTTGCGCGGCAGCTTGATCAGATCGCCGGCGGTGGCGAAACTCTCCTTGCCGTCGACCAGCAGGTCGAGCCGCCCCTCCAGCATGTAGATGAACTCGTCCTGCGTAGTGTGGATATGCGGTGGCACGAAGGTGCCGGGCGGCAGGGTCGCGTGCCAGGAGAAGCTCTCCTCCGTCAGCGTCTTCGGCACATAGGTCTGGCCGAGGATGTTCCAGGAAATGCCGTCGAGGCCCTCATTGGCGCGCGTCACGCCGGCGGTCAGCGGGTTCATGGGTGTTTCCTCTCTGTTCGTGGTCGGCTGATCGTAGAGCGCATCGTCATCCCGGACGCAGCGTAGCGGAGGTCCCGGATCCGTCGTCGAGCACCGGGGCCCTTCGATGGATCCCGGCTCGGCGCGGCTTTCGCCGCTTGGCCGGGATGACGGCGCGGGTGGGATATCCGAAGGAGCAAAATCTCGGCTGTCCTCTGTCCTCAGAAATGCAGGAAGCGGTCCTTCACGGCGCTATCGCTCCGTAGTTCGGCGCTCGTGCCGCGCCAGACGACGCGGCCCTTTTCCAGCACGACATGGCGGTCGGCGATCCGGACCAGCGCATCGACATTCTTGTCGATGACGAGGATCGACTCGCCTTCCGCCTTCAGCGCCGTCAGGCAGTTCCAGATCTCCTCGCGGATCAGGGGAGCGAGCCCCTCGGTGGCCTCGTCGAGGATGATCAGCCTGGGGTTGGTCATCAGCGCCCGGCCGATCGCCAGCATCTGCTGCTCGCCGCCGGAGAGCTGGTTGCCGCGGTTCTCCCGCCGCTCCCTGAGGCGGGGGAAGAAGGCGTAGATGCGCCCGAGGTCCCAGCGCCTCTTGCCGGAGCGATCGGCCGCAGTCGCGATCAGGTTTTCCTCGACCGAGAGCGTCGGGAAGACCTGGCGGCCTTCAGGCACCAGCCCGATGCCCGCCTGGGCGATGCGGAAGGGCGCTGCACCGGTCAGGTCGCGCCCACCAAAGGCGATCTTGCCGGCCTTTGCCGGCAGCAGCCCCATGATCGAGCGTACCGTCGTGGTCTTGCCCATCCCGTTGCGGCCGAGCAGGGTCACGACCTCGCCTTCGCCGACGGTAAGGTCGACCCCGAACAGGATCTGCGCCTCGCCATAGCCGGCATCGAGCCCTTCGACGCTGAGCATCGCTAGCCCTCCTCGCCGAGATAGGCCTGCCGCACCGCCGGATCGGCCCTGACCGCCGCCGGTTCGCCCGAGGCGATGACGCCGCCATAGACCAGCACGGTGACGCGGTCGGCCAGCGCGAAGACGGCGCTCATGTCGTGCTCGACCAGCAGCATGGCGAAGCGGCCCTTGAGGCTGTTCAAGAGCGCGATCAGGCGCTCGCCCTCCTCATGGCCGACGCCGGCCAGCGGTTCGTCGAGCAGGATGAGCTTGGGCTGCAAGGTCAGCGCCATCGCGATCTCCAGCGCCCGCTTCTCGCCATGCGAGAGGCTGCCGGCCGGGGCATGGGCGCGCTCGGCGAGGCCGATCGCTTCGAGCGCTTCCCAGGCGGGAGCGTTGAGCGCCTCGTCGCTGGCTGCGTCGCGAAAGAGCGAGAGTGGATGGGCGCTATGGGCCTGCACGCCGAGCGCGACATTCTCCAGCGCCGAGAGCGAGGCGATGGTCGAGGTGATCTGGAAGGTGCGAGCGAGCCCGGCCCGCGCCCGCGCCTGCGGCGGCAGGCGGGTGATATCGTGCCCGCCGAACAGGATCGCGCCGGCATCCGGCTTCAGCGTCCCGGAAATCTGGTGGACCAGCGTGGTCTTGCCGGCGCCGTTGGGGCCGATCAGCGCATGCAATTCGCCGGGCGCGATGGTGAGGTCGACCCCATTGGTGACCTTGAGCGCGCCGAACGACTTGGCGAGCCCCTTGAGTGCAAGCGCCGGCTCAGCCATCGCGGCGCCCCCTGAGCTTGGCGGCGAGGCCCGCGATACCGCCATGGGTGAACAGCACGAAGAGCACGATCAGCGGGCCGAATATGACCTTCCAGTTCTGCGTCAGGCTGGAGAGCACGTCCTCGGTGATCAGGAAGGCGAGCGCGCCGAGGATCGCGCCATAGAGCGAGCCGACGCCGCCGAGCACGGTCATGAAGATCAGTTCGCCCGAGCGCGACCAGGCCATATAGGCCGGGCTGACGAAATCGGTCTGGTTGGCGAGCAGGAAGCCGGACAGGCCCGCCATCATGCCGCTGATCACATAGGCGCCGAGCCGGACATGGTTGACGTCGTAGCCGGTGACGGTGACGCGTACGGCATTCTCCCGCGCGGCCCGCAGCACGCGGCCGAAGCGCGAGGCGACAAGCCGCCGCGCCACCCAGTAGCAGAAGGCCAGCGTGCCCAATGCGATATAGTAGAAGCCGGTGCGGTTGCCGAAGATCTCGCGCCCGAGCAGCGTGCTCTTCTCGTAGAGCGTCAGGCCGTCATCGCCGCCATAGGCCGAGAGTGCTTGGGCGAAATAGAAGGCCATCTGCCCGAAGGCGAGCGTGATCATGATGAAGGCGACGCCGCGCGTGCGCAGCGAGACATAGCCGGTGATCGCAGCAAAGACGGCGCAGGCCAGCAGAATCACCGGCAGTGCCACCAGCAATTCGGTCTGGCCCTCGGTGATCAGGATACCGGCACCATAGGCGCCGATGCCGATATAGGCGGCGTGGCCGAAGGAGATCAGCCCGCCGATGCCGAGGATGAGATCGAGCGAGAGCGCCGCGATGGCGAAGATCATCGCCCGCGTCACCAGCGTCAGCCAGTGTCCGGGCAGGCCGAGCGCGGAGGCCAGCGGCAACAACGCTAGCAGGGCGAAGATGACGAACGGGGCCAGCCGGCGCACGATCGGCGCCGGAGGCCGCATTGCTGCGGCGGAAGTCGCAGGTGTACTCGCCATGCTCACGAGCGCCCCTTGGCGGGCAGCAGGCCTTCGGGCCGGACGAACAGAACCGCCGCCATGACCAGATAGATCAGCATCGATGAGAGCGCGGCGCCGGTGGCGCGGGCCGAGGCCGGCGCCATGAACAGGCGGAGCAGGTCATTCATCGAGGAGCGGCCGAGCGTATCGACGAGGCCGACGATCAGCGCGCCGACGAAGGCGCCGCGGATCGAGCCGATGCCGCCGACGACAATGACGACGAAGGCGAGGATCAGCACGGTGTCGCCCATGCCGGGTTCGACCGAGAGGATCGGCGCGGCCATCGCCCCGGCGAAGCCGGCGAGCATGGTGCCGAAGGCGAAGACGATCATGAACAGCTTGCGGATATCGACGCCGAGCGCCGAGACCATCGGCGCGTTCGACGCGCCGGCTCGCAGCAGCATGCCTGTGCGGGTCTTCTCGACCACGAACCAGAGCAGCGCGCCGACGCCCAGCCCAGCCGCGATCAGGGCGAACCGGTAAGTCGGATAGAGGATGCCGTCCATCAACCGGACATTGCCGGAGAGGAATTCCGGCACCGGCACCGAGAGCGGCGCCGCGCCCCAGATCATCTTCACGGCCTGGTTGAGCAGCAGGATCAACCCGAAGGTCGCCAGCACCTGATCGAGATGGTCGCGCTCATAGAGATGCCGGAAGACCAGGAACTCGAGCGCAAGGCCCAGGAGCAGCGCCGCCGCCAGCGCGAGCACCAGCCCCAGCAGGAAGGAGCCGGTCAGCGACACGAAGGTAACGGCGAGATAGGCCCCCAGCATGTACTGGACGCCATGGGCCAGGTTGATGAAGTCCATCACGCCGAAGACGAGCGTCAACCCCGCGGCGACCAGAAACAGCAGGATGCCGAACTGGAGGCCGTTGAGGAGCTGGACGATCAGGAGGCTGAGGGTCATGGGATCGGTGGCTCGCTCTGCCGTCGCGATCAGGCTCGACCGTCATTCCGGGCGTAGCGAAGCGAAGGCCCGGAATCCATCATGGAGCGCATTCCCAGCAGGACTTTGCCCTTCGATGGATCCCGGATCGGCGCCGCTTCGCGGCTTGTCCGGGATGACGGCAGCGGGTGGGGCGCCGAGGCGCCCTTATTTCAACCCGCAATCCTTGGCGTGCGGATCGGCGTAGTCCGAAAACACCTTCTGGGCGATCTCGGTCTGGAACTTGCCGTCGGCGCGCTTGGCAACCTTGACGAGGTAGAAGTCCTGGATCGGATAGCCGTTGGTGTTGAACTTGAACTTGCCGCGCAGCGAGGTGAAATCGGCCTTCTTGATCGCTTCGCGCAGCTTGTCGGGATTGCCGGCGCCGCCCGCCGCCTTCACGGCGGAGTCGATCAGCATGGCCGCGTCATAGGACTGCTGGGCATAGGAGCCGGGCACGATCTTGTAGGCCGCCTCATAGGCTTTGACGAAGTCCTTCGTCTGCGGATTGTCCATGTTGGGCGCCCAGGTCATGCCGCCATAGAGTCCGACCGCCGCGTCCTGCTGCGCCGGCAGGGTCGATTCATCGACCGTGAAGGCGGAGAGGAACGGGATCTTGCCCTGCAGGCCGGCCTGCGACCACTGCTTGACGAAATTGACGCCGAGGCCGCCGGGCAGGAAGGCGAAGACGACATCGGGCTTGGACGAGGCGATCTTGGCGAGGTCGGCCGAGAAATCCATCGCGTTCAGAGGCGCATAGACCTCGTCGACAATCTCGCCCTTGAAGTAGCGCTTGAAGCCGGCGAGCGAGTCCTTACCCGCCTGGTAGTTCGGCGCAATGATATAGGCCCGCTTGTAATTCTGGTCCTGCGCATATTTGCCGAGGACCTCGTGCACCTGGTCGTTCTGGTAGGAGGTGACGAAGAAGTTCTTGTTGCAGGCCTTGCCGGCCATGGTCGAGGGGCCGGCATTTGGGCTGATCAGGAAGGCGCCGGAATCGAGCACGGGCTTGGCGATGGCGCCGAGGATGTTCGAGAAGACCGGGCCGACGACGAAGGCCGGCTTCTCGCTCTCGACGAACGAGCGCACGCGCTCGACGGCCACGTCCGGCTTCAATTCGTCGTCGATCACGGTGATCTTGACCGGCACGCCGCCGAGCTTGCCGCCGTTCTTGTCGACCGCGAGCTGGAAGCCGTCGCGGACCTGCTGGCCGAGCGAGGCGGCCGGGCCGGTCAGCACGCTGACCACGCCGATCTTGATCGGCTCCTGCGCCTGCGCGGAGGCGATGGACAAAGCCAGCGCGCCGCAACCGAGTGCCAGACCGAACCTGAATGTCGTCATCGATGCTCTCCCGGACGAATTAGAAGCGCGACCCCGTTCCCTTGGATTCTTATCGGCTCGCGCGGACCATAATGTTTCAAGCTTAAAATATCCGCAAGGGCGGCGGGCGCTAATTTTTGCCTGCCGCGCAGGATCGGTATTCTTGGGCCATTCCGCCGCTTCCGGGAAGAGTGGTTTGCGGCTGCCCGGTCCGCCCTGCTCTCACCCCGCCAGAAACGCCGCGAGCCTGGGGCAGACGAAGTCGAGGAAGAGCTTGACCCGGTGCGGCAGCCGCGGCCCGCCCAGATAGACGGCGTGGATGTCCTCCCGGTCGCTTTCGACCACATCGGACAACACCTCGATCAGACGCCCCGCGGCGATATCCTCCCGCGCATGATAGTCGCCGAGGCGCGCGAGCCCGATGCCGGCGACCGCCATCCGCCTGACGGTCTCGCCATTGTTGGCGAGCAGCGAGCCATGAACCACGCGATCGACGATGCGGCCGCTCTCCCGGAACGGCCAGACCGGCGCGGCGCGACGGAAATTGAAGCCCAGGCAGTTATGCGCCGCCAGGTCGTCGACGGTCTTCGGCACGCCATGCCGTTCGAGATAGGCCGGGGCGGCGACGATCTTGCGCCAGGCCACGCCGATCCGGCGCGCCATCATGTTGGAATCCGGCAGGGGCCCGACGCGGAAGGCGACATCGGTGCGGTCGAGATAGAGATCGACGATCTCGTCGGAGAGCGAGAGGTCGACCACGATCCGCGGATGCTTTGCCCAGAAGGCCGGCAGCAGCGGTTCCAGCGCCATGGTGCCGATGGGGACGGAAGCGTTGACCCGGATCGTGCCATCCGCGCTCGCCGCCCCTTGCGACAGGCCGCGCTCGATCTCGTCGAGTTCCGCCAGCAAGGCGAGGCTGCGCTCATAGAAGACCTGGCCCTCCGCCGTCAGCGAGAGCCGGCGCGTCGAGCGTTCGAGCAGGCGCACGCCGAGGCGTGCCTCGATCCGGCCGATCAGCTTGCTCACCGTCGAGGGCGTCATCAGCAGGAGGCGCGCGGCTTCCGAGAAGCTGCCGCTCTCCACCACGCGCTGGAACACCTGCATCTCACCGACCCGGTTGTCCATGCCACGCCCCATTCATGAAACCGTTTCACAGATAAAGTGGAATGCGGACTGATTATCAAGGCGGGGCCGGCAGCTTATTTCCCGACGCATCGAAGCGAGAACCGCAGCGGAGGGCCGGTCGTGCGGGCCGCCGGGACCATCAGGAGAGCAGGATGCAGACGATCAATGCCCATGGTGCGACCATTCCCGCCCTCGGCTTCGGCGTGTTCCGGATGACGGATGCCGAGGTCGAGCGTGTCGTTCCCGCCGCCCTCGAAGCCGGCCTGCGCCATTTCGACACCGCCCAGATCTATGGCAACGAGGCCGCGCTCGGCCGCGCCCTGCACAAGGCCGGCGCCCGCCGCGACGAGCTGTTCCTGACCACCAAGGTCTGGGTCGACAATTACAGCTCCGAAAAATTCGCCGCTTCCGTCGACGAGAGCCTCGACAAGTTGAAGGTCGACCAGGTCGATCTGCTCCTGCTGCACTGGCCGGCCGACAAGGTCGCGATTGCCGAGCAAATAGCGCTGCTGAATGCCGTGAAGGACGCGAGCAAGACGCGCTTCATCGGCGTCAGCAACCAGAACATCGCGCAGATGCAGGAATCGATCGCCTTGAGCCGGGCGCCGATCGTCACAAACCAGATCGAGGTCCACCCCTATCTCGAGCAGCGCGCCGTCGCGGCGGCCGCCGAGGCGGCGGGTGTCGCGATCACCGCCTATTACGGCATGGCCGACGGCGCAGTGCCGCGCGACGCCACCTTGCAGAAGATCGGCGCGCCCTATGGCAAGAGCGCCGCGCAGGTCGCGCTACGCTGGCTGATCCAGCAGGGTTTCGTCGCACTGTCGAAGACGGCCAGGCCCGAACGCGTGGCCGAGAACGCCGCGATCTTCGATTTCACGTTGAGCGACGCCGATATGGCGGCGATCGGCACGCTCGCCCGTACCGACGGGCGCCTCGTCAATCCTCCCGGCCTCGCCCCCGCCTGGGACGCCTGAGATGCCCGGAAGCTTAAGGACAATGTCGTCATGAACACCAAGGCTTTGACGGCCGAGACGGCCGAACCCTCTTCCCATGCCCGCTGGGCGCTGCTGGCGCTCGCCATCGGCGCCTTCGGCATCGGCACGACCGAATTCTCCCCGATGGGACTGCTTCCGGTCATCGCCGACGGCGTCGGTGTCTCGATCCCGACCGCGGGCCTGCTGGTCAGCGCCTATGCGATCGGCGTCATGCTCGGCGCGCCGATCATGACGCTCGCCTTCAGCCGCTTCGGCAAGCGCAGCGCGCTGATGTTGCTGATGGCGATCTTCACGATCGGCAACCTGCTTTCGGCTCTCTCGCCCGGCTACACCACGCTGCTGCTGGCGCGCCTCGTCACCAGCCTCAACCACGGCGCCTTCTTCGGGCTCGGCTCCATCGTCGCTGCCAGCGTCGTGCCGCGCGAGAAGCAGGCGAGCGCGGTTGCCGCGATGTTCATGGGGCTGACGATCGCCAATATCGGCGGCGTGCCCGCCGCGACCTGGGTCGGCCAGCAGATCGGCTGGCGCATGGCCTTCGCCGGTACGGCCGTGCTCGGGCTTGCCGCCATCGCCGCCCTGTGGCTGGCGCTGCCCAAGGGCGAGCCCGGCAAGATGCCGGATGTGAAGCGCGAGCTTGGCGTGCTGACCCATCCGGCGGTGCTGCTCGCCATGGCGACGACGGTGATGGGCGCGGGCGCCATGTTCACGCTCTACACCTATGTCGCCCCGGCCCTGGCGGAACTCACCGGCGCCTCGGATGGTTTCGTCACGCTCGCGCTGGTTCTGATCGGCGTCGGCTTCACTCTCGGCAACGGCATCGGCGGCCGGCTCGCCGACTGGTCGCTCGACGGCGCGACCAAGATCTTCCTCGCCGCGCTGGCCGCAATCATGTTCGCGCTGCCGCTGCTGCTGACCAGCCATGTCGGCGCCGCGATCGGGCTGCTGCTCTGGGGTGCCGCCGCCTTCGCCATCGTCCCGCCCGTGCAGATGCGGGTGATGGAAGCGGCCAGCGAAGCGCCGGGCCTGGCATCCTCGATCAATGTCGGCGCCTTCAACCTCGGCAACGCGCTCGGCGCGGCCGTCGGCGGCGGCGTCATCAGCCTCGGGCTCGGCTATGCGGCGGTGCCGGTGGCGGGCGGCCTGCTCGCCGCAGCCGGGCTCGCGCTGGTCTGGCTCGGCAAGGCGCGCAGCCCGGTTCCCTGCGAGGCCTGACGCGCAAACCCAAGCCTGGCGACGAAGAGGCGGCGGCCGATCCTGGAGGCCGCCGCCTCGTTTTCGTCCGTCGCAAGGACACCACCGGAAAGCGCAAGACCGCGCCAGCCCATCGGCCCGCGGAACACAGGCCGGTAGCCTTCTTGCTTCGTTCTCGCCGCGCGTCAGATCGGCAGGTGACCGGGTCGCGTAATTGTTTTACATGCAAATGGATGGTCGGCCTCTAGCGAGTTGATAGCCTATGGACGATGCGGCGGACGCGGAAACGCAGCACAAGAACCACGCCGTCTATTTCGTCCCGGGCCTGCATCGTGGCCTGCGCGTGCTGGAGATCGTCGCGAGCGCGCGCCGTCCGCTCGGCATTTCCGAGATCGCGGTGGAGCTCGGGCTGACGCGCTCCTCGGTGTTCCGGCTGGTCTACACGCTCCGGCACATGGGCTTCCTCGAAGAGGAGCAGCCCAAGCAGTTCACGCTCGGCCCGCGCGTGCTCAATATCGGCTTCGCCTTCCTCGCCTCGAAGGACATCATCGAGATCGCACGGCCCGAACTTGAGGCGCTACGCGACGAGACCCAGGTCTCGGCCCATCTCGCGATCCGCGACGAACGCGACGTGCTGTACCTGAGCTGCGTCCAGACCCGCTCCGGCTTTCTGAGCAACATGAATGTCGGCTCGCGCGTGCCGGCCTATGCCTCGCCGATGGGCTGGCTGCTGCTCGCCGGGCTGCCGCGAGACGAGCTGGAAGAACTCTTCCCCAAGGACAGTTTCGCGCCGCTGACGGCCCAGACCCCGACCTCGTCGGACGCCCTGGTCGCGACCGTGGAAGCGGCGGCCAGGCGCGGACATGTCGTCAGCCGGGGCGCGATGGAGGCGGCGGGCAGCTCGATCTCGGCACCTATCCGCAATCGCCGGGGCGAGGTCGTCGCCGCGATCGACATTTCAGGCCCCGATTCCGCCTTCGACCTCGACCAGATCGAAGGGCGTTACCTAGCCGCGGTGGTCGCGACCGCGAAGCGCATTTCCGAACGGCTGGGATAGCAAGCCTCAGGCCGGCAATCCCAACATGGCGCGCGCTTCGGCCGGGGTCGCGAGCGCGCCGCCGAGATTTTCGAGGATCGTGCCGGCCTTCTCGACCAGCTCCGCGTTATCGCGGGCCAGCACACCCTTGCGGATATAGACGTTGTCCTCCAGCCCGACCCGAACATGGCCGCCGAGCAGGAAGGCCTGGGCCAGCAGCGGGAATTCGTGGCGGCCGATGCCGAAAGCCGCCCAAATGCAATCCCGCGGCAATTGCGAGGCGAAATAGAACAGCGTCTCCGGGTTGGGGATGGCCCCGTAGCGCACGCCGAGCACGATCTGGATCAGCAACGGATGGCGCAGCATGCCCTCCGCCTGCAACGCCTTGGCGAGCTGAAGGTCGCCGCCATCGAAGATTTCAAGCTCGGGCAGCACGCCGGCGGCATAGATTCGCCGGGCCATCTCGGTGACGTTGCGCGGTGTGTTGATCACCACGGCGCTGCCCGAGAACATGGTGTTGAGGTCGAGCGTGCAGATCTCCGGCTTCAGCGCCTCGACATGGGCGACGCGGCGTTCCGGCGTGGTCAGTGTCGTGCCGGGCGCGGCGACGGCCGGGTTGTCCAGGCTCGGAACATAGCGCCCACCCTCCCCGGTCGAGAGATTGAGGATCACATCGGAGCCCGACTGGCGGATGCGGTCGACGATTTCCCGGAAAAGGCCGAGATCCATGCTGCCCTTGGTCGTCGCGGGATCGCGGGCGTGGATATGGACGACCGCGGCGCCGGCCTTGCCGGCCTCGATCGCGGCGGTGGCGATTTCGGCCGGCGTCACCGGGAGACCCGGGTGCTGGTCCCGCGTCGTGAGATTGCCGGTGACGGCGCAGGTGAGGATGGTCTTGCGGGACAAGGCGGGGGCTCCTCAGACGGCGGTCGCGGTTGCGGACAGTGTCGTGGCGAGCGCGCGCCCGAGCTTGCCGACGATCTCGTCGACATGGCCGGCATCGATGATGAAGGGCGGCGCCAGCAGGACATGGTCGCCGTCGACGCCGTTGGCCGTGCCGCTCGACGGGTAGCAGATCAGTCCGAGCTCCTGCGCGTCCTGCTTGATCCGGGCGGCCAGGTTCTGCTTCGCCGCGAAGGGGCGCTTGCTGTCGCGGTCGGCGACCAGCTCGATCGACTGGAACAGGCCCCGCCCGCGAATGTCGCCGACATGCGGATGCTGGCCGAAGGCCTCGTGCAGCCTGTCCGACAGCAGCGCGCCCATGCGCTGGACATTGTCGAGCAGGCCTTCCTCGTCGATCGTGTCGATCACCGCAATCGAGGCGGCGCAGGCGACGGCATGGCTCATATAGGTATGGCCGTTGGCGAGGAGGCCGGAACCGGCCTCGATCGCTGTGGTGACGCGTTCGCTCGCCATCATCGCCGCGATCGGCTGATAGCCGGCGCCGAGCCCCTTGGCGATCGTGATGATGTCCGGCCGCACCCCGTCCTGCCCAATGGCAAACCACGCACCGGCGCGCCCCATGCCGCACATCACCTCGTCGGCGATGAAGAGCACACCATGCCGGTAGCAGATCTCGCGGATGCGGGCGAAATAGCCGGGAACGGCGGTCACGGTGCCCAGCGTCGCGCCGACGATCGGCTCGGCGACGAAGGCGGCGACGGTCTCCGGGCCGAGCCGCCGGATCTCGGCATCGAGCTCGTCGGCAACGCGCAGGCCGTAGGCCTCCAGCGTCTCGTCGTCGCGCCGGTTGCGATAGGCGTAGCAGGGCGCGATCTGCGATGTCTCGATCAGGATCGGCTGATATATCCTGCGCCGGCCAGGATGGCCGCCGACTGCGAGCGCGCCCAGCGTATTGCCGTGATAGCTCATCCGTCGCGAGATGAAGCGGCAGCGCTGCGGCTGGCCGATCTCGACGAAATATTGCCGGGCGAGCTTCATCGCCGCTTCCATCGCCTCCGAGCCGCTGCCGAGGAAGGCGACGCGCCCCTGGCCGAAGCCCGCCGGAGCGCGGTCGATCAACATCTGTGCGAGCGTCTCGCTGGGCCCGCTCGTGAAGAAGGAGGTGTGGGCATATTCGAGTTGGCCGAGCTGCGCGACGATCGCCTCGATCACACGCGGATGGGCATGACCGAGGCAGGAAACGGCGGCACCGCCGCTGGCGTCGAGATAGCGTTTGCCGGCAGCGTCGATCAGATGGACGCCCTCGCCCTTCACCGCGAGCGGCGGCGTGCTGCGAAGGTTGCGGTGGAGCACGGCGGACGGCTTCGGCATGCTGTTCGGCGACGACACTGCGCGCTCCGCTTCTGTCACAATTCTGTTGATATACAAAACACAGTTCCATATAACAAACAATAACGGAGTGGCCGACCCTTGAGCCTGTCAGCGCAACGCCCCTTTCACAGTATCCGGGTGCTCGACCTGACCCATGTGCTGGCGGGCCCGTTCTGCGCCTATCAGCTCGCTCTGCTCGGGGCCGACGTGATCAAGATCGAGCCGCCCGGGATGCCGGATACGGCGCGCGGGCGCGGACCCGACGACGCGCTCAACGCGGCGGGGCTCGGCATCAACTATCTGGTGCAGGGGTCGAACAAGCGCTCTCTCGCCCTCGATCTCGCCACGGATGAAGGCCGCACGATTCTCCTCGACCTCGCCGAGGACGCCGACGTGCTGGTGGAGAATTACCGTGCCGGCGCGCTTGCGGCTTTGGGACTTGGGGCAGCGGTTCTGCAGGCCCGCAATCCCCGGCTCGTCTACTGCTCGATCACCGGCTTCGCCCGCGGCCATGAGCGCGAGACGGTGAACGCCTATGACAATGTCATCCAGGCAGCGTCGGGCGTGATGGCCCGCACCACCGGGCGCGCGGGTGAGCCGGTGAAATCCGGCGCTTCCTTCATCGACTACGCCACGGGCTATGCCGCTGCCTTCGCAATCTCGGCCGCGCTCTTCCAGCGGCAGGCCAGCGGCGTCGGGCAGGTCATCGACTGCTCGATGTTCGAGACGGCACTCACCCTGATGTCGCCGGAGGCCGCTGCCGCTCTCTATGAAGGCCCCGTCCAATCCAGGCCGAAGGAGGCCGGGCTCGGCACCTACGAGACGGCGGACGGCCTGCTGATGCTCGGCGCCTTCAACACGCGGCAGAATAAGCGATTGTGGGAAGCGCTCGAGCGTCCCGATTTCGCGGCGCTGGATGGCTGGCCTGAACTCTGGGCCTCCGCGCAGGCCATGCGCGAGGCGCTCGTTCCGATCATGCGCATGCGCACCGGGGCCGAATGGGAAGACTATCTCCACGGCATCGGCATCCCGGCCGAGCGTGTCCGCACGCTCGACGAGGCCGTCCACTTGCCGCATCTGGGCGAACGGGGCTTCTTCCACGCTCTGGAGCCGGCCGGGGCCGGAGCCTCCCCGGTCTCGGTCCCGCTCGCGCCCTTCACCTTTGCCGCCGACGGCCCGACGATCGATCGCCCCCCGCCGCGGCTGGGTGAGCATAGCGCCGAGATCCTCCACGAGATCGGCCGATCGCCGGATGAGATCGCAGCCCTGAAGCAACGGGGTGTCATCGCATGATCGGCCCCTTCCCCCGCCACGAGGCCGAGCTGTTCACGCGCCTGCCCGAGGCGTTGCACTGGACGGGCGAGCCGACCGACTGGGTGCGCACGACACGGCCGGGCCAGCGGCTGCATTCCTTCCTCGAGGGCCCCTGCTTCGACGCAGAGGGCCATCTCTGGCTGGCGGACGTGCCCTATGGCCGGCTGTTTCGGATCGCGCCGGACGGAAGCTGGCAGCTTGCCTTCGAATATGACGGCGAGCCGCACAGCCTGCGCCCGCGCGGCGACGCCACCTGGCTCATCGTCGATTACCGTCATGGGCTGCTCGCCTGCGATCCCGCAACGCAGAAACTGACCACGCTGTGCGGACGTGTGAACACGGAGCCGTTCCGGGGCTTGAGCGACCTTGCCCTCGCGCCCAATGGCGATGTCTGGTTCACCGATTCCGGCCGTTCCAGCCTCTCGGACCCGACCGGCCGGGTCTATCGCTTGCGGCAGGGCGAGACGAAGCCGGACCTGATCCTGGCGAACGTGCCCTATCCCAACGGCATCGCGCTCTCGCCGGACGGCAAGCTCGTCTATCTCGCCGCCACCCGCGCCAACGCGGTCTGGCGCTTCCTGGCCGAGGCGCCCGATCCGGCCTGGCCGATGGTCGGCACCTTCCTCCAGCTCTCCGGCGGCCTCGGCCCCGATGGGCTCGCCGTCGATGCTTCAGGCCGGCTCGCCATCGCGCAAGCCCAGGCGGGGCGGCTCTATCTCGTCGATGCGCTCGGCGATCCCCTCGCTGTGGTCCACACGCCGGGCGGGCTCTGGACCACGTCTTGCGCCTTCTCGCCCGACCAGTCGACGCTGTTCATCGTCGAGGCCCAGACCGGCAGCGTCTTCCGCATTTCCATGGCCCGGTTGCTCGCCGCCTGCCCTTCAGGATCATCCTCATGACGCTGCTGACGAAGGACACGCTCAAGGGTTTCGTGCCGGCCATCGTCACGCCCTTCGACGCGCGCGGCGCGATCATGGAGGATGCCTTCGCCGATCTGGTCGAGCATCTCATCGGCATCGGCGCGCAGGGCATCTGCGTCGCGGGCGACAACGGCGAGAGCTGGGCGCTGGACCGCGACGAGCGCGCGCGCCTGACCCGGATCGCCGTCGATCGCAGCGCCGGGCGGGTGCCGGTGATGATGGGCTGCACCGCGCCGGGCTCGAAACAGACGATCCAGTATGCCCAGGCCGCGCGCGATTCCGGCGCCGCCGGCATCCTCGTCATGCCGCAGACCTATGTGATGAAAGCGACGCGCGAGGAATTGCTGCGCCGCTTCGAACTGCTGGGACAAGCGGTCGACATGCCGATCGTGCTCTACAATTCGCCGCGCCGCGCCGTGATCGAGCTCTCGATCGACGATGTCGCGGCGATCGCGGACGTCGCCCCGGTCGTCGGCATCAAGGAATCCAATCGCGACATCGGCCATCTGACGCGGCTACTGCGTCGCATGGGCGACAGGATCGCGGTGATGGTGGGTCCGGCCTATTACATCCTCGCCGGCAGCGCGCTCGGCGCCGCCGGTTTCATCGCGACCGGCCCGGAGCTTCTCGGCAAGACGGCCGGGCAGTTGATGGAAATCGGCCGCAAAGCGCCGGATGCCGCCTATGTCGATGCGCATCAAAAGCTCACCATCGTCTACGAGACGCTGATGTCGCTGGGCACCTGGCCCTCCTCCTTCAAGGCGGCGCTGAACCTGCAAGGGCTGCCGGCCGGCGTGCCGCGCGACCCGCTGCTGCCGCTCGCCGGGCCGGCGCTCGACAAGCTGCGCGCGACGCTCGACGAGCTCGGCCTCCTGCCCGGCCGGTGAGATGAGCGGCGACCTGCATATAGGCGCCGCAGGCGTCTGGAGGCGGAAGGTCAGCTTCAGCTTCGACGGCGAGCAGCTGAACGCCTATGAAGGCGAGACGCTGGCCGCCGCGCTCTATGCGCAGGGACGGCGTACGCTGCGGATCAGTCGCGACGATGACGGCCCGCGCGGAGCCTTCTGCTTCATGGGCATCTGCCAGGAATGCGTCGTGCTGATCGACGGCCGGCAGACGGAGGCCTGCCGCACGCCCGTCCGCGAGGGCCTCGTCGCCGAGAGGCTGCGATGACCGCTCCGCTCGATCTCATCGTGCTGGGGGCAGGCCCCGCCGGAGCCGCGGCAGCGCTCAAGGCGCGCGCGCTCGGCCTGTCCGTCGCGCTGATCGACGAAGCCCCGGAGCCGGGCGGACAGGTCTATCGCGCGCCGTCTGCCGGATTGGTGGGAGCCCCGGCCGAGGCCGATCGAGTGAAGGGCGACGAACTCCGTGCGAGGCTCAAGGCCAGCGGCGCGAGCCTTCACCTGAACCAGCGCGTCTGGTCGCTGACGGCCGGCTTCTCCGTCATCGCAATCGGCCCCGATGGGCCGCTGACCTTGGAAGCGCCCAATCTGATCGTGGCCCCTGGCGCAGTGGAACGGCCTATCCCGGTTTCCGGCTGGACGCTGCCTGGTGTGATCGGGCTCGCGGGTGCGACCGTCCTGCTCAAGTCGCATGGCGTCCTGCCGGGGCGGCGCGTCGTGGTCGCGGGCTCGGGACCGTTGCTGCTGCTCGTCGCCAGCAAGATCGTCGCGGCGGGCGGCGAGGTCGCGGCGGTGGTCGATGCCGCTCCACGCGCGAGCTGGTTCGGCCGGCTCGGCGCCATGGCAGCGCGGCCGGACCTGATGGCGAAGGGCGGGCGCTGGCTGCTCCAGCTCCTGAAAGCGCGGGTCCCGCTGCATTCCGGCGCGGCCATTCGCGCGATCCATGGCAGGGATGGCGTCGCCTCGGTCGAGATCGGCCCGGTCGACGCCCATTGGCGGCCGACGCCCGGCCCAGCCCGGGCGATCGAGGCGGATGCCGTCTGCCTCGGCTTCGGCCTGTTGCCTTCGACGGAGATCACGCGGCTGCTCGGCGCACGGCATCGCTACGAGCCGGAGCTGGGAGGCTGGCTTCCGGAAGTCGGCGCTTCGCTTGAAACCTCCGTACCGGGGCTGTTCGTCGCCGGCGATGGCGGCGGCGTTCGCGGGGCCGATGCAGCGCCGCTCTCGGGGGAACTGGCAGCCATCGGCGTCGCGCGGCGGCTCGGACACAGCGGCGATCTTGAGCAGCAAGCCATCGCAGTGACGGCACGCTGGCGCCGATCGGCACGGTTCGGCGCGGCCATGTCGGCGCTTGCCATGCCGCCGCCGGGCGCCGTGGCCATGATCGGCGCGCAGACCACCGTCTGTCGCTGCGAAGGTCTGACCCGCGCAACCCTCGATACAGCGATCGCCGCGGGTGCATGGACTCTCGCAGACCTCAAGGCGGCGACGCGCTGCGGCATGGGCCCCTGCGGCGGCCGTGTCTGCGGCGAGGCGGCGGCGATGCTGATCGAAGCCGCCACCGGCTTGAGCCGCGAGGCGATCGGCCAGCCCAGCGCACGGCCTCCCCTGCGCCCGGTCCCGCTCGCTGCCATCGCGGGCGATTTCGCCTATGACGACCTGCCGATTCCAGCGCCGGCTCCGCTATGAGCGAAACCTACGATCTCGCGGTGATCGGCGGCGGCATCCTGGGCAGCGCCGCCGCCTGCCGCGCCGCCGCAGGCGGCATGCGGGTGATCGTCATCGAGCAGCAGACGATCGGCAGCGGGGCCTCCAGCGTCAATGCGGGCACGCTCTCGCTCCAGATCAAGCGCGTCAAGCTGATGCCCTATGCGCTCAAGGGGCACGAACTCTGGGAACAGGCCGGCGCGCGCGTCGGCTTCCACAAGACCGGCGGCGTCACGCTGGCCTTCAACCAGCGCGAGGCCGAGCTCCTTCATGAGCGCATGGCGCTGAAGCGCGAGGCCGGCGCACCGATCGAATTGATCTCGCCAGCGCGCGTCGCCGAGCTCGAGCCCAACCTGTCGCGCAAGGTCGTCGCAGCGAGCTGGTGCGCCGAGGACGGCTACGCCAATGCCAGCCTGACCGGCGCCTATTATCGTGCGCTGCTGGAGGCCGCGGGTGTCGCGATCCGCGAGCACACCCCGGTCACCGCCATCGACCGCAGCGGCGGCGCCTTCGCGCTCGCGACGCCCACCGGCCCGATCCGCGCCACACGGCTGCTCCTGGCCTGCGGCGCCTGGCTGAAGAGCCCAAGCGCCATGATCGGACTCGACCTGCCCGTGCGGGCGCGGGTCAACACCGTGTCCGTCACCGAACGCGGGCCGGCGCTGGTCGGCACCGTGATCGGCCACGCGACCGGCCTGCTGACGCTGAAGCAGAAGCCGAACGGCAGCGTCCTGATCGGCGGCGGGTGGCAAGGCACCGGCTCGCCGGAACAGGGGCGCGGCGCGGTCGATCCGGAGACGCTGCTGCCGAACCTGCGTCTGGCGATGTTCGCAGTGCCGGGCCTCGACCGCTTCCGGGTGGTGCGCTCCTGGACCGGATTCGAGGCCAATGTGCCGGATTTCTATCCGCTCGCCGGCGCGGCGCCCGGCGTCGAGAATGCCTTCCTGCTCGGCTGCGTCCGCGGCGGCTACACCATCGGCCCCTATATTGGCGCGCTGATGGGCGACCTCATCCTCGGCCGGCAGCCGGAGCTGCCGCTCTTCGACCCCGGACGCTTCTCAACTTCAGCCGCAGCGGCGGCCTGATCGCACAGGTGACTTCCTCGATGGCCACGGATCTCAATCGTCTCGACGGGCGCGTCGCGATCGTCACCGGCGGGGGCACCGGCATCGGCAAGGCAATCGCCGAGGCCTTCGCCCAGGCCGGCGCCCATGTCGTGGTCTCCGGGCGCACCCGCGAGACGATCGCGCCCGTCGCCGACGCGATCGGCGGTACCGCCGTGCTCTGCGACGTCAGGAAACTCGACGAGGTCGAGGCGATGTTCGCGCAAGCGCTGGCGATCACCGGCAAGGTCGACGTTCTCGTCAACAATGCCGGACAGAGCGGGCCGATCGGCAATATCGCCGATGTCGATCTCGATGCCTGGCGCGGGTGCATCGAGATCAACCTGTTCGGCACGGTGAACTGCCTGCGGGTCGCGAGCCGCATCATGAGCGCGCAGGGCTCTGGCTCGATCATCAACATGTCGTCGCTGATGGGCCTCAAGGGCTATCCGATGCGCAGCGCCTATTGCGCCACCAAATTCGCGGTGATCGGCCTGACCGAGACAGTCGCGCGCGAAGTCGGGCCGGCCGGCGTGCGTGTCAACGCGCTCTGCCCGGGCGCGGTCTCCGGCGAATTGATGGACCGGGTCGTCGCCCGCAGGGCCGCCGCCGAGGGGCGCGATCCCGCGGAGATCATCAAGCAGAACTACACGGATGTGGCCGCCTTGCGCCGCTGGGTGACGCCCGAAGAGGTCGCGGCCACCGCGCTGTTCCTGGCCTCCGACGCCTCCTCGTCCCTAACCGGGGAACGCATCAAGACCGATGCCGGACGCTTCTGACGACGCCGCGGTGAATTGATTGAAACAGAGTTTTTTATACAAACAAAACGAACGGGGAGCGAAGCGATGAGCAGATGGTTCGGGGAGGCCGCGCGATGAGCGATGCGTCCGGTATCACCAACCGGCTGGCTCCTCTCGCCGAGGATACGGTCGGCCCCTACTATCCCTATTCCTTTATCGACGGTGATCGCAGCGACCTGACTCGACTGCATTACGGGCTCAGCGTCGGCCCCAAGGGACAGAAGATCATCCTGCGCGGGCGGCTGCTGGACAGCGACGGTGCCCCCGTCGACGACGCGCTGATCGAGTTCTGGCAGGCCAATGCTGCCGGCATCCTGCGGACCCCGGCCAGCGACGGCCATCCTGGGCTCGATCCGTTCTTCGACGGATTCGGCCGCCTGATCACCACCGCCGAGCCCTTCGACTTCAGGACGGTCAAGCCGGGTGCGATCCCGGCCGGGAACGGCATGGCGTCACGGGCACCGCACGTCACGCTGACGATCTTCTCCGACGGGATCACGCGGCTGGTCACGCAGGTCTTCTTCGACGACGAGGCCGAGGCGAATGCGAGCGATCCGCTGCTGACGAGCCTGCCACCCGAACTGCGCGAGCGGCTGGTCGCGAAGCGGACCGGACCATCGAACGACGGCTTCACGGTCTACGAGATCGCGATCGTCATGCGCGGTCCGGGCGAGACGCCCTTCTTCGACGATCTTTCCAGCTGACGATGGGCGGAGGATGGCCATGATCATGAACCGCGGACGCCTGATGCTGCCGGGCCCCACCGACGGGGCGGCCGAGCGGCGCGTGCCGAGCGAACGCCTGCATCTGATCCCGGAGGCGGCGCGGCCAAGCTTCGTGCCCTGGGTCGGCGACCTGCCCGGGCTCAAGCTCGGCGAGAACGACCTCACGCGCATCGCGCCGGGAAGGCCGCAGGCCGAGGGAGAGGTGCTGGAGATTTCCGGGCGCGTGCTCGACGAGTTCGGCCGGCCGGTGCGCCACACGCTGGTCGAGATCTGGAACGCCAACAGATGGGGGCGCTATACCCATGTGAAGGACCCGGTGCGCGAGCGGCTCGACCCGAATTTCCTCGGCTTCGGCCGGACTATGACCGACGAAGCGGGGCGCTATCGCTTCCGCACGATCCGGCCGGGCTCCTATCTCGCGCGGCCCGATATCGACCGCTGGCGGCCGGCCCATGTCCATGTCTCGATCCGCGGCGGCTCGGCCCGGCTGATCGCCCAGATGTATTTCGAGGGCGACCCGCATCTCGTCCGCGATCCGATGTTCATCCTGCTCGGCGCGGCGCAGGACCGGCATTTCGGCAAGCCCGTTGGCCGCGGCCCGAACGACGAGGCGCTCTATCACTGGGATATCGTGATCGGCGGGCGCAACACCGTCTATTTCGAGAGCTGAGAAGCGCTTCGGTCGCCGACGCCGCTAAGCCACCGATACCGCGCAGCCAAACTCGGCAGCGGAGGCCGCGAACCAGGACCAGAAGCTGCCCGCCATGCTGCGCGGCAGCATGATCTCGAAAACGGCTCCGTCCGGTCCATCGGGGAGCCGCCCGAGCTGCACGCCGATATAGGCGATGATCGTCGCGGCGGCGTCGCCCACCGCGAAGGCCGCGGGATGGAGATCGAGCATCACCCCCTTGGCCAGCATGTCGCGGACGCGCCGGCCCGATAGCCTCAGGGCGGCACGCGCATCGCTCTGGTCGCTGACGGCCGCGTGAGGGGCGAGTTCGGCGAGCAGCGGCTGGAAGCCGTCGCGCGAGGCGGCACGCAGCAGCCATTGCTCCGGCCCGACCCAGATCGCGTCATGCGTTGCGCCCGACACGATCTTCGGCGCCCGCGGCAGTGCAAGGCCGAGCTTCACCTCGACGAGCCGCGACAGGGCCGCCGTCGCGTGCGGCCCGGCGATCAGGGTCGCGAGGCCGAAACCGTCGAGCAGTGTCGCTGTGACGCCCGCCTCTCCACTCGCGCCGAAGGACCCGGCCTGCGCGATGCCGGCCCAGGCGCTGCGCGGGGCCCATGAGATCGCGGTCTCAGCCATGGAGGCGGGCTCCTTCCGGGTCGACGAAGACAGGCGAGCAGATCTCGACGACGATGTCGCCGTTGCGGACGGGATCGTAAGCGCGAACGCGCTCGCCGATCCGGGCGGCGCCTCCCTTGATGAGGCCGAGCCCCATCCAGTGCTTCAGATGCGGGGAATAGGCGACCGAGGTCATGTACCCCTCGTCGTTCTCCATCGCCGCCGCCTGGCCGATGCCGATGAAATGCGCACCTGCGCGCAGGCGCTGCGCGGGATCGACCGGCTTGAACCCGACGAAGGACGGCCGGTCCTTCTCGGCGAGCGCCGCACGCTGCGCCATCAGGCGGCCGATATAGTCCTTCTTCGAAGACATCATCTTGCCGAGGCCGAGATCGCGCGCCGTGGTCTGGCCGTTGAGCTCGTTGCCGGCGACATGGCCCTTCTCGACGCGCATCACGCCGAGCGCTTCGATGCCATAGGGCGTGATGCCGAATGGCGCGCCCGCCCGCATCAGGGCGCGCATCATCGCGTCGCCGTAGCCGGCGGGAACGGCTAATTCATAAGCCAGTTCGCCCGAGAAGGAGATGCGGAAGAGACGCGCCGGAATGCCGCCGCCGACCGTGACGGCGCGCGCCGCGAGATAGGGAAAGGCCTCGTTCGAGATGTCGTGTTCGGGATCGAGCACGCCGCGCAGCGTCTCGCGCGCCTTCGGCCCGGCGATCGAGGCCTGCGCCCATTGCTCGGAAACCGAGACCATGCGGACATCGAATTCGGGCCAGAGAACCTGATGGCAGAATTCCAGATGCTGCATCACCTTGCCGGCATTGGCGGTGGTGGTCGTCATCAGGAAATGGCTCTCGCCGAGGCCGGAGGTGGTGCCGTCATCCATGACGAAGCCGTCCTCGCGCAGCATCAGCCCGTAGCGCGCCTTGCCGACCGGCAGGGCCTTCCAGCCATTGGTGTAGACGCGTTCCAGGAATTCGGCGGCATCTGCGCCCTGGATATCGATCTTGCCGAGCGTCGAGACGTCACAGATGCCGACGCCGCTGCGGACGGCGAGAACTTCGCGATTGACGGTGGTCAGCCAGTCGCTTTCGCCGGGTTTTGGATAATACTGCGCCCGCAGCCATGGGCCGGACTCGATGAAGACGGCGCCCTGCTCCTTCGACCAACCATGGGTCGGCGCGAGCCGCGTCAGGCGGAAATCCTTGCCGCGGTGATGGCCGGCGAGCGCGCCGATCGCCACCGGCGTATAGGGGGGGCGGAAGGTCGTGCTGCCCGTCTGCGGGATGGTTTTTCCGGTCTGCTCGGCCATGATGGCGAGGCCGGCGAGGTTCGAGGTCTTGCCCTGGTCGGTCGCCATCCCGAGCGTGGTGTAGCGCTTGAGATGCTCGACCGGCCGGAAACCCTCGCGCGCCGCCAACTCGACATCCTTGTCGGTGACGTCGTTTTGGTAATCGACGAAGGCCTTGCCCTTCGCGCCTTTCACCCGCCAGACCGGCTGCAGCGCGGCCGTCTCGGGATCGGTTGCCGGCACCGGCTCTGCACCGGCGGGCGTCAGGCCGGCTTCGGCCACGGCCTCGCGGCCAAGGCGCGCACCGTCCTCCAGTGCCTGCGCCAGGGTGAAGCGTCCGGCCGCGCTGCCGGCGACCGAGAGCCCCGCCGGCAAGGTGCCCGGCACGAAGCAGTGCAGGTCATCGTCCCAGACCGGCTTGCCGTTCTGGTGCGAGGTCAGGTGCAGGGTCGGGTTCCAACCGTTGGATACCGCGAGCAGATCACAGGTGACGCTGCTCGTCGCTCCCGAGGCATCACGGATGGTGACTCCGGCGAGTTGGCGGCCACCGGACGCGCCTTCGATGACACCGCCCACGAAAAGCCTCGCGCCGAGCTTGTCGGCCAGCCCTTTGCGCACCGGATCGGCATCGGAGCGAGCATCGACAATGGCCGCGACCTTGCCGCCGGCAGCGGCGATGTCGCGGGCCGTCGCCCAGCCGTCGTCGCCGGCCGTGAACAGCACGGTCTCGCGGCCCGGCAGAACGCCGTAGCGGTTGACGTAAGTGCGCACGGCGCCGGCCAGCATGACGCCGGGCGTGTCGTTTCCGGGGAAGACGACCGGCCGTTCCAGGGCGCCCGCGGCGAGGATCGCGCGCTTGGCATAGATGCGCCAGCCGCGCTGTCGCGGCTGGCGCGGCGCAGGCTCCGGAAGATGGTCGCCGACGCGCTCGACTGCGCCGTAGATGCCGTGGTCGTAGAGCCCGAAGATCGTGGTGCGGGGCATGATCCGCACCTCCGGCAGGCTTTCGAGCTCGGCCAGCGCCGCAGCCAGCCATTCGGCGGCCGGCTTGCCGTCGATCTCGCGCTTTTCGGCGAGCAGGCGTCCGCCCAGCCGGAAGTCCTCGTCGCAGAGGATGACGCGGGCGCCGCTGCGGCCCGCTGCGAGTGCGGCAGCCAGCCCGGTGGGGCCACCGCCGATCACCAGCATGTCGCAGAAGGCGAAGGCCTTGTCGTAATGGTCCGGGTCTTCCAGGCCGGCCGCGCGGCCGAGGCCAGCAGCGCGGCGGATCAGGGGCTCGTAGAGCTTCTCCCAAAAGGCCGCCGGCCACATGAAGGTCTTGTAGTAGAAGCCAGCCACCAGCGCCGGCGAGAGCAGCCCGTTCAGCGAGAGCAAATCGAAGGCCAGCGAAGGCCAGCGGTTCTGGCTGGCGGCTTCGAGCCCGTCGAACAGCTCGACGACGGTGGCGCGCGTGTTCGGCTCGCGGCGGGCGCCGCTGCGCAATTCGACCAGCGCGTTCGGTTCCTCCGGCCCGGCCGAGAGGACCCCGCGCGGGCGATGGTATTTGAAGGAGCGGCCGACGAGGCGCACGCCATTGGCGAGCAGTGCCGAGGCCAGCGTGTCGCCGGCAAAGCCGCGATAGGACTTGCCGTCGAAGCTGAAATCCAACGCCTGGGCGCGGTCGATCAGGCCGCCGGAGGCGAGGCGGAAAGGCTGGCCGCTCATGCCGCCGCTCCCGCCTTGCGATTCTTCGCGGGTTCGACCGCGCTGATCGCATGGGTGCGTGTGTCGCGGGTCACGACCAGCCAGGCATGGCAGCCGGCGCCGTGATACCAGAGCTCGCGATGCGGGCCGGCCGGGTTTTCGCGCAGATAGACATAGTCGAACATCGCGGCTTCGGTCGCGGCCATGCCATCAGGCCGCTGCGGATCGGCGGCGCCGAGATAGGTGAATTCCTGGGCGTCGCGCGCGCCGCAATGGGGACAGGTGATGCGCATGGTCAGGCTTCCACGATTGTCTGAGTGCGGCGCAGCGCTGCCGTCATGCTCGCCCCTGTGGCGAGCATCCACGTCTTGAACACCGCTTTCGATAGCGGAAGACGTGGATGGTCGGGACAAGCCCGACCATGACAGGGATGGCGAGCACGGCTTGTCATCTCAATGCAGGTTCGGCTGGGCGCCGGCGCCCTTTTCGTCGATCAGGTGCCCGGTGGCGAAGCGATCGAGCCGGTAGGCGCTCGCGACCGGGTGCGGCGCTCCCGTCGCGATCAGATGGGCGAAGCAGAAGCCGGAGGCCGGCGTCGCCTTGAAGCCGCCATAGCACCAGCCGGAATTGAGATAGAGCCCGTCGACCGGGGTGACGTCGATGATCGGGGAGCCGTCCATCGACATGTCCATGATGCCGCCCCAGTGGCGCAGCATCCGCACCCGTCCGAGCCCGGGCCAGAGCCCCATCCCGGCTTCCATCACATCCTCGATCACCGGCAGGTTGCCGCGCTGTGCGTAGGAATTGTAGCCGTCGATATCGCCGCCGAAGACGAGCCCGCCCTTGTCCGACTGGCTGATGTAGAAATGCCCGGCGCCGAAGGTGACGACGGTGTCGATCAGCGGCTTGAGGCCCTCGGAGACGAAGGCCTGGAGCACATGGCTTTCGATCGGCAGGCGCAGGCCGGCCATCGCCGCCACCCGCGACGAATTGCCGGCGACGGCCATGGCGATCTTCTTCGCCCGGATCGGCCCGCGCGAGGTCTCGACGCCGACGGCGCGGCCATTGACGATGGTGATGCCGGTGACCTCGCAGTTCTGGATCAGGTCGACGCCGCGGCTGTCGGCGGCGCGGGCATAGCCCCAGGCGACCGCGTCGTGACGCGCCGTGCCGCCGCGCTTCTGCAACAGCCCGCCCTGGATCGGAAAGCGGGCGTTGTCGTAATCGAAATAGGGCAGCATCGCCCTAACCTGCTCGCGGCCGAGCAGCTCGGAATCGACGCCGGCGAGCCGCATCGCATTGCCCCGCCGGGCATAGGCGTCGCGCTGCCCGTCGGAATGGTAGAGATTGATCACGCCGCGCTGGCTGACCATGGCGTTGTAGTTCAGGTCCTCCTCAAGGCCCTCCCAGAGCTTCATCGACAGTTCGTAGAAGGGCGTGTTGCCGGGCAGGAGGTAGTTCGAGCGGATGATCGTGGTGTTGCGGCCGACATTGCCGGAACCGAGATAGCCCTTCTCCAGCACTGCGACCTTGGTGATGTCGTGCCGGCTGGCAAGGTAATGCGCCGTCGCGAGGCCGTGCCCGCCGCCGCCGATGATCACGACGTCGTATTCGGCCTTGGGGGCCGGATCGCGCCAGACGGGCGTCCAGCCCTTATGGCCCTGGAACGCCTGGGCGAGCAGCGAGAAGACGGAATAGCGCATCGGGGAATCCGGTCGGGCTTGTCAGTCGGAGTTTGACCGACATAGGCTCGGCGACATGCTCGATAGCGACACGAACGTGCCTGATAGCGACAATAGCGCGCCGACCCATGTCGGCTTCCTGCTGATCCCCGATTTCGCGCTGCTGCCCTACGCTTCGTCGATCGAGCCGTTGCGGGCCGCCAATATCCTGTCAGGCCGCGAACTCTATCGCTGGAGCCATGTCTCGATCGACGGAAACCCGGCAAAGGCCTCGAACGGCGTCGCCATCGCTGCGGATGCTGCGGCCGGCGCGGAGCTTCGGCTCGACTACCTCCTCGTCTGCGCCGGCGGCAACCCGGCGCTCTTCCAGCACCCGCCGACCTTCTCCTGGCTGCGGCAGCAGGCCCGGCGCGGTGTCCGGATCGGCGGCGTCTCGGGCGGGCCTTACGTCCTGGCGCGGGCCAATGTGCTGACCGGCTACCGATTCACGATCCACTGGGAGCACGCGGAGGCCTTTCTTGAGGAGTATCCCGATCTCGACCTGCGCCGCTCGCTCTACGAGATCGACCGCGACCGGCTGACCTGCAGCGGCGGCACCGCCCCGCTCGACATGATGCATGCCTTGATCGCCCGCGAGCATGGCAGCGGCCTCGCGCTCGCCGTCAGCGAATGGTTCCTGCAGACCCAGGTCCGGGAGGGCACCGATCCCCAGCGCATGAAGCTGCGTGCGCGGCTGGGCATCGCGCATGAGCCGCTGCTGCGGGTCATCGGCCGGATGGAACAGACGCTGGAGAACCCGGAACCCCGCGAAGCCCTCGCCCGGCTGGCCGACATATCGCTGCGCCAGCTCGAACGCCTGTTCCGCCAGCATCTCGGGCGATCGCTTGGCGAGCATTATCTTGCTCTGCGGCTCGACCGGGGGCGCGACCTGCTGCGGCAGACCAGCCTGTCGGTGCTGGAGGTCGCGCTGGCCTGCGGCTTCGCCAGCGCCAGCCATTTCTCCCGCCGCTACAGGGCGCGCTTCGGCCATCCGCCGCGGTCGGAGCGATTGCCGGCTCGCTCCAGCGCACGCCGATGACACGCCGGCGGCTCCGCGTTCAAAGACCGGTGGCGAGCTCGCGCAGGGCGATGTCCAGAAGCGCCTGAAGATGCGGCGCGAAGGAACGCCAGACCGTCAGGTGGAAGCGATCCGGCGCCTCGCGGGTCAGCACGACCTGCACCGTATCGAACAGCGTGCGGCAGCCTGAACCGACCGGAAGCTGTGCGAGATCGCGCGGGCAGCCGATGGCAAGGAGATCGAGGACGGCGGGGCCGGAAAGCGCCAGCGTGATCTCGCGATCGGAGATGTCGACGGCGCTGAGCGGCAGCGTCGTGCCGATCGCGGCGAGAGCTTCGGTCATCGCTTCGCCCTCCCGCTCCGGCGCCTGGACGAGCCACTCGTCGGGACCGAGGCACAAGACGGATCGGGCACCGGCAACGGTGCGCGCGCCGATCTTCGTGGGAAAAGCAAGGCCGAGGCCTGCACCGACGGCAGCAGGATCGATGATGCGCAGCGAAATCCGCGTGGTGGATGCCGGCTCTGTGATCACCGCCGGAGCGGTCGTGAGACTCATGGCGTTTCCTCCCGCAGGCTCAGGCGGGCGCCTTCGGGATCGTAGAAGACGGTGCTCCTGACCACACGAACGGGGATCGCCCGGTCCGGCATCGGGATGTGCAGCGTCTCGCCATCGCGGGCGCGGCCGTCGGCAATGACCGCCATGGCGATCGAGCGGCCGAGCGCCTCGCTCCAATAGGCGGAGGTGACATGGCCGAGCATGGTCATCGGCTTCGGCTGGTGGGGATCGGCGACGATCTGGGCCCCTTCCTCCAATACGGTCTTCGGATCGTCGGTCAGCAGGCCGACGAGCTGCTTGCGGCCCTTCGCGACCATGTCGGGGCGCGCGAGCGAGCGCTTGCCAACGAAATCGGGCTTGGCCTTGCCGATCGCCCAGCTCAGGCCGGCATCGTCCGGGGTCAGCGTGCCATCGGTGTCCTGGCCGACGATGATGTAGCCCTTCTCGGCCCGCAGCACATGCATCGCCTCGGTGCCGTAGGGCGTGATGCCATATGGCTGGCCGGCCGCCATCAGCTTCTCCCAGAGGGCGCGGCCATGGCGGGCGGGGACGTTGATCTCGAAGCCGAGCTCGCCGGTAAAGGACACCCGGAACAGCCGGGCCGGCAGGCCGGCAACCGTGCATTCGGCCACAGACATATGCGGGAACGCGGCCTCGGAGACATCGAGGCCCTCGACGAAGGGCGCGAGGAGCTTGCGCGCATTCGGCCCCTGCAAGGCGATGACCGCCCATTGCTCGGTGGTCGAGGTGAGCCAGACTTTGAGCTCCGGCCATTCGGTCTGGAGATAGTCCTCCATCATATTGAGCACGCGGGCGGCGCCGCCGGTGGTGGTGGTGACGTGGAAGCGGCCCTCGGACAGCCGGCCGATGACGCCGTCGTCGCGGATGAAGCCGTCCTCGCCGAGCAGCAGTCCGTAGCGACAGCGCCCGATCCCGAGCTTCGCCCACGGATTGGTATACATCCGCTCCAGGAAGGTGACGGCATCCGGACCGACCACCTCGATCTTGCCCAGCGTCGAGGCGTCGAAGATGCCGACGGCGGTCCGAACCGCGCGGCATTCCCGGTTGACGGCGGCGTGCCTGTCTTCACCCGGCTTCGGGAAGTACCAGGCGCGGCGCCACAGGGCGACGGGTTCGAAGACTGCGCCTTGCGCCTGCGCCCAGGGATCGATCGGCGTCTTGCGCGTGACCTCGAAGGTCGCGGCCTGATGATAGCCGGCCAAGGTGCCGAAACTCGTCGGCGTATAGGGCGGACGGAAGGTGGTCAGGCCGACCTGCGGCGCCTCTTGGCCCAGCGCATCGGCGGCGATCATCAGGCCGTTGAGGTTCGACATCTTGCCCTGGTCGGTCGCCATGCCGTTGGTGGTGTAGCGCTTGACGTGCTCGATCGAGCGCATGCCCTCACGGACCGCGAGGCGGATGTCCTTGGCGGTGACGTCGTTCTGGAAATCGATGAAGGCCTTGGCGCGAGCCGGGTCGCGGTCGGTCGGGAGCTCCTTGCAGGTGATGCCGGAGCCGGTCCGGTCGACCGTGACAGCATGGCCTTGCGCCGTCGCATCATGACCAGCGACACGGGCGGCTGCGGCGCCGGCAGAGGCGCCATCGTCGAGCGCGGCGGCGATGCCCCAGAGGCCGCGCCCGGCGCCCGCGATCTGGACGGCCTCGGTCTTCTCGCCCGGCAGGAACGCCTTGAGCTCGCCGTCCCAGGTCAGGCTGCCCCTTGTATGGCTGAAGAGGTGCAGGCTGGGCGTCCAGCCTCCGCACATCAGCACGGCGTCGCAGGCAATCTCGCGGGCAGCGCCCACCTTGCCGTTCTCGATCCGGTTGACCCGCAGCGATTGGACCCGCAGGCGCCCCGACGTGCCTGTAACGGTGTGGCCAGGCAGAACCTCGATGCCGAGAGCCCGCGCGCGGGCTGCAAGGGCGGGGTCGACGCTGGCGCGCAGATCGACGATAGCGGCCGGCTTGACGCCGGCCTCCGCGAGATCGAAGGCCGCGAACCAGGCCGAGTCATGGGTGGTGACGATGGCCGGGCGATCGCCGATCTTGACGCTATAGCGATTGAGATAGGTCTGTGCGGCGCCGGCCAGCATCACGCCGGGGCGGTCGTTGCCGTCGAAGACGAGCGGCTTTTCCAGCGCACCCTGGGCGAGCACGACCTGGCCGGCACGGACGCGCCAGAGGCGTTCCCGCGGCGCGCCCTCGGGCGGGGCGGCCAGGTGGTCGGTCAGGCGTTGGGCCAGGCCGATCAGGTTCTGGTGGTAATAGCCGATCGCGGTCGTGCGGGGCATGATCGTGACATTCGGCAGCGCCGCCAGTTCCGCCAGGATCGCTGCCAGCCAGTCCCAGGCCGGCCGGCCGTCGATCGTCACCGAGGGCTCGGACAACAGGCTGCCGCCGGGCTCGGCCGTCTCGTCGACGAGCATGACCGAGGCGCCGCAACGGCCGGCGGCGAGTGCGGCGGCAAGGCCGGCGGGACCGGCGCCGACGACGAGCACCTCGACATGAGCGAAGCGACTGGCATAGCGATCCGCGTCGGGTTCGCTCGGCGAGACGCCGAGGCCGGCCGCCTTGCGGATGACGGGCTCGTAGACGCGGTCCCAGAAGGCACGCGGCCACATGAAGGTCTTGTAGTAAAAGCCTGCGGAGAAAAGCGAACCCAGGCGATCGTTGATCGCTCCGAAGTCGAAGGCGAGCGAGGGCCAGCGGTTCTGGCTGGTCGCTTCGAGGCCGTCGCGCAGCTCCTGAATGGTGGCGCGGGTATTCGGTTCGAAACGGCGGGGGCCGCGGCTCGTGCCCATCAGCGCGTTAGGCTCGTCCGAGCCGGCGGAGACCACGCCGCGCGGGCGGTGGTACTTGAAGGAGCGCCCCATCAGATGGACGCCATTGGCAAGCAGCGCCGAGGCGAGCGTGTCGCCGGCCAGCCCCTGATAGCTCCTGCCGTCGAAGCTGAAGCGGACGGGCCTGGCGTGATCGACGCGACCGCGGTTCGGGAGGCGATGGCTGGTCATCGGGCCTCCCCCGACAGGCTGGCGATATCGGGCCGGGGCTCGCCTGCCTTGTAGGTCGCGAGGAAGCGGTCGGAGACGGTCTCGCGCGCCGCGTTGAAGAAACGGGCGCAACCGTTGACATGGCGCCAGCGCTCGACATGGACGCCGCGCGGGTTCGAACGGATGAAGAGGAAGTCGCGCCATTCCTCGTCGCTCACAGACGACGGGTCCTGCGGGCGGGCGATATGGGCCTCGCCGGCGTAAGCGAATTCGAGCTCGGGCAGGTCCTGCTCGCAATAGGGGCAGCGGATCAGCAGCATGGCGGAACCTTAGTGCGCGACGGCGGCCGCGGCCGCCTCGTCGATCAGCCGGCCGGTGGTGAAGCGTTCCAGCGTGAAGGGTGCATTGATGGGATGCGGCTCGTCGCGGGCGATGGTGTGGGCGAAGACATGGCCCGAGCCCGGGGTCGCTTTGAAGCCGCCGGTGCCCCAGCCGCAATTCACATAGAGCCCGGGCACGGGAGTCTTGCCGAGGATGGGCGAGCGGTCCGGCGTCACGTCGACGATGCCGCCCCATTTCCTGAGCATCCGCATGCGCCGGAAGAGCGGGAAGATTTCGCAGATCGCCGCCAGCGTGTGCTCGATCAGCGGCAAGCCGCCGCGCTGGGAATAGCTGACATATTGGTCTGTGCCGGAGCCGATGACGAGCTCGCCCTTGTCGGACTGGCTGATATAGGCGTGCACCGAGTTCGACATGACGACGCAGGGCAGGATCGGCTTGACCGGCTCGGAGACCAGCGCCTGCAGCGGATAGGATTCGAGCGGCAGGCGGATACCCGCGGTTTCCATCACGACCGAGGTATGGCCGGCGGCGGACACCGCGACCTTCTTGGCGGCTATGAAACCCTTCGGCGTTTCGACCCCGCTGACGCGGCCGTCCGGCCCGCGGCGGATCGCCGTCACCGGGCAGTTCTGGATGATGTCCACGCCGCGCGCCGCCGCGCCGCGGGCATAGCCCCAGGCGACGGCGTCATGGCGGGCGACACCGGCGCGGCGTTGCAAGGCGGCGCCGAGCACCGGGTAGCGGGCCGTGGGCGAGATATCGAGCGGCGGGCAGAAGCGCTTCGCCTCCTCAACCGTCAGCCAGGCATTGTCGACGCCGTTCAAGCGGTTGGAATGGATGTGCCGCTGGGCGGATTGAACGTCGTGGACATTATGCGCCAGCATCATCACGCCGCGCTTCGAGTACATGACGTTGTAATTCAGCTCCTGCGAGAGGTTCTCCCAGAGATCGAGCGCGTGATCGTAGAGCCGCACGCTCTCGTCATAGAGGTAATTCGAGCGGATGATCGTGGTGTTGCGGCCGGTATTGCCGCCGCCGAGCCAGCCCTTATCGATCACCGCGACATTGGTGATCCCATGCTCCTTGGCGAGGTAATAGGCTGCGGCGAGCCCGTGCCCGCCAGCCCCGACGATGATCGCGTCATAGGCTGCCTTGGGCTGGGCATCGGGCCATTGCGGCGTCCAGTTCTTCTGGCCGGTCAGCGCGCCCTTGAGGATCTCGGCGAAGGAGAAATGCGTCATGCCGGCCTCCCGGATTGCTCAGGGTAGCAATGCCGGAACGACGCGCATTTCAACTGCATGGATTCGTCATCCATGCTGTATGCTTGCGACAAGGAGGCGCCATGGCGACGCTCAAGGTCGGTTTCATCCTGGCGCGCCGGTTCACGCTCTGCGCCTTCGCGAATTTCGTCGACGTGCTGCGCCTGTCGGCGGATGAAGGCGACCGCTCGCGGCCGATCCTCTGTTCATGGCGCGTGCTGTCGCCGACGATGGAGGCGATCGCGTCGAGCTGCGGCGTCGCCGTCCAGCCGGAGGAACGGCTCGGCGACCCCGCACGCTTCGACTATCTCGTCGTCGTCGGCGGGCTGGTCGACGAGATCGAAAACCTGCACCCGGATACGGTGACTTTTCTCCAGCGCGCGGCCGCGGCCGGGGTGCCGCTGGTCGGCGTCTGCACCGGCACCTTCATCCTGCACAGGACCGGCCTGATGCAGGGCTATCGCGCCTGCGTGAGCTGGTTCCACCATGCCGATTTCCTGGAGCGCTTCGACGGGCTGAAACCCGTCTCCGACCAGATCTTCGTGGTCGATCGCGACCGGCTGACCTGCTCGGGCGGCGTGTCGTCGGCGCATCTCGCGGCCTTCATCGTCGAGCGCCATCTCGGCCGGGCGCGGGCTGCGAAGAGCCTGCATATCATGATCATCGACGAGGCCATGGCGGCGGAGGAGCCGCAGCCGGGCATGCCGCTCGCGCTCGTCGCCGATGATCCGCTGGTACGGAAGGCGCTGCTCCTGATGCAGCAATCAATCGACGCCCCGCTTGCGATCGGGCGCCTCGTGGCGCAGCTCGGCGTCGGCCGGCGCAAGCTCGAACGGCATTTTCGCGCGGCGCTGGCCATGACACCGCTCGAAGCGGACCGGCTGATCCGGATCGGCCAGGCCAAGCACCTGCTCAGGACGACCCGGCGATCGGCGACGCAGGTCGCGGCCGATACCGGCTTCTGCGACCTGCCCCATCTCATCCGGACCTTCAGGGCGATCGAGGGGATGACGCCGGATGCCTTCCGGCGATCGCCGATGCTCTCGATTTGCGCTGGTCCCCAAGGGGAAGGCTCATCACCGATACGGCCTTGATCGATATCCGGTCCGATTTTATAGCGGCCGCACCCCGCGGTCTTGCGATAATCGCGCGGCGATGACCGAGACGCCGCGAGCGGACCCGTCCTTCCATCGAGCCGAGTGGCCGTCCTACTGGATCGCACGGATCGCGTCGGCGTTCGACTTGGCTGGTGGCCGACGATGGTCGATCGCGATCAGGCTCCGGGATCGCGGCCGCGCTTCATCCAGGGGCGTTCGCGCTCGGTGGCCGTCCTGAAACGTGCGATCTCGTTCGAGAAAGAGCGCGTCACGTCGATGTCGTCCCAACCGTTCAGCAATTGCTCGCGCCAGACGGTGTCGATTTGGAACGGGACGGCGCGGTTCCCCCACGACACGGTGCAGGTCGTCAGATCGACGGCCACGTGCTGCTCCGGCACGGCGGCCAGAGCTGCGAGCAATTCCTCGATCTCCTCCTCGCCGAGGACAGCCGGTAACAGACCGTTCTTTACAGCGTTCGAGGCAAAGATGTCGCCATAGGTCGGCGCCAGGATGACGCGGATGCCGTGATCGGCCAAGGCATAGACCGCGGCCTCGCGTGACGAACCGGAGCCGAAGTTGCGGCGCGCCACCAGGATCGAAGCCGAACGGCCGGGCTCGCGATTGAGTGGAAAGCCCGGCTTCTCCGCACCTTCCTCGTCCCGTCGCAGATCATGCATCAGGAAATCGCCATAGCCTTCCGAGCGCGGCCGCTTCATGAAGCGGGCGGGAATCAGCTGGTCGGTATCGACATTGGCGAGGCCGAGCGCGCAGGCATGGCCGGCGACCTGGACAAGCGGCTTCACGAGCGACCCTCCAGCATCGGGCGGACATCGGCCAGGCTGCCGGCGACCGCGGCGGCGGCGGCCATGGCGGGCGACATCAGGTGCGTGCGCGCGCCCGGCCCCTGCCGGCCGCGGAAATTCCGGTTGGTGGTGGAGGCACAGCGCTCGCCGGCCGGAACGCTGTCGCCATTCATGCCCACGCACATCGAGCAGCCGGATTCGACCCAGTCCAGCCCCGCCTCGACGAAGATGCGGTCGAGCCCTTCTTCCTCGGCCTGACGCTTCACCTGCGCCGAGCCCGGCGAAACCAGGCCCGGCACCTTCGCCTTGCGCCCCGCCAGCACGCTCGCAGCCGCGCGGAGATCCTCGATGCGCGCATTGGTGCAGGAGCCGATGAAGACGCGGTCGATCGCGATGCCGGAGAGTTTCTGCCCGGCGCTGAGGCCCATATAGGCGAGCGCGTCACGGATCGCCGCCGCCCGCCCCTCATCCGCCTCGCGCGACGGATCGGGCACGGTGCCGTCGATCGGCAGCGCATCCTCGGGGCTCGTTCCCCAGGTCACGACCGGGGCGATCCGGCTCGCATCCAGCGAAATCTCGCGGTCGAACTCGGCGTCGGCGTCGCTCGGCAAACGGCGCCAGCTCTCGGCGGCCTGCTCCAGCAGCGCGCCTTTCGGCGCGAAGGGCCGCCCCTCGATCCAGCGGAACGTCGTCTCGTCCGGCGCGATCATGCCGCAGCGTGCGCCGGCCTCGATCGACATGTTGCACATGGTCATGCGCCCGGCCATCGACAGGGAGCGCACCGCCGCCCCGGCATATTCGACGGCATGGCCGCGCGCTCCGTCCGCGCCGATCGCCGCGATGATGGAAAGGATGAAGTCCTTGGCGCCGACGCCCGCGATCGGCGTCCCGTCGATGGTGATGCGCATGCGCCGGGGCTTCTTCTGCCAGAGCGTCTGCGTCATCAGCACATGCGCGACTTCGGAAGCGCCGATACCGAAGGCATAGGCGCCGAAGGCGCCGTGGGTGGACGTGTGGCTGTCGCCGCAGACCATCGTCAGCCCCGGCAGGGTCAGGCCCTGCTCCGGCCCGACGACATGGACGATGCCCTGGCGCGGATCCCGCATGCCGAAGAGCTCGATGCCATGCCGGGCGGTGTTGGCGTCGAGATCGTCGATCATTCGCGCGATCTCGGGATTGCCGACATGGTCGCGGTCGCGCGTCGGCACGTAATGGTCGGCGACGCCGAAAGTCAGGCCGGGCTCCGCCACCCTGCCGCCCCGCGCCTTAAGCTGGTTGAACGCGTGGAACGAGCCCTCGTGCACGAAATGCCGGTCGATCCAGAGCAGCGCATCGCCGGAGGGGCGCTCGACCACGACGTGATCGGCCCAGAGCTTGTCGAACAGGGTCCGCGGCCCGCTCCTTGCCTTTCCGTTGCCTGCCGATCTCACCATCGCGCCCTCCGCTCGGCAAAAACATAGCGCGAAACCGACTTGACGCAAGTCAGTTGTCCTATACGCTATACAACTACCTGTCCGACTTGGCAGTCAATCGATGCGCAGCAGGGGTGGCGCTTGGACGTTTCGCTCGAACCACTGAAGGCAAGGCGGCTGGCGCTGCTGCTGCGCGAGCGCATCGCCAGCGGCGAGATCGCCCCCGGCTCGCGCCTGGCGAGCGAGCCGGCCCTGGCGCTGGAACACGGCGTCTCGCGGGTCACCGTGCGCCGCGCGCTGGACAGTCTCGCATCCGATGGGTTGATCGACCGTCGCGTGGGTGCAGGCACCTTCGTCCGCGAGCCGGAGGCCCCCAAGCCGATCGTCGCCGACTTCGCGAACATGCTGACCCATCTCGTCGAGATGGGGCGGCGCACCGGGGTGCATCTGCTCTCCTTCTCCTATGTCCATCCGCCGGAAGCGGTCGCCCATTCCCTTGGGCTCGCGGCCGGCGAGCGGACGCAGCGCTCCGTGCGCGTGCGCCTCATCGATGGCCAGCCCTTCTCCTACCTCACCACCCATGTGCCCGAGCGGATCGGCCTGACCTATTCCGAGAGCGACCTCGCCAGCGTGCCGCTGCTGTCGTTGCTCGAGCGGTCCGGGGCGGCGGTCGAGCGAGCCTCGCAAACGATCAGCGCGACGCTGGCGAGCCCGGACGTCGCCGAGGCGCTGGGGCTCGAGATCGGCTCACCCCTACTCTCGCTGACGCGCGTGGTCTTCGGGCCGGACGGGCGCGGCGTCGAGCATCTGCACGCGCTCTACCGGCCGGACCGCTACTCCTTTCAGATGGAACTGCACCGCGCGGGCGATGCCGGCGAGAGGCGCTGGTCGCCCGCCCCTGCCCGTACCGCGGAATCCGCAGACGCAGTCCCAACCGCCGTGGGGGCCGCCTGAGACGCGACAAGCTTTTCGAAGACCGGATCCGTGAACGACCAACCCGGCACCAGACCGGGCATCAGACAGAGGAGAACGACATGACCATGAAGACCGAGATCTCACGCCGCGCCGTATTGGCAGGCACCGCCGCCGGAGCGACCGCCTTGGCCATGCCCGGCGTGCTGCGCGCGCAGACGAAAACCCTGAAGATCGGCATCCTGCAGCCGGTCACCGGCGCGCTCGCCTATGACGGGCAGCAGGGCCAGATCGGCGCCGAGGCGGCCATCAAGGCGATCAACGATGCCGGCGGCATCAAGTCGATGGGCGGCGCCAAGCTGGAGATGGTGTTCGGCGATGCGCGCTCGACGCCGGAAGGCGGCACCGCAGAAGTGGAGCGCATGCAGGCCGAGGGCGTGGTCGGCATCGTCGGCGGCTTCGCCTCGCCGATCTGCCTCGCCGCCAGCCAGGCCGCAGCCCGCTACGACCTGCCCTATATCGTCGATGTCGGCGTCGCCGATTCGATCGTCACCCGCGGCCTGAAGAACACCTTCCGCTTCGGGCCCGGCTTCGGCATGGTCACCAAGACCGCGCTCGCCAACCTCGCCAAGCTGAACGAAGAGTCCGGCAAGCCTGCCAAGACCGTCGTGCTGGTGCATGAGGACGGTCTCTTCGGCTCCGGCCTCGCCAAGCTGATGCAGGCGGAACTCCCCAAGCTCGGCTTCGAGATCCTCGACACCATCGCCCATCCGACCCCGGCGCGCGATATGTCGAACATCGCGCTGCAGATCCGCTCGAAGAACCCCGATCTCGTCATCCCCTCGAGCTATTACGGCGAGTTCGCCCTGCTGGCGCGCACGATGCAGCAGCAGCGCATCAAGCCGAAGGGCATCTATGCGGTGCTGAACGGTGCCGCCTCGAACTACCGCTTCGTCAAGGAGTTCAACGAGGCCGCCCAGTTCGTGATGGACTGCAACCACTGGCACGACCCGCGCAAGCCCGTGGCCGAGGCGCTGCGCAAGCAGGTCGAGGCCTCCGGCAAGTTCTGGACCTACAACATCCCACTCAACTACTCCTGCGTCGGCCTGCTGGCCGATGCGATCGAGCGCGCCGGCTCGACCGACAAGGCCAAGGTCACCGAGGCGCTGGCCGCCTCGACCTATGCCGGCCACATCATGCCCTATGGCCCGACGAAATTCGTCGACGGCCAGAACCAGGGTGGCGCGCCGGTCAACACCCAGATCCAGGGCAACGACATCAAGGTGATCTTCCCGTCCGACTTCGCCGACGCCAAGCCGGTCTTCCCGCGCCCGGCGTAAGAAGCGGCAACGCCATGGTCGGGCTCGTCCCGACCATCCACGCCTTCGGTGGCCGAAGGTCGTGTTCAAGACGTGGATGCTCGGCACAAGGCCGAGCATGACGCCGAGGCTGTGGCCCCGTCACCCAGCGAAAAGACAGCATGTTCGCACCCGACATCATCCTCGCCGCCGTGCTGAACGGCCTGATGACCGGCTCGGTCTATGCGCTGATCGCGCTGGGGCTGACGCTGGTCTACGGCGTGCTGCACATCATCAACTTTGCCCATGGCGCGACGCTGACCGCAGCGATGTTCGCCGTCTATGTGGCGCAGGCGATGCTCGGGATCGATCCTTATGTCGCGCTGCTGCCGATCACCCTGCTCTTCTTCGGGCTCGGCTACGCGCTGCAGCGTTTCGTCATCGGGCCGGCGAGCCATGGCGAGGACCGTAACATCCTGCTGGTCACGCTCGGCCTCTCGATCGTCATCGAGAACGCGATGCTGGCGCTCTTCCGCTCCGATACGCGCTCGATCGACGTGCCCTACGCTTTCGAGTCGGTCGATCTCGGCTTCACCTTCCTGGCGCTGCCGCGCGTCGCGGCCTTCGGCGTGGCGCTGCTCGTCGCGCTGCTGCTCGGCCTGCTGCTGGCGGCGACCGATACCGGCAAAGCGATCCGCGCCGTGGCGAAGGAGAAGACCGGCGCCGCCCTCGCCGGCATCGACGTCGCGCATATCTATGCCGTCACCTTCGGGCTGGGCGCGGCCTGCGTCGCCATCGCCGCCTGCCTGCTGATGCCGACCTTCTACGTCACCCCGCGCGCCGGCAACGCCTTCGTCCTCGTCGCCTTCACCATCGTCGTGCTCGGCGGCATGGGCTCGATCCCCGGGGCGCTGCTGGGAGCCCTCTTCATCGGCGTCGTCGAGAGCCTGTGCGGCCTGTTCTTCGGCGAAAGCCTCGGCCAGATCGGCATCTTCCTGATCTTCATCCTCGTCCTGCTGGTGAAGCCGACCGGCCTGTTCGGAGCCCGCGCATGATCCGCGCCTATGGCCCCGCACTGGCGCTGATCGCGCTCGCCGCGCTCGTGCCTTTCGCCGTCCAGGCGAACACGGTGCTGAACTTCGTCGTCTTCGCGCTGATCATCGCGCTCGCCGCGCAAGGCTGGAACCTGCTCGGCGGTCTTGCC